>JAQGID010000146.1 GCA_028291405.1 Rhodospirillales bacterium | reverse complement strand
GTCGCTGCCAGCGGCGACGCGCATGTCATGCTCCACCACGATGACGGTATTGCCGGAGTCGACCAGCGCGTCGAGTTGTGCGATGAGCTTCTCGACGTCAGCCGGGTGTAGTCCCGTGGTGGGCTCGTCAAGGACGTAGAGCGTGTGGCCGCGCTGCGTCCGCTGCAGCTCGGTGGCAAGCTTGATCCGCTGGGCCTCGCCGCCGGAAAGCTCCGTCGCCGGCTGGCCAAGTCGCAGATAGCCGAGGCCAACCTGCCGCAGCACATCGAGGGACCGGCGCACCTGCGCCTCCTCGGCAAAGAACGCGAAGGCGGCGTCGACCGTCATTCCCAGTACGGCGGCGATGTTCTTGTCGCGGTATTTTATTTCAAGGGTTTTGGCGTTGTAGCGAGCGCCATGACAGGTGGGGCACGGGGCATACACACTGGGCAGGAACAGCAATTCGACGCAAACAAAGCCTTCGCCGTCGCAGGTCTCACAGCGGCCTTTGGCAACATTGAAGGAAAAGCGTCCAGCGTCGTAGTGACGGGCGCGCGCCGACTTGGTGGCCGCGAAGATCTTGCGAACGTAGTCGAACAGCCCTGTGTACGTCGCGAGGTTGGACCGTGGCGTGCGTCCGATCGCCTTTTGGTCGACGACCACCAATCGCTGCGGAGTTCGGGGGACACCATACACAACTGACCGTTTTCGCCGCGTCGCATCAGTCTCCGGGCAGCGCGTCAGCGCGGCGCCGCATCCGACGAACATTCCCCCTCATCCTCGAGCCCGAACACCATCTGCTCGGCGCTGAGTCCCGCCAGCGCGAACTCGCCGAGCGGGACGAAGTCGGACGGGCAATGGCGGGCGAACTCCTGCGAGGCGAGGATGGTCCGGCCGAGCTTGCCGGCGAGCTTCTCGATCCGTGCCGCGACGTTCACCGCCGGGCCGATGCAGGTGAAGTCGAGGCGGTTGCCGCTGCCGATGTTGCCGTAGAGGATTTCGCCGAGGTGGAGCGCGAGGCCGAAGCGCAGGCCGCCGGCGTCGATCTCGCCGGCGGGTCTCGGCATCGCAGCGACGGTGGCGCGGGCCTCGCAGGCGGCGGCGACGACGGCGGCGCAGACCCGCTCGGTATCGGCAGCGTCTCCGTCGATCGGGAAGATCGCGAGCAATCCGTCGCCCATGAATTTGAGGATTTCGCCGCCGCGCTCGACGATCGCCGGGACCTGGCAGTCGAAATACCGGTTGAGCAGGTCGATCAGGGTGCGGGGCGGCAGGCGGTCGGCGAGGGCGGTGAAGCCCCGCATGTCGGACAGCCAGATCGCGGCGTTGATCGCCTCGGTGTCGCCGCGCCGGACCTGCCCGGCGAGGACGCGTGAACCCGCCTGGTTGCCGACGTAGATGTTCAGGAGATCGACGGTCTTTTGCCGCAGCGTGCGGTTCTCGACGACGCGCGCCAGCGGGTCGATTGTCGCCTCGATGCCGCGGATCTCCGCCTCGGTGAACCCGTCGGGCCGGCGGGTCGTCCAGGTCACGACGTGACGGGCGCCGTCGGCGAAGACGAGGGGCGATGCCAGGTAATCCGTCGCGCCCTCGCCGCGCAGCTCGCGGAGGACGGCGAAGTCGATCGGACAATCCCGTGCCGCGAGGCGGCGGCGAACGGCGGTGCCGGTGGCAGTCACCCGTGAGACGGGGCTGAGGCGGGTGGTGTCGGACTGCGAGTCCTCGAACGACAGGTTCCCCACCGCGACCGGCTGGCCCGCCCGCCAGAGGAAGCGCTGCCCCATGATCTCGGGGTGCAGCGTGTGGACGAAGAGGCCGACCCGCGAGAGGTCGATGCCGCAGGCGAGGAACCGGTCGCACAGCTCCGCCAGCACGTCGCCGCTCGCGGCGCCCGAGCGCGCCCCGGCGGCAAGCCAGTCGACGACGGTTTTCGTGTCGCAAATGGTCATCGCTCGGCCGTCGCGAAGTTGCCGTGCTTCGATTCCCGTGCGGCACGACGGAGTTTCGTCCGGCGTGCCCAGGGAGAAGTCTAGCATCGCGGCCGAAGGCGCGAGAAGGCGCTGTCGGATCGGAAACGCGGATTCTATCGCGACGCGACGCGCGGTGGTAAGACGCATGACGGAACACGCGGGGCGCCGGTCATTGGAGCCGCTGCTGCGAGGGAGCCGTTTCGCGCGCTCCGACAGCGGCAGGGAGACCGGGGTTTCGCGCCGCAATCGAAGGATGCGGAGCATGAACCTGGTGACGTTCGCCAATCCGGTCTTCCAGTACTACGCGGTCGCCGCGGCGTTGATGATCGTGAAGATGATGTCGCAGGGCTGGATCACCGTCTTCCGCATGCTGAAGGTCAACGCCGGGTTTCGCAACCCGGAGGACGCGCGGAAATCGCCGATGAACCCGGACCCGAGCCCGGCGCAATTGCTGCCGAACGAATACGTCGAACGGTCGCGCCGGTTGCACGGCAACGACATCGAGAACATTCCCCTGTTTCTCGTCGCCGGTCTTCTCTATGTCTGCACGGCGCCAAGCGCGGCGTTGGCGATCGGTCTCTACGGGGTTTACGTCCTCTCGCGGCTGGCTCATTTCACCATCGTGATGACGCATCGCTCGCACGAGGCGCGCGCGCTCTTCTGGACGATCGGCTCCGTCATCATCTATTTCATGGCCGGGGCGATAATCTGGGCCGCGGTGCGGAGCTGGATCGCGGCTTGACCGGACAGCGGTGACAAGGAGAACGACAGTGGCGAACTATCAGAAGACCCCCGAGGCCGTCGCGCGCCTCACGCCCGAGCAATATCGCGTGACGCAGCAGAGCGGCACCGAGTACCCCGGCACCGGCGAGTATCTCGCCAACAACGCGCCCGGGATCTATGTCGACGTCGTCTCGGGCGAGCCGCTGTTCGCCTCGTCGGACAAGTTCGAATCGGGCTGCGGCTGGCCGAGCTTTACGAAGCCGATCGACTCCTCGCATGTCGCCGAGCTGCGCGACACGACGCTCGGCATGACGCGCATCGAGGTGCGCTCGAAATTCGGCGACAGCCATCTCGGGCATGTCTTTCCCGACGGACCCCGGGATCGCGGCGGGCTGCGCTATTGCATCAACTCCGCGTCGCTGCGCTTCATCCATCGCGACGATATGGCAGCCGAGGGCTATGGTGCCTATCTCGATCAGGTGGAGGATGTAGGATGACCGAAGAGCGCGCAGTCCTTGCCGGCGGTTGCTTCTGGGGCATGCAGGATCTCATCCGCCGCCAACCCGGCGTGATCCGGACGCGGGTCGGCTATAGCGGCGGCGACGTCAAGAATGCCACCTACCGCAACCACGGGACCCATGCCGAGGCGATCGAGATCATCTTCGATCCCGCGAAGACGAGCTATCGGCAGATCCTCGAATTCTTCTTCCAGATCCACGACCCGACGACGCGGAACCGCCAGGGCAACGACGTCGGGATGAGCTATCGCTCGGCGATCTATTACACCAGCGACGCGCAGAAGCGGGTGGCCGAGGACACGATCGCGGACGTCGACGCCTCCGGGCTGTGGCCGGGCAAGGTCGTGACCGAGGTCGCGGCGGTCGGCGATTTCTGGGAGGCGGAGCCCGAGCATCAGGATTATCTCGAGCGGATTCCGCAGGGTTATACCTGTCACTTCGTCCGGCCCGGCTGGAAGCTGCCGGTGCGGGAAAAGAGCGAGCGAGAGAAGGCGGTCTAGGTTCTACCTGCCGCGGCCGGCGGCTCGACGGTCGTCGCCTTCATGCGCTCCGCGAGAAAAAAAACCCCATCGCCCGCCCAAGCGCGGGAGAGGGGCTAATGTCGGGCGGTTACGTCGGGACGCGACCCTTCACCGCGTTGGCGCGGGCGCCGTAGGTGATGCGTCCCGCGGCGTCTGCCGGGAGGCGGGTGCGCACCCGCGACTTGACCAGCTCGAGGTCGGCGGGGGGCAGCGCGGCCAAGGTCGGGCGGACGCTGGAGCCGAGCACGGTGGTCGTCCAGAAATCCTCGAAATCGGCGAAGCTGCGCTGCACCGTGATCTCGCGCGTCTCGACCTCCGCGAGGCCGGCAGCGGTCCACAGGCCGCGCATCGCCGCCATCCGCGAGGCTTCCGCGCTCGGCGGCAGCAGCGGCGTGACGCCGATGGCGCGCAGCTCGGCGTAGATCGGCTCGACGGGAAAGCCGTCGCTAAGGATGTCCCAGGCATAGGCGGCGACCGTGCCGCCGGGGCGCACCACCCGCACCATCTCGGCGACGCCCTTCGCCGGGTCGGGGACGAAGAAGATCACCAGCGCCATGGTTGCGGCATCGAAGCCGGCGTCGGGGAAGGGAAGGGCCATGGAATCGCCCTGGCGGAAGGTCGCGACGCGCGATGCCGGGCGGGTGTTTGCGTAGGCGAGCTGCCCCTCCGAGGGGTCGATGCCCTCGACCGCGGTGGGGGCGCAGCGCTCGACGATCAGCTCGGTGAAGGCGCCGTTGCCGCAGCCGACGTCGAGCCAGCGGAGGCCCGGGCGCGGCGCCAGCCAGTCGAGGAAAATGTCGCCGGCGAGCCGGCTCCATTTCCCCATCATCCGCTCGTAGCCGGCGCCGTCTTCGAAGCGGATCTGCGGTTCGGCCATCGCGCGCCTCAGATCGTCGCCGCGAGGGCGGCGAGCTGGTCGGCGCATTGGCCCCAGCCCCGATGGAAGCCCATCTGGACGTGGGTCTCGCAGTCTTCCTTGCTCCAGTGCCGCGCCCGCGCGGTGTAGCGCGTCTTGCCGCCTTCGTCGGCGAAGGTGACGATCGCCGTCATGAACGGCTTGGCGTTCGGCACCCAGTCGCCGGTATAGGCGTCGGTGACCACGATCCGCTCGTTCGGGACGATCTCGAGATAGGTGCCGGGGCAGGGGATCTCCTGGCCGTCCGGCGACCGCATGACGATGCGGCTGGCGCCGCCGACGCGGAAATCGATCTCGGCGACGGGGACGGTGTAGGGCAGCGGCGCGAACCATTGCTTCAGCAGCGACGGCTCGGTCCAGCAGCGGAACAGCTTGTCGCGCGGCGCGTCGATCAGCCGGGTCAGGACGAGTTCGTTGGCAATCTCGGTCATGATGTCTCCTCTTCGCTGGTGTCTGACCCAAGGACGCCGGCGCGATCGCCGTCCCGACATCGCGTCCCGGTTTTTTTGCCGCTATCCTCGCAGAAGGCGAGCGGTGGGAGCAATGGGGCGATGAGCAAGTCGGTGACGGTCTACGGCATCAAGGCCTGCGACACGATGAAGAAGGCGCGGGCGTGGCTCGATACGCACGGCGTCGCCTATGCGTTCCACGACTACAAGGCGCAGGGCGTCGAGCGCGGCCAGCTGCAGCGCTGGGCCGATGCGGTGGGCTGGCAGACGCTGCTCAACCGCGCCGGCACGACGTTCCGCAAGCTGCCGGAGGCGGACAAGGCGGGGCTCGACGAGGGGAAGGCGATCGCGCTGATGCTGGCGCAGCCCTCGATGATCAAGCGCCCCGTGGTGGATGCCGAGGGCGGGCCGATCGTCGGGTTCAAGCCGGAGATCTACGCGAAGGCGTTTCGCTAGCGCTGCAGCAGCTCGCGGGCGACGGTGTCGAGGATCTCGCGCGACAGCGCCGGGTCGTCGACCGCACGCGACAGTCCGAGCGCGCCGAGGCAGGCGCTCAAGGTCATGAGCGCCTTGGCGCGCTTCTGGGCGGGATCGGCGCCGTCGACCAGGCCGGCGACGAAATCGAGGCTGCGCTCGACCCGCTCGGTATAGGCGGCTTTGGCGGCGGTGCTGCCGCGTGAGACATCGCCCAACAGCGCGCCGATCGCGCAGCCGGTGCCGGGCGCGTCGCGATGCGCCTCGCTGAGATAATCGCCGACGAGCTGCGCGTAGCTGGTCGTCCGGCTTTCCAGCGCGTCGATCTCCTCGAACGCCGCCATGAGCGCCTCGACGACGAGGTCGTCGCGCGATGCGAAATGCTTGTAGAAGCCGCCGACGGTGAGGCCGGCCTCCTGCATCAGATCAGCGACGCCGATGCCGTCGAGCCCGGTCTCGCGGAAGCGCCGCGCTGCAACCTCGACGATCCGCGCATGCGTCGCCGCCTTCTCCGCCCGTGACCGGCCCATCGCCCCCTCCCGATGTCGGTTGACAAGGTAGATTACGACTATCATCCTTTGGCCTTTCACGCACGGTTTATCGGCTGTGGCGTGCAGTGCGCTCATCGCCGGAAGCCGCGACGGCAGAGATTCGTCATCCCCGGAGGCTCCCATGGCATTCGATATCAAGATCAACGGCACCAGCCACTCCGTCGACGTCGACGGCGACACCCCGCTGCTCTGGGTGTTGCGCGACGTCCTCGGGATGACGGGCACGAAATTCGGCTGCGGCATGGCGCTGTGCGGCGCCTGCACCGTGCACCAGGACGGCACGGCCATCCGCTCCTGCATCACGCCGATCGAGAGCGTCGGGACAGGAGAGATCACCACCATCGAGGCGGTCGGACAGACCGAGGCCGGGCAAAAGATCCAGAAGGCCTGGCTCGACGTCGAGGTGGTGCAGTGCGGCTATTGTCAGTCCGGCCAGATCATGTCGGCCTCGGCGCTGCTGGCGGGCAATCCGCATCCGACCGACGGCGACATCGACGACGCGATGTCGGGCAACATCTGCCGCTGCGGCACCTATGTCCGCATCCGCGAGGCGATCAAGCAGGCGGCGCAGCCGGCCGCCACGAACGAGCGGAGGGGCTGATCATGATCCTCGATCGCATTTTCCCTGCCGGAGATCAGAACGTCTCGCGCCGGACCGTCCTCAGCGTCGGGCTCGCCGTCGGCGGCGGGTTGCTGCTGGGCATCGGCATTCCCGCCCTGGTCGACGAGGCCCTGGCGGCCGACGACAAGAGCTTCTCGCCGAACGCCTTCGTGCGGATCGATCCCGACGGGCAGGTGACGCTGATCGTCTGCCAGGTCGAGATGGGGCAGGGCACCTATACATCGATGCCGATGCTGATCGCCGAAGAGCTCGGCGTCGACCTCGCGCAGGTGCATGTCGAGCACGCGCCGCCCGACGACAAGCTCTACAGCAATCCGCTGATCGGCTTCCAGGTGACCGGCGGCTCGACCTCGGTACGCGGCTTCTGGAAGCCGCTGCGCATCGCCGGCGCGGCGGCGCGGACGATGCTGGTCGCCACGGCGGCGCAGGCTTGGAAGGTCGATGCCGCATCCTGCCACGTCGAGAAAGGCACGGTGATTCACGCCGCGACCGGCCGCCGCCTCGCCTATGGCGCGCTGGTGGCGCAGGCGGCGAAGCAGACTCCGCCGACGGATGTCGCGCTCAAGGACCCCAAGGACTTCACGCTGGTCGGCAAGCCGGTCAAGCGGACCGACACCGCCGACAAGGTCAACGGCAAGGCCGAGTACGGCATCGACGTCAAGATCCCCGGCATGAAGATCGCGACGGTCGCCGCCTGTCCGGTGATCGGCGGCAAGCTGGCGAGCGTCGACGACAGCAAGGCCAAAGCTGTCAAAGGCGTGCGCGAGATCGTGCGGCTCGACAATGCCGTCGCGGTGATCGCCGACCATATGGGGGCGGCGAAGAAGGGCCTCGAGGCGCTGGTCATCACCTGGGACGGCGGGGCGAACGCCAAGTATTCGACCGCCGATCTCGTCGCGCAGCTCGCCGACGCCGCCAAGAAACCGGGCGCGGTGGCGCAGCAGGACGGCGACGTCGGCGCCGCGATGGCGGGCGCCGCCACGAAGATCGAGGCGGTCTACGAGATGCCGCTGCTCGCCCATACCACGATGGAGCCGATGAACTGCACGGTGCATGTCCGCGCCGACGGCTGCGAAATCTGGGTCGGGACGCAGGTCCTCAGCCGTGCCCAGGCGACCGCCGCCGCCGTCACCGGGCTGCCGCTCGACAAGGTCAAGGTCCACAACCATCTGCTCGGCGGCGGTTTCGGCCGTCGCCTCGACATCGACGGCGTCACCCAGGCGGTGCAGATCGCCAAGCAGGTGGCCTATCCGGTGAAGGTGGTCTGGACGCGCGAGGAGGACGTCCAGCACGACGTATACCGGCCGTATTACTACGATCTGCTCAGCGCCGGGCTCGACGGCAAGGGCGCGCCGGTCGCCTTCAGCCATCGCGTCGTCGCCTCGTCGATCCTGGCGCGATGGGCGCCGCCGTTTTTCAAGAACGGGCTCGACATCGACGCGGTCGACGGCGCCGCCGGACCCTACGGTGTGCCGAATGTCCTCGTGGACTATGTGCGCCAGGAGCCGCCGGCGGGGCTGACCACCGGCTGGTGGCGTGGAGTCGGGGTGACCCACAACGCCTTCATGGTGGAAGGCTTCATCGACGAGCTTGCCGTCGCCGCGCGGCAGGATCCGGTGGCTTATCGCCGCGCGCTGCTCGACAAGAATTTGCGGGCCCGCGGCGTTCTCGATCTCGCCGCCGACAAGGCCGGCTGGGGCAAGCCGCTGCCCGGCGACGTCGGGCGCGGCGTTTCGCTGGTCTTCGGCTTCGGCACCTACATCGCGCAAGTCGCCGAGGTCAGCGTCGGCAAGGACGGGCGGGTCAAGGTGCAGCGCGTCGTCTGCGCCGTCGACTGCGGCCGCCAGGTCAATCCCGACACGATCCGGGCGCAGATGCAAGGCGGCGTCATCTACGGGCTTACGGCGGCTCTCTACGGCGAGATCACCCTCAGGGACGGGCGCGTCGAGCAAGGCAATTTCGACAGCTACCCGGCGCTGCGCATCGACGAGGCACCGACAATCGAGGTCCATATCGTCGACAGCCAGGAAGAGCCCGGCGGCATGGGCGAGCCGGGGACGGCAACGATCGCGCCCGCCGTCGTCAATGCGGTCTACGCATTGACCGGCAAACGTCTGCGCAAGCTGCCGATCGATACGTCGCAGCTCAAGTCGGCGTAACGCGCTCCAGCGGATAGTCTGGCGGGATCGGCCGGCGGCGGGCCGACCGATCCCGGCAGGACTCAGAAATTGCCGAGGAAGTCGCGCTTGCCGATCTCGACGCCGGCGTGGCGCAGGATGTTGTAGGCAGTCGCCAGGTGGAAATAGAAGTTCGGCAGGACGAAGTTGATCAGATATGCCTGGCCCTTGAAGGCGCGCTGCTGCTGGCCCAGCGGGATCGTCAGATCCTTGTCCTCGGTGCCGTCGATCTGCGAGGCCTTGACGCTCTGGACGAAATCGATGGTCTTTGCGATGCGCGCCTTGATCTCGTCGAACGTCGCCTCGGAGTCGGGGTACTTCGGGACCTCCATGCCGGCGAGCCGGGCGATGCAGCCCTTCGCTTGGTCGGTCGCGATCTGGATCTGACGGACTAGCGGGAACATGTCGGGATAGAGCCGCATGTTGAGGAGAACGGTGGGATCGACCTTCTTGGCCTCGGCATGGGCAGCCGCCTTGTCGAGGACGGCGGAGGCGGCGGTGAGCAATTGCACGAAGACCGGAATCGAGGCCTGGGACATCGAGAGTGTCATGATGGCGTTTCCTGTTCGGTGGTGATCGTGGCGCTACCCTAGGCGGCTTTGCCGCACTGGGAAAGAGCGTTACGCGAGAGCATAGATCGTACCATAGGTGAGCGCGGCGCCGGAGAGCAGGATGATCGGGTTGATCGGCTTCCACAGCAGCAGCGCGACGGCGACCGCGGTCGTCCCGAAGGCCAGGACCCCGCTCGTCATCGACTGCAGGACCGCGTAGGCGCCAGCGAAGATGAGGCCGATCGCGATCGGCGCCAGCCCGTGCTCGACCGGCTCGCGCCACGGCGCCGAGCGGTAGCGCCGCCAGATCGAGGCGACGCCGTAGATGATGAGGCTCGTCGGCAGGTAGAAGGCGACCGAGGCGGCGACGGCGCCTGCCAGCCCGGCGGCCTTCCAGCCGATCAGCGTCACGATCAGCGTGCCCGGGCCGGGGGCGGCACGCGAGATCGCGAAGAGGTCGACGAAATCGCGCTGCGTCAGCCAGCCGTAGACGTCGACGGTCTGATGCTCCATCTCGGCGAGGATCGAGGGCGCGCCGCCGATCGCGAGCAGCGACAGCGGCGCGAAGATCCGCACGAGGCCCCAGACCGCGTGCTCGTCCCAGCCCCATCTATCCATGCCCCATTTATCCATGCCGCCGTCTCCACGCGATGACGATGCTGACCGGCGCGAGACAGGCGACGACCAGCAGCATCGACCAGTGCAGCACGCCGACGGCGAGGAAGACCGCGCCGGCGACTGCCACGGTGACGGCGCTGCGGCTGCGACGGATCGCATGAATGCCGGTCGCAATGTTGAGCGCGATCGCGGCCGCCGCGACGCCGTCGAGGACGAAATGCAGGGCGCCGAGACCATGCAGGCGTTCGTAGATCTCGTAGAGGAAAATGATGAAGATCGACGGCAGCCAGAGCAGCGCCACCAACGCCGTTACGGCACCCAGTCCGCCACGCAGCAGCAGGCCGAGATAGACGGCAAGGTTCGTCATGTTGGCGCCGGGCAGGACCTGGCTCAGCGCCAGGCCGCTGAGGAACTCCCGGTCGCCGACCCAGCGGTTGCGCTCGACGGCCTCGCGGCGGATCCAGGCGACGAGACCGCCGCCGAAGCTGCTGATGCCGATGCGCGAGAAGACGACGGCAATGTCGGCGAGGGGGACCGGCGGCGGGTCGTCGCTCTTGATTGTCATGACGCCAGATTATGCCGAAGCCGACGGCGGAGGGTACTACCAAACGGTGCGCGGGATGATGGCGGGAAAACGGCAGCGGGAGGCCGGCGGCCGGAAAGAGCTGCCGCCCGCGACTCACTGCAACCTTTGTGAAACCCACGTGTTTCCTAAGTGAAGCCTTCTCGGAAGGCCCGGAATGCAAGGAGATCGCACGATGGACGAACATCGCGTCAAGGGTACGGCCAAGGAGATCAAGGGCAGCGTCAAGGACGCCGCCGGCAAGGTCATCGGCGACGACAAGCTGCAGGCCGAGGGCAAGATCGACAAGGCGGCGGGCAAGGCCGAGAAGGCCTATGGTCAAGCCAAGGATGCCGTGAAGCCCTGACGGTACGTGAATGATCGCCCCGATGTGGGCAGAGAGGGCCGTCGGCATCGATCGGCGGCCCTCTCGTTTTCGCGAGTTGCCAGACCGCAATCCGCGGTACGGAAACACGAAAAGAACCAGAGGTTGCCACATTGTCGTCAACCTTGCCGGGCACTTTCCCCACAGACGATCGCGGGGCGTGGCCATGGCGGGGTGGAAGATGACGATGATCGAACCGACGCTCGATGATTTGCTCGAGGACGAGTTGATGGCACCGGTCATGCGCAGCGCCGGCATCAGCGCCGCCGAGCTTCGCGCCAAGCTGTCCGAGACGGCGCGGCGGCTTGCCGGTAAGCCTGTGCCCGCGGCGCGGCAGCATTGCTCCTCCTGCTGACCGGCGATCAGGCCGCGGGCAGCACCAGGAACGCGCGCAAACCCGGATGATTGTCGGCGAGGCTGACGGTGCCGCCGTGCAGCTGCGCGACGGCGCGCACGAGGCTGAGGCCGAGGCCGTTCCCGGCGGTGCTACGACTCGACTCGAGACGCACGAAGCGGTCGAAGACGGCTTCGCGATGGTCTTCCGGAATACCTGGACCGGTGTCGGCGACCTCGAGGCGGGCGAATTTCCGATCGCCGGTGACGGTGATGGCGATGCGGCCCGCCGGCGTATATTTCAAGGCGTTGTCGAGCAGATTGGCGGTCGCCTGAGCCAAGAGATGGCGATCGCCGCGAACGAAGACGGGTTGGTCGAGGCGAGCCTCCAGCTCCAGCCCTTTTTCGTCGGCGACCGGCTCGTAGAGCTCGACCGCCGAGCGGACGATCTCGGCGAGATCGACCGTCTCCATCGTCGCGCGGCGCGAGCCCGACTCGGCCTCGGCGATGCCGAGGAGCGCGGTGAAGGTGCCGAGCAGCCGATCGGCCTCGGCGATCGTCTCGCGCAGAACCTCGGCGTAGCGGGCGGTGTCGGGCTGTTCAAGAAGGGTCACTTCCAGCCGTGAGCGCAGCCGCGACAGCGGCGTTCGCAGATCATGCGCGATATTGTCGGTGACCTGCCGCATGCCGGACATCAGCCGCTCGATCTGATCGAGCATGTCGTTGAGGTTCGTCGCCAGCTGATCGAACTCGTCGCCGCTGCCGGTGAGAGGGATGCGCTTGCCGAGATCGCCATGGATGATGCCGGCGGCGGTGTTGCTGACGACCTCGACGCGGTGCAGCATGTTGCGGCTCATCACGATGCCGCCGGCGAGGCCGAGGCCGAGCGTCAGCACGCCGGCCCAGGCGAGGGTGCCGGCGACGCGCTTGCGGAACGCCGCCGCGTCGCGCAGGTCGCGGCCGACGAGCAGGCGATAATCGCCGGGGATCGTGAAGGTGGTCGCCCGCGCCATGTCGGTCTGGAGGTCCTTCCCGCGGTGGGATTCGACGGGAAAGCTGATCCACCCCGGCCTGACGCTTTCGGCGCGCGGCCAGCCCGAGAGATTGCCGGCGAGCGGCTTTCCTTGCGGGTCGGTGACGAGATAGAGCATCGCGTCGCCGCGCTCGCCGGCGCTACGTTCGGCGATGACCTGGACGAGGCCGGAGAGGCCGCGTTGGTTGTATTGCTCGGCGAGGCCGGCGATCTCCGCGTCCAGCGTGGCTTCGGTCTGCTGCTCGATGAAATTCGCGGTCGACCAGTAGATGAAGGCGAGCAGAGCCACCACCGAGGTCGC
Source organism: Rhodospirillales bacterium (assembly GCA_028291405.1). Classification (GTDB taxonomy): domain Bacteria; phylum Pseudomonadota; class Alphaproteobacteria; order ATCC43930; family CGMCC-115725; genus URHD0088. Next base: position 13,840 of record JAQGID010000146.1, on the reverse strand, counting down.
GAAGAGAATGAGATAGAGCGCCGCCAGCCGGAACGCGTTCGTCCGCAGCAGCCGCCTGAGCGAGTAGCGGTCGGGCGCGGCTGTCGCGGCCGCCTCAGTCTGCTGCTCTGAGACTATAACCGGCCCCTCGAATGGTCTGCAGCAACGGTTTGGCGAACCCCTTGTCGATCTTCTGCCGAAGCCGCGAGATATGGACGTCGATGACGTTGGTCTGCGGATCGAAATGGTAGTCCCAGACGCTCTCCAGCAGCATCGTGCGCGTCACCACCTGACCCGCGTGGCGCATCAGATATTCGAGAAGGCGGAACTCGCGCGGCAGCAGCTCGATCGTCTGGTCGCCGCGCCGCACATTGCGCGACAGGAGATCCATCTCAAGCTCGGCGACGCGCAGCTTGGTCGTCGCGGTCGTCGCGGTGCCGCGGCGCAGCAGCGCCTCGAGACGTGCCAGCAGCTCCGAGAAGGCATAAGGCTTGACGAGGTAGTCGTCGCCGCCGGCGCGCAGCCCTTTGACGCGGTCGTCGACGGCGCCGAGGGCGCTCAGGATCAAGGTCGGCGTACGGATCTCGGCAGCACGCAACGCCGCGACGATCGCCAGCCCGTCCATGCCCGGCAGCATGCGGTCGACGATGAGGGCGTCATAGGCGCCCGAGGTTGCGAGAAAGAGCCCGTCGCGGCCCTCGGCGGCATGGTCGACGACATAGCCGCTTTCGGTGAGCGCCTTGGTCAGGTACTCGGCCGCTTCACGGTCGTCCTCGATCAGCAGGATCTTCATCGCGTCACTTTCGGAATGACCATAGCGGGAGCCGGCGGACGGGGAAAGAGGCGGCTGCGCGGCTTCCGGCAGGGCTGCCCCAGACGGCAATGCGGCGGCGCTTTTCGCCCGGTCGGTCATGCGAGCATCCCTTCGATTGCGGAGTGGGCCAACCGAGAGGGTAGGGATGGAAGGTAACGGCGAGGCTGCGCCGGCATTAATTCGCTGTCATGAGCGCGCAGGTCACGTGGTCCGCCCTTTCCGCCCTTACGGCAGAACGCGCATTCGCTTCAGGTTGTCGAGCGCGGCGGTCAGCGAAGTCGACGAGTTCATGGGCTCGCCGAATCCATAATCATGGATCTTGTTGACGTCCGAGATCACGTCGGACTCGGTGTGGAAGACGAAATCGCCGAATCCCCAGCCGACAAGCTTGGCAAGATCCGGCTCGACGAGGCCGTGCTGCTTCGCGATCTCGTTCCACAATGGTCCCTTGTCGGCCATGTGGCGGCAAGCGTCAGTGGAATGGGCGGCGCCGTCTCAAGCCCCAAATGTCGCGCCGCGTCCTCCCACATCCGCTCCCAGCGGAAGACATCGCCATTGGTCACGTTGAAGGCTTCTCCCCCGGCCTTGTCGCTCGTCGCCGCCCAGCCGCTCGCCCGCGCCAGAAGACGGGCATCGGTGAACTGGACGAGTTGGCGATAGGCTTTGTCCGTACCCGGAAATCGCATCGGGATTCTCAGCGCACGCGACAGCTCGGCGAAGACGCCGACGACGAGCGCGATGTTCATCGGATTGCCGTGAATGTCGCCTACCACCACGTCGGGCCGCAGCGCGACATAATCCCAGCGGGCCTCCTCGCCTCTGGCTTTGAGCTGGGCCTCCTGGGCCAAATAGATGTTGGGCGGCATGTGCGGCGGGTCACTCTCGCGCGCCGGGGTGCGGACCTTGGCGCCAAGGTGGATGCCGTAGATCTTGAAGCCCTGATAGATGACGACCCGCCGCAGCGGCGCGCCCGCCGCCTCGAGCCCGTCGAGGAGATTGCCCAGCATCCGTCCGTTGCGCTCCGCCTCGATCGACAGATCGGGATCAGGGCTGAGTGCCGCGTAGAACACATGGGTCGTGTCGGCGGCCTGCTTCAGCCCGGCGGCCGTTGCTTCGGCATCGGTGAGATCGGCCGCGATCGAGCGCAGCCCAGCGATCGGGCGTCGAGCGAGGGCGCGCACGCTCCATCTCTGCCGCTTCAACTCGAAGGCCGTCGCATGGCCGATGATGCCGCTGGCGCCCGCCACCAGGGCGACCCGCTTTTCCGTCCTCGCCGTCATATCTGCCTCTCCCATCCGTCACGATTTGACTTTGGCGACGCCCATCTCTTGAAGCGATCCCGAAAGGATCGGAGCCTCGCAGGCGAGCTCACCGTCGGTAATGTGGAGCAGGAGCGGCGCTTCCGATGAAGCGATCCGGGTCTGCTTCCAGCTTTTGCAAATAGGTTCGAGGCTGCGCCGGGATCGATTCGCTGTCATTCGGCGGAGAGGCGCGGCTCCGCAGAGTCGCGTCGGAACCGGACGGCTCGTCCTCCGTTCTACCAGCACGAGCACTGTGCGCCGTCGATTTGGCGAGCCGAAGGTGGACGCTGACGAGCATGCCGACGTATCAATCTTCGCTGGAAATCGCCGCAGACGCGGGTGTCGCGCGCATCCTCGTCGTCGAGGACGATGCGCTCGTCGCGAGCTATATCCGGGATGTGCTCGAGGAATCGGGCTTCGTCATCGTGGGCGTCGCGTCGTCGGGGCCGGAGGCCCTTGCTTTGCTCGAGGGCGAGCTGCCGCGTCTGGCGCTCGTCGACATCAGGCTGACGGGGCCGATCGATGGCATCGAAGTCGCCTGCGAATTGCGCCGGCGCTTCAATATTCCCTCGATTTTCCTGTCCGGCATGCATGATCCGGAAACCATGGAACGTGCCAAGCTCGCGCGCCCCCTCGGATTTCTCCAGAAGCCGTTTCGTCCGAGCCAGGTCTTCAACGCGCTCGCCGGCGCCCTCGACGCGCTCGGTCAGGCTCGGCCCGCCTAGCTCGGCGCGCTGCAGCTCACGTCAGCGTCACCAGCAACGCCAGCGCCCATCCGAATGCCAGAACCACGGCACCTTGCCGATCGATCTTTTGCATTTGCCGTCTCCCGATGTTCCGAACTGCCGTGAAGAGAACAAAAGCAGAACATTCAGGCGGTTGCAAGCGGAATGTTTGCATGACGTTCGATCGGCGCGCATCCTCAGCCATGGCCAGTACGTTCCCGACCGCCGCGGCGCGCCGAGTCAACCGGCTGCTGGTCACCCTGACCCTCTGGCTCAGCGCCGCCGCCCTGCTGGCGCTCGTCGTCCTTGCCGCGACGGCGCTCGACCGCCGCCGCGCCGCCGTCGGCGTCGTCTATGGTGCGACGCTCGTTGCCTGCTCGCTCTGCTCGTATCTCTACAACATGCACGAGACGACGCCACGGCGCCGCCTGCTCCGGACGCTCGATCATTCCGCGATCTTCCTGCTCATCGCCGGCACCTATACGCCCTTCGCGGCGCACGGCATTGCCGGGCCGTTCGGCGTCGGGATCCTCGAATGGATCTGGGGCCTCGCCGGAATCGGCATCGTGCTCAAGCTGACACTCGGTGCCGCCTACGATAGTTTCTTCGTCGCGCTCTACCTGGCGATGGGCTGGCTGGTGCTTTCGGCGTTCGACCAGTTCACGCACGGCCTGTCGTCGTTCGCGCTGGTCTTCCTGGCGCTCGGCGGCGCCGCCTACACGATCGGCGCCCTGATCTACGCGCGCGGCATCGGCCGCTGGACGGATCCGGTATGGCACGGCTTCGTGCTGGCCGGCATCGCGACGCATTTCTGCGCCGTCGCCGCCCTGCTCCTCGGCCCCGGCGCGGTCTAGAGCGCCGTTAGAACGTGCCGGGGTAGACGCCGCCGTCGATCAGCAGGTTCTGGCCGGTGATGTAGCCGGCCTGCGCGCTGCACAGGAAGGCGCAGGCGGCGCCGAATTCCTCGATCGTGCCGAAGCGTCCGGCCGGGATGGTGGCGGCCCGCGCGGCGCGCTGCTCCTCGACGCTGCGGCCTTCCTTGGCGGTCGCCGCGAAGAGGCCGCGCAGCCGATCGGTGTCGAAGGCGCCGGGCAGCAGATTGTTGATCGTGACGTTGTGCCGCACCGTCTTGCGGGCGAGGCCGGCGACGAAGCCGGTGAGGCCGGAGCGGGCGCCGTTCGAGAGGCCGAGCGCATCGAGCGGCGCCTTCACCGCCCCTGAGGTGATGTTGACGATGCGGCCGAAGCGGCGATCGATCATGCCGTCGACCGTCGCCTTGATCAGCTCGATCGGCGTCAGCATGTTGGCGTCGATCGCCTTGATCCAGTCGTCGCGCGTCCAGTCGCGGAAATCGCCGGTCGGCGGGCCGCCGGCGTTGGTGACGAGGATGTCCGGCGCGGGACAGGCGGCGAGCGCCGCTTCGCGGCCGGCCGGGGTGGTGACGTCGGCGGCGACCGCCGTGACGGTCGCGCCGGTGGCGGCGCGGATCTCGGCCGCCGTCGCCTCGAGCGTCGCGGCGGTCCGCGCGACGATCGTGAGCGCGACGCCCTCGCGCGCGAGGTTCAGCGCGCAGCCCTTGCCGAGCCCTTTGCTCGCGGCGCAGACCAGCGCCGATTTGCCGGCAATTCCGAGATCCATTTATCCGTACTCGCGTGCAGCGGAGACCGTGGCGCAGTGTGCCCCACGGTCACCGCCGATCTCAAAGCTTTTCGCGGTAGGGCTTGTGACAGACCTGACACCCGTCATCCCACGTCGCCGCCGATTGGGCACCGACAGCTTGCTTGTCGCCGGCCTTGATCAGGGCCAGCAGCTTCTGCTCCTGGGCGACGGCGGCTTGCGGCGCCGCCTTGAACTTGTCCCATTCAGTCCAGATCGCCGGCTTCGCGCCGGAGACGCCGGGGAATTCCGCCATGCCGGTGCCCGGCGGGAATTTGTCGACGATCCTGCTCGTCGTCTTGATCAGGTCGCTGATCGCCGCTTCGGCGGTCGCCTGATCGACGCGTCCCTCGGAAAATCCCTTGGCCGCCGCAAGGGCCTTGCCCTGCGCTTTCATGGTGTCCTGGCGATCCTTGATCACCGCTTTCGGATCCTGCTCTGCCGCGACGTTGGCGGCCCCCCATCCGAGCGCCGCGACGAGCGCGCCGGCGATGATCGTGCTTCCGAGAAGACGCTTCATTTGGTTGCTCCCATCCGCTTGGTGTACGTCACAGACTGCCCCTGCGAAATCTGCCGCGGAGCGTGAGCCTAAACGGGCACGGCGACCTCATCCAGCCAATCTCGCCGGTCGCGAGCGTCGTCACGCAGAATTTACAATGTCGCCACAGGTGCTAAGCCGCGGGAATCAGCCGGTAACCGACGCCGGGCTCGGTCAGGATCAGCGACGGACGCTCGGGATCGGGCTCCAGCTTCTGGCGCAGCTGACGGATGTAGATGCGCAGGTATTGCACGTCCGAGGTCGCCGGTCCCCAGACCTCGCGCAACAGGTGCTTGTGGGTGAGGACCTTGCCGGCGTGAATGACGAGCTCGCGCAGGATGTCGTATTCCTTGGGCGACAGCTTGGTCTCGACGTCCTTGACGCGGACGATGCGGCGGACGAGGTCGACGGCGAGGTCGCCGCTGCGGAAGACCGGCTCCTCGCCCTGCGCCTGCAGGCGATGGCGCAGCGCGGCGCGGATGCGGGCGACGAGCTCGGCCATGCCGAAGGGCTTGGTCACATAGTCGTCGGCGCCGAGCTCGAGCGCCTCGACCTTGGCGCGCTCGTCGCCGCGGCTCGACAGCACGATGATCGGGACGGCGGAGGATTGCCGCACCGTCGCGACGACGTCGAGCCCGTCGCGATCCGGCAGGCCGAGATCGAGGATCACCACGTCCGGCGGGTAATTCCTGATCTCGGCGAGCGCGGCCTCGGCGGTCTCCGCTTCGACGATGCGATAGCCCTGCACCGTGAGGCTGGTACGCAGCAGCCGGCGGATCGCCGGCTCGTCGTCGACGACGAGGATGGTGACGAGGTTAGCCGACATCGCCGGCCCGTTTCGCGATGCCTTGCGGCGGCGCTGGCAAGACAATGGTGAAGACCGCGCCGGAGCGGTCGCTGCGGTTGGCGGCGGTGATCGTGCCGCCGAGCGCCTCGACGAAACCGCGGGAGATCGCGAGGCCGAGGCCGGTCCCGGCGCGTTTCCGGTCGGAGCGGACGACGCGGTAGAATTTCTCGAAGACCCGGTCGACCTGGTCGGGCGGAATCCCGGCCCCCTCGTCGAGCACCTCGATCGCGACGGCGCTACCCTGGCGCCAGGCGCGGACCGTCACGGTGGTGCCGGGCGGCGCATATTTTGCGGCATTGTCGAGGAGGTTGAAGATGACCTGCTCGAACAGCACGAAATCGAGGCTCAGCATCGGCAGGTCGGGCGTCAGCTCGACCGCCACCCGATGGTGCTCGAGGACCTTGGCGGCGCGGTGCAGCGCCGTCCCGACGATCTCGCCGACGTCGATCAGGGCGAAATTGGGCTCGAGCGCGCCGGCCTCGAGCCGCGTCATGTCGAGCAGATTGGTGACGAAACGGTTGAGCCGCTCGGCCTCCTCTTGGATCGTCGCCGCGAGCTCCTCGCGCTCCTGCTCGGCGTAGAGTCCGCCGTAGCTGCGCAAGCTGGTGACGGCGCCGAGGATCGCCGCGAGCGGCGTGCGCAGATCGTGCGAGATCGAGGTCAGGAGGGCCGAGCGCAGCCGCTCGGTCTCGGCGAGGATGCGGGCGGCGTCGACGTCGGCGACCAGCTTGGTCCGCTCGATCGCGACCGCCGCCTGATCGGCGAGGGCGTCGAGCAGCCGCTGCTCGTCCGGGGTCAGGAGCGGCCCCGGCGCGTCGCGCTCGATGCCGAGGACAGCGATCGCGCCGCGGCCGGTGCGCATCGGCAGAAAGAGGCGCTTGGCGCCCGGTAGGGTGTCGGCGCCGCGCCCCGCCGGCCGGTCGTGATCCCAGCTCCAGCGCGCCGCCGCCAGATCCGCCTCGTCGAGCAGATCCTCGGGCGGATAGCCGGCGCGCACTGCGATGCCGTCGCCCTCGGGCAGCAGCATGACGACCCGCACCTTCAGCATCGAGGCGATCTGGTACGAGGTCGCCCACAGCAGATCGTCGAGGTCGACGATACCGGCGAGCTTGCGGCTGAAGGCGTAGAGCTCGGCGTTCGTCTTGGCGCGGAGCCGTGCCGTCACCGCCTGGCCGCGCATCCGCGCCGTCAGGTTCGAGGTGATCAGCGAGACGACGAGGAAGAAGAATAGCGCGACGACGTTTTCGGGATCGGCGATCGTGAAGGTGTAGAGCGGCGGCAGGAAGAAGAAGTTGAACGCGAGGACGCTGAGCACGCAGACGAAGAGCGAGGGCAGCAGCCCGTAGAGGATGGCGCTGACCAGCACGCCGGGCAGGAACACCAGGGCGATGTTGGAGACGGCGAGGAACCGCTGCAGCGCGAGGCCGACGAACAGCGCGGCGGCGGTAATGCCGATGCTGACGAGATAGGGCAGGGGATTGAAGCCCGGCGCCTCGCGAGCCGTGGCGATGCGCTTCTCGTCCAGCCCGGCGGCGTCCTCGTCGCCCGCCACGACTTGGATGCCGATCTCGCCGGCGTGGCGCATGAGGTCGCGGACGACCGAGCCGTGGAAGATCGCGAACCAGCGCGACCGCTGCGACTTGCCGATGATGATCTGGGTGACGTTGCTCTCGCGCGCGTAGGCGAGCAGCTCGTCGGCGACGCGCCGCCCCGGCAGGGTCAGCGTCTCGGCGCCGAGGCGCTCGGCGAGGCGCAGGCTCTCGGCGATGCGGTCGCGCTCGGCTTCGGTCAGCGCCTGGTAGCGCGACGTCTCGACGTAGATCGCGATCCATTTCGCGCCGAGCCGGTCGGCGACGCGCCGCGCGTAGCGCACCAGCGCCGGCGCGGCGCGGCTCTCGCTGATGCAGACCAGCAGGCGGTCGCCGGCGGCGAGCGGGCCGGTCATCGCATGCGCCCGCATATAGGTCAGCATCTGTTCGTCGACGCGCTGCGCCGTGCGGCGGAGGGCGAGCTCGCGCAGCGCCGTCAGATTGCCGGCCGAGAAATAATGCCGGAGCGCGCGCTGCGCCTGCGCGGGGACGTAGACCTTGCCCTCGTTGAGGCGTTTGATGAGATCGGCGGGCGTCAGGTCGACGATCTCGATCTCGTCGGCCTTGTCGAGGACGCTGTCGGGCAGCGTCTCGCGAACCCGGATGCGGGTGATCTGGGCGACGACGTCGTTGAGGCTCTCGACGTGCTGGATGTTGAGCGTCGTATAGACGTCGATCCCCGCGGCGATCAGCTCCTCGACGTCGAGATAGCGCTTGGGGTGGCGGCTGCCCGGGGCGTTGCTGTGGGCGAGCTCGTCGACGAGGACGAGCTTGGGGTGGCGGGCCAGCACCGCATCGATGTCCATTTCCTCGAGCGTCCGGCCTTTGTACTCGACGCGGCGGCGCGGCACGAGCTCCAGCCCGGCGACCAGCGCCTCGGTCTCGCTGCGGCCGTGCGTCTCGACGATGCCGACGACGACGTCGATCCCCTCGGCGCGGCGCGCCCGCGCGTTCTGCAGCATCTCGTAGGTCTTGCCGACGCCGGGGGCGGCGCCGAGGAAGATCTTCAGCCGGCCGCGATGCTCCTTGCTCGCCGCGTCGAGCAGGGCATCGGGCGAGGGGCGCTTGATCTGGTCGGAGGCGTCAACGGGCATCGCGGAAGATTAAGTCCTGCGCGGCAGCAAGTCGCCGATTTTCCGAATTTTTATCCGTCTTCCCCGCGAACGCGGGGACCCATTGTGCCGGCATCCGGCTCTTGGACAAATGGATCCCCGCGTCCCGCGAGGATGACGGTAGATGTGATTTATCCCATCGGTAATTACAAATCTTGCGCCACCCTCGAGCCGTCACCTCCCCGGCGTCGCGTCGAGCGCCAGATTGAGCTTCAGCACGTTCACCGTCGGCTCGCCGATGATCCCGAGCAGGCGTCCCGTGGTGTTCTCCGCGACGATGCGGCGGACCTGCTCGACGCTCATGTTGCGGGCCTTGGCGACGCGCGGCACCTGGAAGTCGGCGCCCGCCGGGGTAATGTCGGGATCGAGCCCGCTGGCCGAGGCGGTCGCGAGATCGACCGGGATCGGCTGGTCGGGATTCTCGGCCTTGAGCTTTTCGCTGTCCTGCGTCACGCGGTCGATCAGCGCCTTCGACGTCGGGCCGAGGTTCGAGCCGACCGAGTTCTGGGCGTTATAGGGCGCCGGCACCGTCTTGGTCGAATCGGCTGGATCGGTGTCGGTCGTTGCCGACTGCCGGCCCCAGAAATACTGGGGAGCGGTGAAGTTCTGGCCGATCAGCGTCGAGCCGATCACCTTGCCGTCCTTCTCGATGAGGCTGCCGTTGGCCTGGCGCGGGAAGAGGAGCTGCGCCAGGCCGGTCATGCCGAGCGGGTAGATGATGCCGGTGATGATCGTCAGCGTGACGAGCATCATGATGGCGGGGCGGATCTGCTTCAACATAATGGGTTCCCTTACGCGAGGCCGACGGCGGTGACGATCATGTCGATGATCTTGATGCCGATGAAGGGCACCAGGATGCCGCCGAGGCCGTAGATGAGGAGGTTGCGGCGCAGCAGGCTGGCGGCGCCGCTCGCGCGGTAGGTGACGCCGCGCAGGGCGAGCGGGATCAGCGCGATGATGATCAGCGCGTTGAAGATGATCGCCGACAGGATCGCGCTCTGCGGCGTCTGCAGATGCATGATGTTGAGCGCCTGCAGCTGCGGGTAGAAGGCGAGGAACATCGCCGGGATGATGGCGAAGTACTTCGCGACGTCGTTGGCGATCGAGAAGGTGGTGAGCGCGCCGCGCGTCATCAGCAGCTGCTTGCCGATCGCGACGATCTCGATGAGCTTGGTCGGGTCGCTGTCGAGATCGACCATGTTGCCGGCCTCGCGCGCCGCCATCGTGCCGGTGTTCATCGCGACGCCGACGACGGCCTGCGCGAGGGCGGGGGCGTCGTTGGTGCCGTCGCCGCACATCGCGACGAGCTTGCCCTTGGCCTGCTCGTCGCGGATCAGCTTGAGCTTGGCCTCCGGCGTCGCCTGGGCGAGGAAGTCGTCGACCCCCGATTCGGCGGCGATCGCGGCGGCGGTGAGCGCATTGTCGCCGGTGATCATGACCGTGCGGATGCCCATCTGGCGGAGCTCGGCGAAGCGCTCGCGGATGCCGCCCTTGACGACGTCCTTGAGATGGATGACGCCGAGGACGACCCCGTCGCGCGCCACGGCGAGCGGCGTGCCGCCGGATTTCGCGATGCGCTCGACGATCTCGGTCAGCTCTTTCGACGCCGCCGCAGGTGCGAGGGCGACGACGCTGCCGCCGCCGACCGCGGCGCGGACCGGCGCGCCCGGCTGCCGGACGTGCTCGAGGATCGCATCGACCGCGCCCTTGCGGATCACGTGCCCCTCGATGTCGACGCCGCTCATCCGCGTCTGCGCCGTGAAGGGGACGAAATGCGCGTTGAGCGGCGCCATGTCGCGGCCGCGGATGCCGTATTTCTCCTTGGCCAGCACGACGATCGAGCGCCCCTCCGGCGTCTCGTCGCTGAGCGAGGAGAGCTGCGCCGCGTCGGCGAGGTCCTCCGGCGCGACGCCGGTGAGCGGGAAGAGCTCCGTCGCGACGCGGTTGCCGAGGGTGATCGTGCCCGTCTTGTCGAGCAGCAGCGTGTCGACGTCGCCTGCCGCCTCGACGGCGCGGCCGGACATGGCGAGGACGTTGAAGCGCACCAGCCGGTCCATGCCGGCGATGCCGATCGCCGAGAGCAGGGCGCCGATCGTCGTCGGGATCAGGGTCACGAACAGGGCGACGAGGATCAGAACCGAGATCGAGCCGCCGGCATAGGCGGCATAGCTCGGGATCGTGACCACCGCGAAGACGAAGATGATCGTCAGCCCGGCGAGCAGGATGTTGAGGGCGATCTCGTTCGGCGTCTTCTGCCGCTGCGCGCCTTCGACGAGGGCGATCATGCGGTCCAGGAAGGTCGAGCCCTGCGCCGCCGTGATCTTGACCTTGATCCAGTCGGAGAGGACGCGGGTGCCGCCGGTGACCGCCGAGCGGTCGCCGCCGCTCTCGCGGATGACCGGCGCCGACTCGCCGGTGATCGCCGATTCGTCGACCGAGGCGATGCCCTCGACGATCTCGCCGTCACTCGGGATCGTGTCGCCGGCCTCGACCATCACCAGATCGCCCGGCTTTAGCGAGGCCGCCGATACGCTTTTGGTCGTGCCGTCGACGAGCTTCTTCGCCGGCGTGTCGGTACGGGTCTTGCGCAGGCTGGCTGCCTGCGCCTTGCCGCGGCCTTCGGCGACCGCTTCGGCGAAGTTCGCGAAGAGGACGGTGAACCACAGCCAGAGGATGATCTGGAAGGCGAAGCCGAGATGGCCGGCGCCGACCGCCAGATCGCGCAGGAAGAGGATCGTGACGAGCGTCGCGACGATTTCGACGACGAACATCACGGGATTGCGGATCATCACCCGGGGATCGAGCTTCTTGAACGCATCGCCGATCGCCGGGACGAGGATCGCCGGATCGGTGAAGCTGGTGGTCCGCTTGTTGGTCTTGGTGTCCATGGGAGTATCCCTGGTGCTAGTAGAGGGTACCGGACTGCATCGCGAGGTGCTCGACCACCGGGCCGAGCGCGAGCGCCGGGAAGTAGGTGAGGCCGCCGACGATCAGGATGACGCCGACGAGCAGCCCGACGAAGAGGCTGCCGTGCGTCGGGAAGGTGCCCGCCGAGGCCGGCACGATCTTCTTGGCAGCGAGCGAGCCGGCGATCGCCAGCATCGGCACGATCATCAGGAAGCGGCCGATCAGCATCGCGAAGGCCAGCGTCATGTTATAGAACAGCGTGTTGGCGGTGAGCCCGGCGAAGGCGCTGCCGTTGTTCCCGGTCGCCGAGACGAAGGCATAGAGGATCTCGCTGAAACCGTGCGGTCCGGCATTTGCCGGTCCGGCGAGCCCGGCGGGCACGACAGCGGCGAGCGCGGCAAAGCCCAGCATCGAGAGCGGCAGGATGAGGATCGCGAGGATCGCCATCTTGACCTCCTTGGCCTCGATCTTCTTGCCGAGGTATTCCGGGGTGCGGCCGACCATCAGCCCGGCGATGAAGACCGCGACGATGGCGAAGAGCAGCATGCCGTACATGCCGGAGCCGACGCCGCCGAAGATGATCTCGCCCAGCATGATGTTGACCATCGGCACCATGCCGGCCAAGGGCATCAGGCTGTCGTGCATGGTGTTGACGGCGCCGCACGAGGCGTCGGTGGTTATCGTCGAGAACAGCGCCGAGTTGGCGATGCCGAAGCGCGTCTCCTTGCCCTCCATATTGCCGCCGGCCTGCAGCGCGCTCGGCGCGCTGTCGATATGGAGCGCAGCGAAGGCCGGGTTGCCGCCGGCCTCGGCCCAGTAGACCGTGGTCGTGCCGGCGAGGAAGAGCAGTCCCATCACCGCGAAGATCGCCCAGCCCTGGCGCTGGTCGCCCACCATGCGGCCGAAGACGTTGGTGAGGGCGGCGCCGATCGAGAAGATCAGCAGGATCTGGACAAGGTTCGTCAGCGCGTTCGGGTTCTCGTAGGGATGCGCCGAGTTGGCGTTGAAGAAGCCGCCGCCGTTGGTACCGAGCATCTTGATGACCTCCTGCGAGGCCACCGGGCCCTGCGCGATCACCTGCTTGGCGCCTTCGAGCGTCGTCGCCTCGACGTAGGCGCCGAGGTTCTGCGGCATGCCCTGCCAGACGAAAAACAGTCCGACGACGATCGAGATCGGCAGCAGGATGTAGAGCGTGCAGCGCGTCAGATCGACCCAGAAATTGCCGACCGCCTGGGCCGAGCGGCGCGAGAAGCCGCGGATCAGGGCCATCGCGAGCGCGATGCCGGTCGCCGCCGAGACGAAATTGTGCATCGTCAACCCGACCATCTGGGTCAGGTAACTCATCGTGCTTTCCGGCGTATAGGACTGCCAGTTGGTGTTGGTGACGAAGCTCACCGAGGTGTTGAAGGCGAGATCCGGCGGCACCGCGTCGAGTCCCTGCGGGTTGAAGGGCAGCAGGTTCTGCAAGCGTTGCAGCGCATAGAGGAAGAGGAAGCCGACGACGCTGAAGAACAGCATCGCGATGCCGTAGGTGAGCCAGTGTTGATCGGTGCGCTCGTCGACGCCGCTGATGCGGTAGAGGCCGCGCTCGATCGGGCCGAGCACGGGCGACAGGAAATTCCGCTCGCCCGCGAAGACGCGGGTCATGTAAAGACCGAGCGGTTTCACGAGGAGCGTCAGAAGCACGCAATATAGCGCGATCTGCAGCCATCCATTGATTGTCATCACAGGCTCCTAGAAGCGCTCTGGGCGCACGAGCGCGTAGACGAGGTAGGCGAGGATCAGCAGCGAGGTGATCCCGCCGAGGACGAGGTCGATCATGTCTGGTCCCTCACAATTGATCGCAGGCTTCGAGGTAGAGGACCGCGACGGCGAAGAACGCGAGGCCGAGAACGGTCATCACGATGTCGAGCATGGCTTGAGCCTTTGTTTGAAATTCGGTCAGCCGAGATGCAAATAGGCGCGAATCGCGAGGATCACGCCGGCGACGGCAAAAAAAGCCGCCGTGCTCAGCGCCAGTTCGGCGAACGCGTGAAGCCAGCTCCGCCCCTGGGTAAAACTGTCGAACCGCGGCGCGCCGAACAGCTTCTCGTCGGGCTCCGCGAGTATCTGGAAGGATCGGAACATGCAACGCCTCCATCTCTAGCGTTCCTAGAAGAGGCGTTTCGCGCGTATAAAATCGAGATGGAGTTGGGGGTAGCGATATAAAGACGGCATATATGCCGATCTACTTGTCCGCCTCTATTCGTCTTCCTCGCGAACCAGCCTGTGTGAAAATTCTTTCGAGCCCGATTCCCAAATCGCATCGGATGGGATTCACTGTGTGTGGCGGACAGTGAGGGTTGTGATGGGCCACGTCGAAGGGGAGCCAC
>JAQGID010000058.1 GCA_028291405.1 Rhodospirillales bacterium | reverse complement strand
AGCGGACCGGGGTCGACCGCTTGATCGGCCGGATGCCGTGCCAGCACAGGCGTACGACGGCCTCGGGATCGAAGTCGAAGCGCCGCATCCAGCGGGTACTCTCCATCACGGCGCGCAGTTCGTGGATCGGATAGACCCGGAAGCCGTACAGCGAATCGCCGATCCCGGCCCAAAGCGTCTCGAAATCGGCCCACCAGTTCGACAGCTTGCGGCCCTGCACCCGGATCTGGGGCGCCGCACCGTCGAAGATCGGGACGCCGAGGATCATTGCCGCGGGATTGTCGCGCGACGTCGCCATGAAGGCGGGAATCTCGTCGGCGGCGTGCTGCCCATCCGAATCCATCGTCAGCGCATGGGTGAAGCCCTCGGCCTCGGCGGCGCGAAGCGCGTACAGCACGGCCGCGCCCTTGCCTTGGTTGCGATCGAGGCGGATGACGCGGAGACCGGCGTCGCCGCGCGCGACGGCCTCGATTTCCTCGGCCGTCCCGTCGGTACTGCCGTCGACGACGACCCAGACCGGAGCCCAGAAGCGACGGGCCTCGCGAACCGTCTCGAACAGCTTCGGGCCGGTGTTGTAGCTCGGGATGATGACGAGATGCGTGGCGGACGCAGATCGCATTTGGGCCATTGGTCGAGAACGAATCAGGCCGCTTTCTTGTCGGTGAAGCGTTGCTGTCCGCCGGGAGCGAGACGTCGCTGCACCGCGTTCCACGCCGTCATGCCGTAGTAGATGCCCTTGAACAGCATCAGCCGTGAGCGGATCGGCGACGGGCCGAAGGCGTCGCCCGACAGCAGCGCGAGCACCGCCGCGGTGATGCGGAAGCGCTCGCCGTGCGACATGAAGAGATCGCGCATCGCCGGTCGGGTGATGCGATAGATGTACCAGGAGAAGCGGGTGAGGGCGAGCCGGACCTCGCGATCGAAACGCTTGAGCGCCCGCGCCGACTGCGCTGGTTGGTGCAGGCAGGATGTCACCACGTCGGCGGCCATGAAGGCGCTCTTCATCGCGATATAGACGCCGGTCGAGAAGACCGGATCGACGAAGGCGAAGGCGTCGCCGACCATGATGTAGTTTTGTCCGACCATCCGCTGCGACTTGTACGAATAATTGCCGGTCGCCGTCGCCGGGCCGGTCATCGTCGCCTCCTTGAGCCGGTCGGCGATCTCCGGGCACATCGCGATGACGCTGTGGAAGAACTCGGTGAGATCGCCCTTGCGGGTCTTGAAGAAATCCGGCGGGCATACGGCGCCGACGCTGGTCGTGCCGTCGGCGAGCGGGATGAACCAGAACCAGCCGTGATCGAACCAGAAGATCGTGATGTTGCCGGCGAGCTTGCCGGGCAGGCGGCGGGCGCCGGTGAAATGCCCGTAGACCGCGGCGCTGTTGTGGCGGCGGTTGGCCTCTCTCGTGCCGAGTTTCTTGGCGAGGAGCGTGTCGCGTCCCGAGGCGTCGACGAGAAACTTCGCATGAAACCGATGCGCCTGCCCCGCGTCGTCGCGGCCGCTGGCAACGACGCCGCCGTCGGGCAGGAAGGTGACCTCCTCGATGCGGCAGCCCTCGGTGACGACGGCGCCCTTGGCGGCGGCGTTCTTCAGCAGGATGTGGTCGAACTCCGAGCGGCGTACCTGATACGAGTAGAAGAAGCGCTTGTCCCAGGCGCGTGCGAAGTCGAGCGTGACGGCCTTGTTGTGGTAAGGCGAGACGAACTCGACGCCGAACTTCGGCATGCCGATCTTCTCGATCTCGTCCTTGACGCCGAGTTTGTCGAAGAGATCGACGTTCAGCGGCAGCAGCGACTCGCCGATGTGAAAGCGCGGATGCCGGTCCTTGTCGACCAGCACGACGCGCTCGCCGCGGCTGGCCAGCAGCGCGGCGATCGTCGAGCCACCGGGGCCGCCGCCGACGACGAGGACGTCGTATCGCGGCAAGTCCGTCACACCGTCCGCCGGTAGCATGCCGGTCGCGCTTTCCGTCGTGATTCCCACCGGACCGAAGTGCCTCCGATCATTGTCATACTTTCCGCCAGACTATCATAGGTTCTCCGGCAAGCCACCATCCGAACGCCGTGCCGTGCCGCCGTAGGGATCGCGACGCGCGCGCCCGCGGCCCCGGTCTGGCAGCGTCGTTAGCGGCATTCCCGCCGGCGCGGGTTCGAGCCAAAATGGCAACTCGGGCTCGGTGCTTACAATACTTAACAGGCGTGCTGTGCAGACCGGATGATCGGGCTTGCGCTATTTCGATATATCGAAATATACTCTGATTGACCCGCTCGGAAACAGCGCCTCGCTGTGTCTTCGAGGCCGCCGCCAATGTCGGCTGGTGCAGCCGCAGGTTCGATCGTCGCATCGAGCGTAAAGAGGGCCGCACCGCTCCGGCCGCATTCATGCCGAAAGGGCGCAGATTGACCGTGAACACCGACGACCCGGGGCAGGGTGTCCCGCACCAATCCTTTGCCGCCTTGCGCAACCCCGGGTTCCGCGCCTTCTTCCTCGCCTCGGCGCTGGCGATGATGGCCGACAGCATCGAGCACGTGATCAGCTATTGGATCATGTTCCAGAAATTCCATTCGCCGGCGCTCGGCGGCTTCGCCGTCCTGTCGCATTGGTTGCCGTTCCTGCTGTTCTCGGTCTATTCCGGCGCGCTCGCCGACCGCTTCGATCCACGCCGCATCATTCAGCTCGGCATGGTGCTTTTCATGCTGGCCTCGCTCGCCTGGGGCTTTTTCTTCGTCACCGACACGCTGCAGATGTGGCAGGCCGAAACGATCCTGGTGGTGCACGGCTTCGCCGGCGTTCTCTGGGGACCGGCCTCGCAGCTGCTGCTGCACGAGATTGTCGGCCCGGCGCAACTGCAGAGCGCCGTCCGGCTGAACGCAACGGGGCGTTATCTTGGGCTGCTTCTGGGGCCGGCGGTGGGCGGCGGGATTCTGCTGCTTCTGGGGCCGTCCTACGGCATCTTCCTCAACGCGCTGATTTACCTGCCGCTGGCCCTGTGGCTGTGGAAGGCGCCCTACGGCCCCCGTTTCCGCACGGACAACCGGCCGCGGCCGGCAATGCGCGGCTTCGGCGACATCGTCGCGACGGTGGTCGGCATCGCCGGCGACCGCACCATCGTCTCGATGACGCTGCTCGCCGGTGCCGCCTCTTTTCTGCTCGGCAATGCCTATCAGGTGCAGATGCCGGAATTCGCGCACGACCTCGGCCACGGCGATGTCGGCGTGCTCTATACGATCCTGCTGGCGGCCGATGCCGCGGGCGCGCTGCTCGCCGGTTTCGCGCTCGAGAGCCGCAGCCTGTTGCGGGCGCAGCCGCGCACGGCGTTCATCCTGGTGATGCTGTGGTGCCTCGCGATCGCCGGCTTCGCGATGTCGCCGACCTATGTCTTCGCGGTCGGCTTCCTCTTCGCCGCGGGTTTCCTCGAGCTCTCGTTCAACGCCATGGCGCAAACCCTGGTCCAGCTCAAAGCGCCGGCGGCGAGCCGCGGCCGCGTCATCGGGCTCTTCAACATGTCGGCACAGGGGCTGCGCGCCTTCAGCGGCGTCACGGTGGGCGTCGGCGGCAGCCTCATTGGTATCCATTGGTCACTGGCGCTCAGCGCCGCGACGCTGCTCGCCGTCATGATCGGCGTCCTCGGCCTAACGAGTCGGCATCCCCGGACGCAGTGACCGACGTCTCGCGTGACGGGTTCGAGGGATCGTTTCTGTTCCCCAGACGATTACGACGCAGTCGTCGCTCGTTTCGTAACTCGAGGTTCCCATGCGCCGTGTGATCGCCGTCAGTCTCCTTCTCGGCCTCGCCGCCTGCGCGACCGCGACGCCACCCCAATATGTCGTGTTCTTTCCGAAGGGGGATGCCGCCCTGACGCCGGACGCGCAGGCCATCGTGGCGCAGATCGCCGACGCGGCGCGCGGCAATTCCAGCAAGCTGATCGTCGAGGGCAAAGCCGACGGCGGCAAACCGCAGGACGCGGCCCTGGCCGATGAGCGGGCGACCGTGGTGGTCCGCGAACTGGCCGCGGCGGGCGTGGAAAACGCGCGAATGGAAAAGCGACCGGCGGCACCGGCGGCCGGCGTCACCGGCGTCGCGGCGCACGAAGTTACCGTCGTGATCCAGCGTTAGAGCAGAGGACTACCGGCGCCGCCACCGTCGGTCGGGCATCTCGACCGGGATGGCGACGCGCGTCTCCCAATCGATCTTGAAGCGGGGCGGTGGGTTCTCGATCACGAAGCTGTCGGTCGAGCCGTCGGCGAGGATCCGCGATACCGTCACCGGTGACGGTGAGGAACGGCCGTCGTCGGCGGGGGCCGGCGCAGCGGTCTTGGACGCTTGCTTGTCTGCCATACCAAGCAAACCGCCGTGACAAGTTTCGGTTCCCCCCTCGCCCGAGGCGAGCATTGTCGCCCGGCGCCGCGCCCGCTAGAGTTCGGCGGTCGGACCGGATAATCGAGCACGAGGCGCTTCATGGGAAAGAACCATCGGCATAGCGAGCCGCTTGCGGAGACGACGCTGCGGGTCAAGGCGCTCGAATCGCTGCTGATCGAGAAGGGGCTGGTCGATGCCGCGGCGCTCGATCTCATCGTCGAGGCCTATGAGACGAAGATCGGCCCGCGCAACGGCGCCGGTGTCGTGGCGCGGGCCTGGGTCGATCCTCATTTCAAGGAGCGGCTGCTGCGCGACGGCTCCGCGGCGATCGCCGAGCTCGGCATCGAAGGCGTTCACGACGAGGGTCTCGTCGTCGTCGAGAACACCCCCACGGTGCACAACCTCGTCGTCTGTACCTTGTGCTCGTGCTATCCCTGGCCGATGCTCGGCCTGCCGCCTGTCTGGTACAAATCCGACGCCTACCGGGCGCGCGCGGTCCGCGATCCGCGCGGCGTGCTGCGCGACTTCGGCATCGAGCTGGCGGCGGATATCGCGATTCGCGTCTGGGACAGCACTGCCGAGCTGCGTTATCTCGTCCTGCCCGAGCGACCGGCGGGCACCGACGGGATGGACGCGGCGGCGCTCGCCGCGCTGGTGACGCGCGATTCCATGATCGGGACGGCGCGGCTCGCGCCGGTGCCGGCGCGAGCCGCGCCATGAACAGCATCCACGATATGGGGGGCATGGACGGGTTCGGGCCGGTCCTGCCAGAAGCCGACGAGCCGGTCTTCCACGCCGAATGGGAGGGCCGCGTCTTCGCGATGGTGCGTGCGACCGGGCTCCTCGGACGCTGGACCCTGGACGGGTCGCGGCTCTCGCTCGAGCGCCTGAATCCCGTCGATTACCTGAAGGCAAGCTATTACGAGCGCTGGCTGCAGGGGCTCGAAACCCGGCTCGTCGCGACGGGGCTGGTCACCGCCGCGGAGCTCGCGCGGCCGTCTGGCCGCGGCGGCGGAAGCGAGGCTCCGCCTCCGGTCGTGACCGTCGCCGCGGTGTCCGGCAGCCTTGGCCGGCGCGACGCCGGCCGGCGCGCCGACGCCGTCGCCGCGAAGTTCAAGCCCGGCGACGCGGTCGTCGCCCGGGTCATGAACCCGACCGGCCACACTCGCATCCCCCGCTACGTGCGCGGTCGGCGCGGCGTCATCGACCGCGATCACGGCGTCTTCGTCTTCCCCGACACCAATGCCGAGCTCGCCGGAGAAAAGCCGCAGCATGTCTATGCCGTCCGCTTCACCGCAAGCGAGATCTGGGGCGCCGATGCCGCCGAGCGGGACTCCGTCTATGTCGATCTCTGGGACGATTATCTCGATCCGGTCTAACCCGGATCGCAGCTGATTCGACTACGCTCACGGTCGTGTGACTGTTGCGTGATCGCAACAGTGCCCTCGTATTTACTCAAATCAAGGTAGATTTGATTGACCGCGCCAATCCGCTGACCGAATAGTTCGTCAACCGACAGTTAGCCAGCCGTCCGTTGGTTGCTGGGGTGGGATTCGTCAAACAGTCACGCGGAGGGGCGCAAATGTCAGAAAACAAGCGGTGGATGGCCAAGGGGGCGACGGGTTGCAGTGTCCTGGCGCTCGCGCTGGCGGGGGCGCTCGCGCTTCCCAGCGCACCGGCCTTCGCCCAAGCCGCCTCATCGGGCGTGCAGGGGCCGGTCTACTACAAGAACAAGGGGCCCGGTGGCAACAATTCCTACGCGTTCCGCTTCGAGGAGGATTTCTCGTTCCTCCGCGATCCGAGCAAATCGACCGATTTCTTTGATCCCGTGAAGTTCATCGCCTTCGACGATGCGAAGCAGGTCTACATCACCTTCTCCGCCCTCGAACGGCTGCGCTACGACAACGTCCAGAACAACACCTTCAACCTCGGCCCCCAGATCAAGGCGCATCAGGGCGAGGACTACTCGCGGCGTACCCAGGTCGGCGCCGACCTGCATCTCGGGCCGAATTTCCGGATCTATGCCGAGCTGCTGAACGGCGCGTCCTCGGGCCGCAACCTCAACGGCATTAACCGCGTCGGCGGCACCGGTGGCGCCACTAGCTGGCGCAACGACCTCGCGCTGCAACAGGCCTTCATCGAGGCGATGGCGGACATCAACGTGTTCGGAACGCCAGGAAAGGTCGGCATCCGTGCTGGTCGCCAGGGCGTCTATCTCGGCAACGGCTTGGCGGTCGCCTTCCCGGCAACCGCGAACGTTGTCTCGATCCCGGACGCCGTCCGCGCCTATGTCGACACCGGCCACGATCGTATCGATGCCATCTTCATGGTTCCGACGATCCGCCGTAACGACGACCTCCTCCGCGACGGCGACAACCAGCATGTCCAATGGGGCGTTCTCTACGGCAGCCATGACTTCCCGACTTTCAACCTGCTGGGCGCGGACGCGCATATCACCGACGACCCGTTCCTCATCCACACCCGGAACTCCAGCGGCGGCACGACCAATCCCGCGATCCCGCCCGCCGGCGTCGGGTTCCGCACGATCACGACGACATACGGGAATGGCGCGGCCGCGATCAACACGATCACCGGCCAGGAAGAGATCTACACGATCGGCGATCGCCTGTTCGGCGACATCGGCAACTTCGACTTCGATTGGACCGGTCAGTTGCAGAAGGGCAGCTTCGGCGGTTACGACGTCGATGCCTTCGCGATCTACACCGATTGGGGCTATACGCTGCGCGACCTGCCGTGGAAGCCGCGTATCGGCACGCATGCCGACGTGGCGTCGGGCGGCGGCGACAAGGCGTCGAAGACGACGCACCTCTTCGACAATCAGTTCATTCGTCAGCCTTACATCGGCGAGGTCGTCAACACCGCACCGTCGCTCAGCAACCTCTACGACCTTGCGCCGCGCATCAAGATCACGCCGACCTCGACGTTGAGCGCCGAGTTCTCGTGGACCTTCTGGTGGCGCTACAGCAGTGCCGACGCCGTCTACGGGCCCCAGGGTCCTTATGGTGGAGCCTCGACAATCGGCGGCGCAGCGACCGTCGGCAAGCCCGGTACTTACATCGGCAGCCAGCCGCAGCTCGACATTCGCTGGACGCCGATCGCGCATGTCGCGTTCGACGGTGAAATCGGCCAGATGGTGGCCGGCCCGGTCATCAAGAATGCCGGCGGACAAAACGATACCTACGCCTTCGTCCAGGTGACCCTGCAGTTCTAGGGTTCATTACAGAACGACAGAAGGGGCGGCTTCATGCCGCCCCTTTTTCTTTACTGCGTCTTTACCAACGCTCGGTAAGCAGGCATTAAATCTTCTGCGCGATACTACCCCTGATTAGACTGCGATAGGTCGATCTGCCGCGCGCTCGACGCAGCCCGACGCGCCAATATCGAGTCAAGGGGAACCGCGCATGATACCGCACCGACTGACGCTGAAGCTGGGCGCTGCGAGAAGCCTGCGAACGAAATTGTTCCTCGCCTTCGCGGCCGTCGGGATGACCTCGGTCTGCGTCGGCTACGTCGGCTGGCTCGCGCTCGCGGGCATTCAGCAGCAGCTGGCGCAGGTCGCCGGCCGCAACCTTCCGGCCAGCGTCGCGACCTTGGACCTGGCGCGCCAGAGCGACCGGCTGATTGCGGTGGCGCTCAATCTTTACGGTTCGCGGAACGTCGGCGAATACGATGCGCAGGCAAGCCAGCTCGCACAGCAGGCGGTCGAGGTGCGTCAGGCATCGGATCGTCTCAAGCAATACGACCCGCAAGCGGCGACGGCGCTCGGCGAGTTCATCGCCAAGGGCGGCGCATCCGTCGAGCAGCTGCGCAAGGTTACGGAGGCACGGCTGCTGACGGGCAAGAAACACACGCAGCTGCTAGGTGCGCTCAATCGCGCCCACACGAATTTCTCGCTCGTCACCAGCGCCTCGCTCGAGCTGCTCAAGAAGCAGAACACGATGGTCGTCATCAAGTCGATGGGTGCCGGCAACGATCCCAAGGAACTCGTCTCGACGCTGCTCGGCGTGCAGATGCCGGCGCAGCAGCGGCTGATGGAGATCGGCGCCATCGTCAACGTCGTCTACGGGCTGCTCGGCCGTGCGGCTGAGGAGACCGATGCGAAGGCGCTGGCGGCGCTCGATATCGATGTCCAGGCGAACAGTGAAAAGCTCGTCGGCACGTTGGCTGAGCTCGCGAAGCTCGACGAGATCCCCGACCTCAACGACGCCGCCATCGCGGTCACCGCCTTCGGTGCCGGTCCCGACGGCATCATCGCCGTGCGCCGCGACGAGCTCGCGATTGGTCAGCAGGGACTCGCCGTCGTCGCCGAAGCGCGCCAGATCGCAGAGCAGCTCGACAAGGGCGTCGCGCAGCAGGTCGCGGCGGTCGCTGCCAAGACCGCCGCGATCCAGCAGGAGGGCGAGCGCAACTACGCCAAGGCTCTCGTCACTATCGCTCTCGTCGTCGCCGCCGGCTTGGTGTGCTCCACGATCTTCGTGCTGCTATGGGTCGGGAGGCGTGTCATTGGCCGCATCAACGGCCTCAACCGCAACATGACGAGCCTCGCCGCCGGCGATCTCGCCGTCGAAATCGGCGGGGCCGACCAGGGCGACGAGCTCGCCGCCATGGCGAAGGCGGTCGAGGTGTTCAAGCAGAACGCCATCGACCTGCGCGATCAGCACGCGGCCTCGGCCGAGCGGGCGCGCCTGCGCGACGAGCGCGCCGAGCGCATCGCCGCCGCGATCGCCGCCTTCGAGCAGAAGGCCGCCGCCGGCATGAGCACGCTGAGCGAGGCCGCGACCGGCCTCCGCGGCACCTCGGACGGCATGGTGGGAACGGCGCAGCAGACCAGCAGCGAGGCCAATGCCGTGGCCGCCGCCGCCGGCAGCGCCTCGGAGAACGTCCAGGCGATCGCCTCGGCCGCCGAGGAGCTTTCCGCTTCACTGCAGGAGATCAGCCGTCAAATGGCGAAGTCGACCGAGGTCTCCGGCCACGCGGTCGACCAGGCCGAGCAGACGAACACCATGATGTGCAAGCTGGCCGAGACGGCGGGCCGCATCGGCGAGGTCGTGCATCTCATCCAGGACATCGCGGCGCAGACCAATCTCCTGGCGCTCAACGCCACCATCGAGGCGGCGCGCGCCGGCGACGCCGGCAAGGGCTTCGCCGTCGTCGCCTCCGAGGTCAAGAACCTGGCAACGCAGACCGCCAAGGCGACTGAGGAGATCAGCAGTCAGATCGCCGCGATCCAATCGGCCACCAGCGAGGCGGTCGCCGCCATCGGCAGCATCGGCACCGTCATCGGCGAGATCCGCGGCATCTCGACCTCGATCGCTTCGGCTGTCGAGGAGCAGACGGCCGCGACCAGCGCCATCGCCCAGAACGTCCAGCAGACCGCCAGCGGCACCTCGGAGGTCTCGGCGACGATCGCCAACGTCTCGCAGGCGGCCCAGGAGACCGGCTCGGCCGCCGGGCAGGTCCAGGACGCTGCCGGCGAGCTGCAGCTGCTGGCCGATCGAATGGGCAGCCAGATCGAGGAGTTCCTGGCCGACATTCGGGCTGCCTAGAGCGGTTTCTGCCTTGCCGCCCTTCGATACGTCGCCCCGCGAGACAGGGTCCGTATCAGGTCTTAATCAGCCTGGCGTACGACCCGTACGTCGTCCCGGAGGCCGCATCGTCGCGCTACATCCTGCGACGGCCGCCCTCCGGAGCGGCCCAACAGCGAGCTGGATCTCGGTCCGACGCGTCCACGCGCGGCGGCTGAATAGGCGGGCACACTCTCCCGATTGACGTTTTCCGGAACGCACGACCGCGGTGTCCGCAATGGTGCGGAAATGGTTGGGATCGCGTTGTCCCTGGTGTAGAACCGCGGCGCGCCGCAGGGGCGTTCGAGCAGGTCGGAGGAAGAATGCGGAATTTCCATATCGGCGTGACCGTTGCCGTCCTGTGGGCGGCATCGTCGCAAGGCGTCCTCGCGCAGGATCAGGCGAAGGAAGGCGAGGCGATCTTCAAACGAACTTGCGCGGTCTGCCACACCACCGAGCCCGGCAAGAACAAGATCGGTCCGTCGCTCGCCGGCATCGTCGGCAGCAAATCCGCCGAGGTGCCGGGCTTCTCGTTTTCCGACGCGATGAAGAAGGCGGGCCTGACCTGGGACGAGGCAACGCTCGACAAGTACATCACCGATCCGAAGGCCGTCGTGCCCGGCAACAAGATGATCTTTGCCGGGCTGAAGAAGCCCGAGGAACGCGCCGCCGTCATCGACTATCTGAAGACGCAGGGCTGAGGGCGGCGCCGAGCTACCGTTCGCGCCGGCTCGGCGCCGCCGACGCGACTTATTTCAACAGCGTAATCGAATCCGCTGCCGCCGGCCGCGGGATCGACTGCAGATAGGCGATGATATCGCCGACCTGTGCATCGCTGAGCACCTTGTCGCTATACGGCGGCATCTCATAGCGCGGCTGGCGCAGCTGCTTGACGAAGCCGGCGGCCGGCATCACCGGGCTGGCGAGGCGCGGTCCCGAGAAGGACGAGCCCTGGCCGACCATCCCGTGGCATTCGTAGCAGCCTTGCGCGACGTAAAGCTTCTGGCCATTGGCCACCGCGGTGGCCGGCGCCGGTTGTGCCGCGGCTTGCGGCGCCAAGGCGGGGCTGGACAATACCCCGGCGAGCGCGCCGATGATGAAAGCGCGAAGGACCATGTCGATCTCCGAAAAATGAGGGCTTGCGCGGATCAGCGCGGCTGCGAGACGACGTCGACCAGCGCCGGCTCGCCGCGCTTGACCACTTCGACCGCCTTCTGCAGCGCCGGGCCGAGATCGGCGGGGTTGCTGATCGGGCCGATGGAATAGACGCCCATGCCCTTGGCGACCGTCGCGTAGTCGATATACGGGTCGGTCAGCGTCGTGCCGATATGCGCCCGCTCGGTGCCGCGGTTGTGGCGATTGGCCATGCGCTGCACGTGCATCACCTCCTGGTGGTAGGCGCGGTTGTTGTGGACGACCGACAGAATCGGGATGCTGTGATGCGCCGCGGTCCATAGCGCGCCCGGCGCGTACATGAGATCGCCGTCGCCCTGGAGGCTGACGGTGAGGCGCCCCTTGTCGCGGTTGGCCAGCGCGGCGCCGACCGAGGAGGGCAAGCCATAGCCGACGCCTGCGCCGCCGGCGCCGCCGATGTGGCGATGCTGCTTGTCGAAGCTCCACAGCCGCTTCGGCCAGTTGCTCTGGAAGCCGGTCTCCGAGGCGAGCACCCAGTCGCTGTCCTTGATGGCGTTCCACAGCTCCATGCACATGCGGGCCGTCGAGATCGGGCTGGCGTCCCAGCCGTAGGTCGCCTCGGCGCGCGCCCGGTCTCGGATCCCGGCAAACGCCTTTTTGAGCTTCTCGCCGCGAGCGTCGAGGGATGATCGGCGGTCGGCGGCGATTGCCTGACGCACCGCGTCGAGCAGTCCCGGCATCGTCGCCTCGCCGTCGCCGGCAATCGCGAGGTCGGTCTCGGCGTAGTGCTGGAAGTCCTGGTAGTTCGACTTCGCCATGAAATCGCCACCGAGCCCGATGGAGACGACCTTGACGCCCGGCTTGGTGGCGCTCTGCGTCGTGCGATGCAGCTGGTCGCGCAGCCGGTTCATCGTGCCCCAGAGGTCGACGGGCTCGATCGCGAAGATGACGTCAGCCTCGGCGACCAGGGGACCGCGGCGTTCGGAGTGGTTGAGGTAATGGGTATTGGGGAAGTTCATCCGCGCGCCGAGGTCGCAGACCGGCGCCTGCACCGCCTCGGCGAGCGCGATCAGCATCGCCATCCCCTCGGCCGAGCGGGCATAGCGGTCGACCAGGATGACCGGGTTCTCGGCGGCGACCAGCAACTTCGCCGCCTCGCGCACTGCATTGGGATCGCCCGCCGGCATCGTCACCTTGGACAGCCGCGGAACGCGCAGGGTGGTACCTTCCTCGAGCGCATCCTCCTGGAGATCGCCGTCGGCGACGATCACCGTCGGCGCCTGCGGCGCGGTGACGGCGAGCTTATAGGCGCGCACCAGCGAGTTGCCGAAGGCGTCGAGCGAGGCCGGCTGATCGTCCCATTTCGTGAAGTCGCGGACCAGCGAGGCGCCGTCCTGGACGCTGTGCGCCCATTCGACGCCGGGGCGTCGGTTCGTCGCGTTGCCGGCATTGCCGGTCAGCACGAGGATCGGCACGCGGTCGACATAGGCGTTATAGATCGCCATCGACCCGTGCATCATGCCGACCGTGCCGTGCAGCAGCGTCGCCATCGGCTTGCCCGCCGCCTTGGCGTAACCGTGCGCGATGCCGACGGCCGACTCCTCGTGGCAGCACGTGAGGAACTCCGGCATCTTGTTGCCGCCGTAGTTGATGATCGATTCCTGCAGCGCTCGGAAGGTCGAGCCTGGGTTCGAAGCGATGTACTGAATGTCGAGCGACTTCAGCACGTCGACCATGTAATCCGAGCCGGTGCTGCCGGTCGTCAGCTGGTCGACATGCGCCGGCGGATGCTGCTCGGCGGCGGCGGTCTCGATGGGCACCCCGGCCTTCGGCGGGGCAGCGGCCGGCGTTGCCTCCTGCGCCGGCGCGACGCCGGCGACCGTCAGGCCGACGCCGGCGACCGCGGCGCCCGTCATGAAGCGACGGCGTCCGACCTGGTTCTGTGCCGATCCGTCGCGATCCCGAGTTTTCGCCATCTGTCCTCTCCCCAATGCTACTGCGCTCGTTCCGACGGCGAGCGTAGCGTCGTATCCGCTCTTCGATGGATCATCTACCGGGGCATTTCCCGCCGTCAAGGACAACGATCCGGTGTGACGGCGTGGTGCAATGCAGCCTCGCGGCGGCTTCATTTGAAATTGCCGCGTCGACACGATTATATGCGCCGCATCTTTCGCTGCACGGAAAACCAGGTAACGTCACATGGCAAAGCATGATCGAGTCGTCGTCGTCGGAGCTGGACCGGTCGGGTCCCTGGCCGCCTTCCTGCTGGCACGCGCGGGCATTCCGGTGACGCTGCTCGAGGCTGAGGCGGCGCTCGTCATCGACTACCGCGCCTCGACGATCCACCCGCCGACGCTGGACCTGCTCGACGAATGTGGGGTTTCCGCCGCCCTCGTCCAGATGGGGCTGATCACGCCGGTCATGCAGTACCGCGATCGCCGCGACGGCAAGATCGCCGAGTTCGATCTGACACAGCTCAAGAACGACACCCGCCATCCTTATCGGCTGCAGTGCGAGCAGTTCAAGCTGGTCGGCTGGCTTTACGAGCAATTCGCCAAGATGCCAAACGTCGAGCTGCTGCTCTCGCACCGCGTCACGGCGCTGACCCAGGACGACGACGGCGTCCGCGTCACGGCCGAGACTGCAACAGGCGAGAGCAAGGCTTTCGATGCCGATTACGTCATCGCCGCCGACGGCGGCCGCAGCGCCGTGCGCAAGCTGACCCAGATCGACTTTCCGGGCTTCACCCACCGCGAGCACTTCCTCGTCGCCGGCACGACCTTCGACTTCAAATCGGCGATGCCGGACATCTGCTCAGTCAACTACACCGCCGATCCCGACGAGTGGTACCTGCTGCTGGAGATTCCCGACATGTGGCGGGTCATCCTGCCGGTCGGGTCGGAGGTCGAGGCCGAGGACGCGCGCAGCGAGGCGTTCATCCAGTCGGCGCTCAACAATCTGCTGCCGCGCAGCGAGCCCTACGACATCGTCGTCCGCGCCGTCTACCGCGTCAGCTCACGCGTCGCGGCGACCTATCGCGCCGGCCGCGTCTTCCTCGCCGGCGATGCGGCGCATATCAACAATCCGCTCGGCGGCATGGGGATGAACGGCGGGCTGCACGACGCGATCAGCCTCACCAATCATCTGGCCGAAGTCTGGCACGGCCGCGCCGGCGATGCCGCCCTCGCCGGCTACGAGGCGCAGCGCCGTCCCGAGGCGATCAACGCGATCAACGCGATGACCGAGCGAAACAAGAAGACCCTCGAGGAACGCGACCCGACGATCCGCCGGGCTCACCAGGACGAGCTCCGCCGCATCGCCGCCGACCCGGCGCTCGCTTACGACCACATGCTGCAGACCTCGATGATCGCGTCGCTGCGGCGTTCCGGGATGTTAGGTTAGGATCCTCAGAAATACCGCACTGCCGCGGCCCGGTTGCGGTTCGAAGCCGCCCTCGTCAATAATTCTAACAGCTTTCCGCCGGTGCGGGCGCCGAGGATGCTTTCGACCGCCAGTGGCGGTTGGTCACAAAAAATTTACCTGAGATATAGATGACCACATCCGGTTCCGTCGCTCGCCTATGAGCGCAACATGTTGCGTCTAGCTGGTCGCAGACGCCGCACGACATCGCGGTTCTCCAATTTCCAAAAATTTCGTGGTGTAAATCTACTACTTTTGGATGAAAGATAATCCGACCAACTCCGCACGAGTTTACAATCGGAGGCTTCAATGAAGCAGAGGGCAGAGCGACTGTTCATCCGAGCGTGGCGATTGCGTGAACAATTGAAGTCCCTGGACGATCCGTTAGCTGCGGGCGTCGTGCGGCAAGTTATCGCTGCGCTTGAAGAGGCTGGGCACGACGCGAACCGGGGCTGAATGATCCGCGGTGTGCTAGCGAGGGTACCTTGTACCTTCGAAAATGACCTCCAGCGCCCATTGGTGCTGGAGATTGTCTGCACTGCACCTTTGGAAGTTCCGCCATCCGCGGAACTTTTGAACGTTCGCCGAACGCTAACCAATATCTCCGCGGGACCGTCCTCGGCTCGGGCGATGTGGGTCATCCGGGCCAACCTGGGCGGCTGCACGATCGGCCTTTTTCGTGGTCTCCCGCCCACCATCGTGTTCCGTGGGTACGAGCGCCGCCTCCGGGTCGCTTCCGGTGGAACTGTGCTATCATCGCACAACTTAACCCGGTAAAATCCTCTCGATGACTGATGATAAGTACCTCGTGACACTGATCCGCTCGCCCATCGTCTCGACGACGCGGGCGGTCAACAACGAGGCGACGCCGTGCGTCGCCTTCGCCTATCTCAGCGCCTATCTGCAGTCGAAGGGCTACCGCGCGCATGTCGTCGACGGCATCGCCGAGGCGCTGAATCGCGTCTGGCCGCTGCCCGAGTTCCCCGGCTATCAATGCCACGGGCTGACTTTCGACGAGGTCGTCGAGCGGATCCCGGCGCAGACGCGGGTGATCGGCTTCTCGACGATGTTCTCGGGCGAATGGCCGGTCGTGCGCACCCTGATCCGCGCTGTGCGCCGTCGCTTCCCGGAGGCGCTGATCGTCGCCGGCGGCGAGCACATCACGGCGCTCACCGAATACAGCATGCGTGATTGCCCGGAGATCGACGTCTGCGTCTGCGGCGAGGGCGAGCGGGCGCTCTACGAGATCTGCGAGGCCTATCGCGACGGCCGCGATTTCGCGGCAGTCGCCGGCGCCGCCTATCTCGATCGCGACGGCGCGCTCGTCGAGATCGCGGCCGAGCGCATCCGCGAGGTCAGCGAGCTCGCCTGGCCGGTCTGGCCGGACGGCTACATGGAACGGTTCTGGGCGGCCGGGAAGTCCTATGGCGTCCAGACGGCACGCGACATGCCGATCATCGCCTCGCGCGGCTGCCCCTATCGCTGCACCTTCTGCTCGAACCCCCGGATGTGGACGACGCGCTATATCCTGCGCGACATCGACGACCTCATCGGCGAGATCAAATCCTACGTCGCGCGATACGACATCACCGCCCTGCAGTTCTACGATCTGACGGCGGTGACCAAGAAGCGCTGGACGCTCGAGTTCTGCCAGCGGCTGATCGACGAAGGCCTCGACTATCTCAAATGGTCGCTGCCCTCGGGGACGCGCAGCGAGGCGCTCGACAGTGAAACGCTGGCGATGCTCAAGCGCACCAACTGCAACTACCTCGTCTACGCGCCGGAAAGCGGCTCGCCCGAGACTCTCGTCAAGATCAAGAAACGCATCGAGCTCGCTTCCCTGACCCAATCGGTGCTCGAGGCCAAGCGCCAGGGTATCGTCGTCCGCACCAATCTCATCATCGGCTTTCCGCACGAGACGCGGCGCAACGTGTTTCAGACGATCCGCTACGGTCTCTACCTCGCCTGGAAAGGGGCGGACGAGGTCACCATCAATATCTTCTCGCCCTATCCGGGGACCGAGATCTTCGCCGACCTGCTCGCCAAGAAAAAGCTGACACTCGGCGACGATTACTTCTTGGCGCTGACCTCGCTGAACAGCGACTACACGATGTTCAATCCGCTGACGTGCAACGATCAACTGAGCTCGCGCGAGCTGGCGATCTACCGCATCGGCTTCATGCTGCTGAACTACAGCGTCGGCTATATCCGCTTCCCGTCGCGCATCGTCAGGACGATCCGCAACATCTTCTTCGGCGGCGGCGCCGCTGCCACCGTCTTCGAGCACCGCATCAAGGACGCGCGCAAGAAGGCCGCCGCGCGACGGGTCGGCACCCAAGCCGTCGGCTAGCGACTTGACGCTGCCCGTCGTCGCGTCGCGACGGTTCTCGATCGAATGGACGTTGATCTGCAGCGCCGTCGCCCTTGCCGCGCTCTTCGCCGGCGGGGCGCTGATCGTCGGCCTCGATGCGTTGCTCGGGGATCTCCGGCTGCTCGGTCCGGCGACGCTCGGACTGTTCACGCTGCTGATGGTCTGGCACGTCGGCTGCCGGTTCCTGCGCTGGTTCTTCCTGGCGCGCGCCCTCGGCCTTCCGCTTCCGCCGGGGCCGGCGCTGCTCTACTACGGCGCCGGGCTCGGCATGACCCTGACGCCGGGTCGTCTCGGCGAGACGCTGCGGCTATGGTTCATCCAGAAGCGATTCGGCACGCCCTACCGCCGCCTCGGCGCCCTCTACGTCGCCGATCGGGTGTGCGATGCGACCACATATCTCGTCATGCTAGCGGCGGCGTCCGGGGCGAGCGGCCAGGGCTTCGCGGTGACCTGGGGGCCGCTCGTCGCGATCGTCGTGGTGATCGCCGGCATTTGCCAGCCGCGCCTCCTCCTCGCCGTGCTCGCCTTCAGCTACCGCATGCGCCGCGGGCGGCAGACGGTGCGGTGGCTGCGCCGATTGTTGCGCAACACCGCGACGCTGCTCCGGCCGTCGGTTTTCCTCCCGGCGCTGCTGATCGGCATCGCCGGCTGGTGCGCGGCACCGCTGGTCTTGACGATGGCTTTGTCGCGTCTCGGGAGCCCGTTCGATTTCCTGCCGGCCGTCGCGATCTGCGCCGCTTCCGCACTGACCGGCGGCGCGACGATGGCGCCCGGCGGTCTCGGCGGCACCGAGCTGGCGATGGTCGCGCTCCTCGTCGCCGCCGGTGTTCCCCTGGATGCCGCAATTCCCGCCACCGTCGCGACGCGGATCACCTTCCTCTGGCTGCCGATCACCCTCGGCATGCTCGTCTTCCCGCTGGCGCTGAGGTCCATGCGCCGCCTGGAAGCGCGGGCGTAGATGATGCGCGGTCCCGTGCCGCCTCAGTCGCCGTCGAAGATCGCCTCGCTCAGCACCGCCGAGACGACATAGTTCGGCACGTCGACGACGTTCGAGATCCGCAGATCGACAGCGACGCTGCAGATGACATAAGCCTGCTGCTTGGTGAAGCCGCGCTCCTGCAGCAGCTCCATCATGTTGAGGACGGCGTTGCGGCACGCCAAGGTCAGGTTCTCGCCCTCGATCTCGCCGGCCGCGTTGATCGGCATCCCCATGACGCCGAGGAGACGCGACGGCAGCGCGTATTTCGGATCGGCGAAGAAGCCGGCGTGCGAGAAGACCGGGGCGATGAACTTGCGCTTGGTGGCGAGGCCTTTGTGGACCTTGAAACGCACCGCGACGGTCGCGCCCATCTCGACGGCGGTGACGCAGACCTCGCCGTCGCCCTGCGCAAAATGCGCGTCGCCGGTCGAGAAGAGGGCGCCCTCGACGAAGACCGGCAGGAATAGCTTCGATCCCTTGGTCAACTGCTTGACGTCGAAATTGCCGCCGTTCTCGCGCGGCGGCATGGTCCGCAGCCCCGCAAGGCCGCAGGGGCCGCTGGGTACGGCGCCGGCCCGATCCGGCGGCAGGGCAATGCCGCCGCGGGCGACGAGGCGCTCCTCGCGCGCCGTCCATTCCGCCAGTTTCGCGGCGGAGGGCGCGACGGCCGAGATGCCCATGAAGGGGGCGCCGGGAACCCGCACGCCAGGAATCTGCTTGGAGGTCGCCCAGCCGTCGGCAAGAGCCCAATGGACGAGGAAGGGCTCGGTCATCACATCGCGCAGGAAACCCAGCCCCGGCATGATGCTGCTGAAGCCGGTGGGCTGCGGCGCGATGTCGAGGTACTCGATTTCCAGCACGTCGCCGGGCTGGGCGCCGTTGACGAAGACCGGCCCGGTCAACGGATGGATGCGGCCCGGCTCGAATCGCGCGAGATCGGCGACGGTTGTAGTCGGCGTGATTTGGCCGTCGACCGCGTCGCGCGTCTCCAGCACGATCTCCTCGCCCTCGCCGATCTCGAGCGCCGGGGCGATATCGGGATGATAGCGGTTGTGGCCGCAGCGCGGCTCCGCCGCCAATGGCTTGCTGCGGTCGATGCGGATCGAAGGGACCATGGGATGCTGCCTTTCGCGATTGCGGCCGTTCGATCGAGCGCGATGCAACATCGATGCCGCTTGTTGCTAGGTTCTCAGCTGTGGCAGCAGCCGCAGGGCGTTGTCGCGCTCGATCGCCCTCAGCTCCTCCGGCGGTAGCTTCAGCCGCGCCAGGCCGTTGATCGTGGCGGCCAGCGGACCATAAGGAAAGTCGCTGCCCAGCAGCATGTTCGGGATGCCGACAAGGTCACGGACCGCATCGAAGCCGGCGGGGCTCGTCATGTTGGTGACGTCGAGGTGCAGCTTCTTCAATTGATGCATCACGCCGTTCGGAAAGCGCGGCGCGAGGGCCTTCTGGTAGTCGAGCGCCGAGATGCGCTCCGCCATCTGCCCCAAGGCACCGCCGCCGTGGCAGAAGATGAATTGAAGATCGCTGCATCGCGCCAGCGTGCCGCTGAACAGCAGGCTGGTGATCGTCCGGGTGCTGTCGAACAGCAGCTCGACCAGGCCGGATTGCACGCCGGGCAGCAGCGTGGTGCAGCAATTGGCGACGGCAGGGTGCACGAAGACAACGGTCTTGCGGCGGTTCAGCTCGTCGAAGGCCGCGGCGTAGGCGGGATCGCCAAGCCATTTGTCACCGTAGTTCGAGAGCAGCCCGATCCCGTCGGCCTTGAGCGTGCCCAGCGCGTAGTCGATCTCCGCCAGGCTGCCTTCGGGATCGGGTAGCGGGATCGCCGCGAAGAACCCGAAGCGGCCGGGATGATCCTTGGCGAGCTGGGCCGCGTATTCGTTGCACCGCCGCGCCAGTTTTCGCGATGCGGCGACGTCGCCGAACCAGATGCCCGGGGTCGAGATCGAGACGATCGCGGTCGCGACGGCATTCTTGTCGAGTTCGGCGATCGCCTTTTCCGGGGTCCATTCGAAGAGCTGCGGAAAGCCTTGTGCCGCTGCGAGAATCTGCTGGCGCGCCTCGGCGAGGTAGAAGGGCGGAAAGAAATGGTGATGCGTGTCGACCCGGTAGGGCGCGACCGCGATGTCCGGGCTCGGTGCCTGCGCGACGGCGGCGCGGGATCGTCCGACCCGACCCGCGCCGAGCGCCGCCGCCATCCCACCGCGCGTTGCGCAGCAGATCTCGTCGGCTGATCGCCATGACGATCCTCCCCTTCCTCTTTTATTGACGGGAGTGTTGCTCCGAGATGCGGCGAGCGCAAGTCGCCGCTGCCCGACGGATCAGCCGCGCGTCCATAAATGCTGCGCGGCATAGGCACGCCACGGCCGCCATGGCTCGGCGCGGGCGAGGAGTTCGGCGGCGGTCGGGCGCAATCCTTCGGCATCTGCCATCGCGCGCATCAAGCCGATGTCGGCGGCGGGGAAGGCATCGGCCTCGCGCAACTGTCGCATCGCAATGTATTGCGCCGTCCATTCGCCGACGCCGGGCAAGCGGCGCAGCCGAGCAATGGAATCGGCGAGGCTGCCCCCGGGATCGAAGATTTGCGGGTCGGCGACCACCGCGACGGCGATCGCCGACAGGGCTGCGGCGCGGCTGCGCGGCATGCCGAGGCTTGCGAGATCCGCCGCAGCAAGAGCCTCGGGGCGCGGAAAGACATGCGTCAGTACGCCGTCGTTCTCGGCGATCTTCTCGCCGTAGGCGGCGACAAGCTTGCCGGCGAGGCGAATGGCGGCGACGACGGTGATCTGCTGGCCCAGCACGGCGCGGATCGCCAGCTCGAATCCGTTCCAGGCCCCGGGAACCCGGAGGCCAGGCCGTGCCGCGACGAGCGAGGCCAGGACCGCGTCGCCCGCGAAATGCGCCGCGATCGCGGCGGGATCGGCCGCGAGGTCGAAGAGACAGCCCAGCCGGGCAACGATCGCCGGCAGCGACGCGGCGCTCGGGAAGCGGATCGTCGCGAGCAGCGCGTCGTCCCCGCCGGGACGCACCGTGACAGTCCCCTGCCCCCCGTCGAGCCCGATCGTCCGGCGATAGGTTCCGTCAGCGACGCTCTCGATGCCGGCGATAGCCCTGACCCGCAGGAATCCGAGCACCGCCTCCCAGTCATAGGGCGGGAGATATGGGAGCAGGAGGTCGTGGTCGGGGAGATCGAGAGTCATTACTCATCATGGCGCAGACGCGGCACGCCGACAGCGGAACTCTTATTCTAGGCGGGTGCTGGCGTGCCGGTCTTGCGCTTGTTTGCGTCTGGTCTTGATGGAAGCGGAACAGGGGCTGTGACATGCCTGGGCCGTCATCTCCTCTAGCTAGGCCGGGCGGCGCAGCAGCGTCGCGGTCTGCGCCGCCTCCTCGGTCGCCTGCTTGCCTGTCAGCGAGGCGCCGACCAGCTCGACCAACGCCCTCGGCGACCACGGCTTGGCGAGGATCTCGCCGAACGGGGCGCCACGCGACCGTACGTTGGCGATCTCGCGATAGCCCGTGGTGTAGATGACCCGAATGTCCGGGAGATACTCGCGCGCCTTGCGGGCGAGGGCGAAACCATCGAGGAATCCCGGCATGACGATGTCGGTAATCAGTAGCCGGAAGGGCACGCGCTGCTCGAGCAGGATGAGCGCGACGTCGCCGCTGACCGCGGTCATGACGTCGAAACCGGCTTCGTTGAGCGCAAGCGCGGCGAGCTCCAGCACGTCCTCGCAATCGTCGACGAAAAGAATCGCGGGCTGTCCCATGCGAGGAGCCTGCTAAATCATGTTTAATTTTTTGTTAAAACCCCACCGCGCATTGCGTCTCGGCAAGTCTACGATCGACTAAAATCTTAAGTGTCCAAATGAACGATTTCCTCGCGCCACCTTGTTCATCTTTGTGGCCCGCGAGCACCAAGCATGCGCGCCAGGGTTGTGTTTCAGGAACTATAGTAATCGGAAGGAAGATCATGCGAAATCTTCTTTTGACGACAATCTCGGTCGCGGCGATGAGCGTCGCGGGCGCTGAGCGGTTCGACGACGATCGGCGGCGGCGTCGGCTCGGCCACTCCTGGCGTTCGCTGCTGACCCGTCCCCTGGTTGCCCACAAATAGAAAGCCCCGCGGCGCAAGCGGCGGGGCTTTTCGCGGCGGCGGTCGCCGTCAGACGCGCGGCGGGGCGTGCTCGGCGGCGAGTTGCTTCAGCATGCCCGCGGGGACGGCGGCTTCGGATCCGGCGTGCCGCGACAGCGCAGTGATCATATCTTTCAGTCGCAGCTTTTGTCGTTTCAGCTCCGACAGGCGCTGCTCGTCCGGCAATGGGCGAGCGATCTCCAGCCTGACGGCGGCCTCGAGACTCGCGTGCCGGACATGAAGCGCTACGAGATGGTCCTGCATGGACATGATCCGTTCCTTTCAGAAACGATTTCGCACATTTTCTTACGTAGTGCGCCCACCGCGATCGGAAAGGGGGACCCCATAAATTGCAATTAGATTACACGCCCGAAGCGCGGCAGCACCTCCGTCCCGAACAGCCGGAGCGAGTCGAGGGCGGCCTCGCGGGGCAGGGTATTGAAGTTGATCTGCAGCGAGGCATGCTCGAACCGGCCGAACGTCGCAGTGAGCGTGCCGATCGTATCGGCGATCTCGGCGGGCGTTCCGATCCAGGCGGCGCCGCTGGCCGTCATCGTCTCGATAGTCTCGGCGCCCAGCTTGGCGATCACCTTGTCATAGCCGGGGTAGTCGGCGGAACTATAGCCGCCGGTCCATTCGCCGGCGGCGTCGACCACCGAGTGCAGATAGCCTTCGAGCGGCGCCCGCGCGATCTCCCGTGCCCGTTTTCCGTCCCGATGGCAGAACATGTGGAAGGCGAGCATGACCTCGCCGTCGCCGGGATGGCCGGCGGCGACCCAGGCGGCGCGGTAGCGGCCCAGCAAGTCGTGCATCTTGCCGCCGGCCATCGGGATCGCCATCACCGAATATCCCATGCGGCCGGCGAACTCGAAGGTCTCGGGCGTGTGCAGCGCCGCGACGTAGAATTTCGGCCGGGGCAGCTGCGTCGGGCGCGGCAGCGACGTCGTGCTCTCGATGCGGTGAAATTGGCCGTGATGGGTGACGTTCTCCTCGCGTAGCAGCAGGTCGATCTGCTCGATGCCTTCGCGATAACGGGCGTTCGATTCGTTCGGCGAAATGCCGAAGCGGCGGAACTCGTGCGGCAGGAAGGCGCGGGCGAAGCCGACGTCGAGCCGCCCGTCGCTGATCGCGTCGAGCATGCCGATCTCGCCGGCGAGCTTGAGCGGGTGGTTGAAGATCGGCAGCACGGCGCCGGTGATCAGCCTCATCCGGCTCGTGCGCTGCGCCGCCGCGGCAAGGAACAGCATGGGGTTCGGGCTGTAGCCGCCGTAATAGTGGAAATAATGCTCGACCATCCGGAGATGCGTGAAGCCGAGCTTCTCAGCCTCCTCGGCGATGACCAGCGATTCGCGAAAATATTCGCGCGCCGATTTTTGTTCTGGCTTCACGTCGGGAAAGAACTGCACGCCGAATTCCATTGCCATCTCCGCAGTTTGGCTCAGATCTCGCGTCCGAGAAGATAATCGACCGAATACCGCCCGCCGCCGCGCAGAACGATCGCCAGCGCAACGATGGTCCAGAGCAGCGTCAGCTGGTAGCCGCGACCGGTCGGCACGAAGACGTCGAAGGTGATCACCGCCATCTCGATCGCAATGACCAGCGCGGCCGGCCGGGTGAAGAGCCCGAGCGCGAGCAGCGCGCCGCCGAACAGCTCGATGAGGCCGAGGAACCAGCCGAGCGGCACCGCTGGCTCGAGCTTGAGGCGATGCAGCAGCTCGACGATGTTGGCCATGGTCGGCGGGTCGAAGAGCTTGCTCCAGCCATAGGGCACCAGCATGAGTCCGGCGGCAATGCGAATGAGCGGATAGGCGAACTTGCCGAGTTGCTGGTGCAGCGGCGCCAGCGCGGGCACGACGAGCCGCATGCGCCGCGGCGCCGCTGCCACGGCCGGTCCAACCACGACCGGACTGCCGAGCCGCCGCCGTCGCCGGACGCGCGCCATGCCGTCTACCGACCTGCGCCGTGGCGCGCCAACGCGGCGGCGCGCAGGCCGCTCGCAGTGACGCCGGGTGCAATGGCGTCGGGATCGAGCCGCAGGTCGAGGATCGCCGGCAGGCCGGACTTGCGGGCGCGGTCGAAGGCGCCAGCGAAGGACGAGGTGTCGGAGACGGTCTCGCCGTAGGCGCCGTAGGCCCGCGCCAGGGCCGCGAAGTCTGGGTTCTGGAGATCGGTCGCCGGATAGCGGCCGGGATACTCGCGCTCCTGGTACATGCGGATGGTGCCGTAGAGCCCGTTATTGACGAGCAGGATGATGATCGGCGCATCGAACTGCACCGCCGTCGCCAGCTCTTGGCCGGTCATCATGAAGCCGCCGTCGCCGACGAAGCAGACGACCTCGCGCATCGGGTGAAGCAGCTTGGCGGCGATCGCCGCCGGTACGCCGTAACCCATGGCGCCACTCGTCGGGCCGACCAGCGTGCGATAGGAGGGGAATTGGTAGAGGCGGTTGACCCAGCTGGCGAAATTGCCGGCGTCGGTGGCAATCAGCGCGTCCTCGGGGAGGGTCGCGTTGACCTGGCGGACGATGTCGCCGAGGTCGAGCGTTCCCGGCCCCGGCGGCAGCTCGAGCGCGGCGAGATAGTCGCGCCGCGCGCCTTGCGTCCATTCGGAGCGCGCGGCGGCATCGACCGGCGGCAGCGCCCGCGCCGCGGCGGCGAACTCGGCCATGCCCGAGGCAATCAGCAGCTCGCCCTGATAGACCCGGCCGAGCTCGTCGGGATCGGCGTGGACATGGATCAGCGGCTGCTTGGGCCGCGGCGGGACCACCGTCGTATAGCCCTGCGTCGTCAGCTCGCCGAGCCTTGCACCGACGACGAGCAGCAGATCGGTCGTCTGCATGCGCTCGACCAGCCCGGCGTTGGTCGCGAGGCTCCAGCTGCCGACGTAATTGTCGAGACGGTTGTCGACGATGTCCTGGCAGCGGAACGAGGCGCAGACTGGAATGTCGTTGGCGGCGGCGAACTCGGTAATGTCGCGCGCGGCGGCCGCCGACCAGCCGCCGCCGCCGACCATCAGCAGCGGTCGCTTCGCGGCAGCAAGCAGCTCGCGCAGCCGCGCCATCGCGCCGGCCGACGGGCTCGGCCGCACCACGTGGTAGCGCGCCGCGTCCTCGACGACGCAGCGCTCGGCCAGCATGTCCTCGGGCAGGCCGAGCACGACAGGACCGGGCCGGCCGCTGACCGCGACGTGGAAGGCGTGGCTGACCATCTCGGGGATGCGCCGCGGATCGGTGATGTCGGCGGCGAACTTCGCGGTATGGCCGAACATCGCCTTGACGTCGATCTCCTGGAACGCCTCGCGCTCGCGCATGTCGCGCGCCACTTGGCCGACGAAGAGGATCATCGGCGAGGAATCCTGCATCGCGGTATGGACGCCGATCATCGCATGGCTGGCGCCGGGGCCGCGCGTCACGAAGCAGATGCCGGGCTTGCCGGTGATCTTGCCGTAGGCCTCCGCCATGGTGGCGGCGCCGATCTCGATCCGCGTCGTCACCAGCCGGATCGCGTCGCTCGCGTCCCACAGCGCGTCGAGCGCCGCGAGATAGCTCTCGCCCGGGACGCAGAAGGCGAGGTCGACGCCGTGGATCGTCAGCTGATCGACGAGGATCTGGCCCCCGGTCCTCTGATTAGCGGTCCTCTGATTGGCCGTTCTCTCATTCGTACTTGCGCTCATCGTCCTCTCAACTCCGCATGAAGCTTCTGCCCCAGAGGTTGAGCGTGCGCTCCTCGTGCGGCCAGGTGCGCCGGACGATTCCGTCCGGCACGATCTCGAGCTCGGTCGAGATCTCGGCAAGATAGCCGCTCGGATCCTCGATCATGAAGAAGAGGTTGTTGCCGACGCCGTGCCGTCCCGGCCCCCACCACAGCGGAATGCGCCGCGAGGCCATGAAATCGGCCCAGTCGCGGATGTCGTTCCAGCAATCGGCCTCGTAGGCGTGGTGGTCGGGCCGCGTCTCGGGACAGCGGAAGACGGCGAAGCAATGATGCTCAGGATCGGAGCGGTAGAAGGCGGTGGTCGGCTCGCGGTTACCGGTCTTCTCGAGGACGTAGTCGGACGGCAGGAAGCCGATCGCGTCCTCGTAGAAGCGCATCATCTCTGGGAGGCGCGTCGAGGCGACGACGACGTGCTGCAGCCGACCCGGCAGGGCGGCCGCCTCGCCCTTCGGCAGCGGCGTCGCGTCGAGTTCGCGACGCGGCAAGCCGAAGAGGACGAGGCGCCCGTCGGGATCGCGCACCGCGATGGCGCCATCCTTGAAGACTGGGCTCGGCGACGCCATGAGCGCGACGCCGCGCCCGGTCAGATGGTCACGCAGCGCGGCGAGTTGCGGCGCGCTGCCGAGGCGGAAGGCGGTCCACGGCTGGCTGCGCCGTTCGCCGCGGCCGATAACGAGCCGCCGCGACCGGCCCTGCAGCACGACCGTCCCGTCGTCCTGCGGCAGCTGCGTGAAGCCGATCGTCGCGGCGTAGAAATCCGCCAGCGCCGCGGGGTCGTCGGAATCGAGCCGCAGATGGTCGAGCTGCGCTGGCCAGAGCGGCGACGGGTACTGCATCGAATGGGTTCCAGATCTTTCGGCGTTTCCTCGCCGGTATTGAGCCGTCGCAGC
>JAQGID010000038.1 GCA_028291405.1 Rhodospirillales bacterium | reverse complement strand
GCGATCTCGAGCGCCACCGACTTGGTGATACCTTCGACGGCGTGCTTGCTGCCGACATAGACGGAGGCGCCCGCCGCCCCCTCGTGCCCGTAGGTCGAGGAGATGTTGATGATGCTACCGCTGCCCTGTCCTTTCATGACGCGCACTTCGTGCTTCATGCTAAGAATCACGCCGAGAACATTCGTGTCGAACGTCGCGGCATAGCTTTCCGCGGTCTGGTCCGTGATCGGGCCAACTTGGCCTTCGGTGCCGGCGTTGTTCACCGCGACATCGAGACGGCCAAACCGTGCGACGGTCTTGTCGACCAGAGCGCGGACGTCATCCTCCTTGCGGACGTCGGCGTTGATGAACTCCGCCTCCGAACCGAAAGAGCGCAGCTCCTTGACGAGCGCCTCGCCGGCCTCATCACGCCGACCGGCAACGACCACCTTCGCGCCCTTCTTGGCGAAGGCGACGGCGGCGGCGCGCCCGATGCCCGTTAGACCGCCAGTGATCAAGACGACAGGTGTGTTCATATTTCTAATCCTCAATTTGGCTCGACCTACCGGTCGGGTATGGCTGCATCAGCGGGACAGCGCTCTGAGAGATGCTGTTGGGTTCCCGATTTGCCTCTATGCGACAGGATTTAGGCGGTCCTGGCGCCTCTGAGGAAGACTTTGTAAGCTGGTGGACATACCCGACAGGCATGGAGTGGGATATGGAGCTGCGCCATCTTCGGTATTTCGTGGCGGTGGCCGAGGAGGGCAGTCTCACCGTTGCCGCGGAACGCCGGCTGCACACGGCGCAGCCGTCACTCAGCCGCCAAATTCGCGATCTCGAATATGAAGTCGGCGAGCAGCTCCTGACGCGCAGCCCACGCGGCGTCGAACTCACCGCTGCGGGACGGGCGTTCCTCGATCACGCGCGGCTGGCGCTAGCTCAGACGGAAGCGGCGGTGGAAGCGGCCCGGCGGGCGGCTCAGCCGGCCAAGCCGTCCTTCGCGCTCGGCTTCCTCACCGGGCAGGAGATGGACTGGCTGCCCGAAGCCATGCACATCCTCAAGGACGAGCTGCCCAACATCGACGTCACCGTGTCAAGCGACTACTCGCCCCGGCTCGCCGACGACCTCACGCGAGGCAAGCTCGACCTCGCATTCCTCCGGCCGGAGCCGCAAATGCCCGCTCTCGAATACAAGGTCGTGATGACGGAGCCGCTCGTCGTCGTCCTGCCGAGCGACCATCGCCTCGCGTCGCGGAAGGCCATTCCGATTGAGGACATCGCTAACGAGACGTTCCTCGGCATGTCGAAGACGGCCCCTTTGCTGCAAGTCATCATCGACGATTATCTGAAGCGCTCCGGCGTCGATATCCGCGCGGAGCGCGAGATCGACAATCTCGGCATGGCGATGTCGCTCGTCGCCTCGACGCGCGGCGTCACGCTGCTGCCCGCCTATGCGCAGAACTTCCTTCCCTCGTCCGTGATCAGCCGCCCGCTGCGCGGCGAGGCGCCCACGATCGATCTCGTGATCGGCTACAACAAGGCGAACACATCCCCCATCCTGAAGCTGTTCCTGTCGAAGACCGATGACTTGATCTCTCGTGTCTCGAATAAGGTGCGTACAGCTGCGAGTGCGTCGGTGTGGGACAGCGCAACTCGGTCAGTGGAGTCGCACAGGGCCGATTTCCCGATGTAGCTCTAGGCCGACCGCTCAAGCGGCTTGATTGTCGCAGCGGCGGCCGCATAGGCGTGGAATCGCTCACTGCTCCTCGTTGTCGAACACGATGTCGACGCGCGAGGCGGCGAAGGTGCTGGCGTCAAGATTGATCGGCCGTCCGTCCGTGTCGACATTGACGCTGACCCAGACCAATACTGGCGCCGAGGCGGAGATGGCAAGATCGCCCGCCTCCTGCGGCGTCGGCAGCCGAGCGGAGATGCGGGTCGCCTTGCGGGTGTAGCCGACCACGTTGTAGCTGGCGAAGGTCCGCGTGATCGAGCGGATCTCGGCGAAGCGCTCGGCGAAATCGGCGAAGCGGTCGACTGGCATGCTGTGGCGCGCGACGACGATCGGCACGTCATCGCCGGTGCGCAGCAGCGCGAGCGTCACCATGGGTGCGCCCGTATCGATCTGCAGCCAGCGCGCCGTCTCAGCGTCGGCCGGGACCGTAGCCGAGCGCAGGATGCGCACGCCCGTCCGGCAACCTGCCGCGGCCATGTTCTGAGTGAAGCGCGACTGCCGCCCG
The DNA here is from genome assembly GCA_028291405.1 of Rhodospirillales bacterium. Taxonomy (GTDB): domain Bacteria; phylum Pseudomonadota; class Alphaproteobacteria; order ATCC43930; family CGMCC-115725; genus URHD0088. Next base: position 1,509 of record JAQGID010000038.1, on the reverse strand, counting down.
ATGCGGTAGGAGATCGGCCCGCGCGCGACATAGGTGCCGCGACCGCGCCGGATCTCGAGCACGCCGCGTCCAACGAGAGTTTCGACGGCGCGCCGCACGGTGTGCCGATGGGTACCGAGCTCGTCGGCCAGCTGATGCTCCGGCGGCAGCTGGTCGCCGGCGCCGACACGTCCGGCCTCGATCGCCGCTAGGATGCTGTGTTCGGCCCGCCGCCAGAGCGGCCATAGCTGCGCCTCGGGATCGACGGGGAGGGAGAAGACGCTGGTTGTCATGAAAGCTTCACCAGAGGCTTGTTGTGCCCCTGCTATTTTAGAGGTACAGACGTCTGTATCAATAAATTTCGGCCGGCACTGGCCGGGTAGACCGGAGAGGGCAGATGGCGCCAGACGCAAGCGACGGCTTCCGCGACGAGCGGACTGATCAAAGGATCGTCGTCCTGATGTGCGACGGGCTTGGCACCGACTATTACACCGAAAGCCCGATGCCAAACCTGAAGCGCTGGGCCGATATGGGCGTCCACGCGCCGGTCAAGGCGGTGATGCCGACCGTGACCAACTCCAACAACGCGTCGATCTGCTGCGGCACCTGGCCATCGGTGCACGGCGTCATCGGCAACTCCTTCCTGGACGAGACGACCGGCCAGGAGGAGTACATGGAAAGCGGCGATCTCATCCTGGCGCCGACGCTGTTCGAGCGCGCGGCCCGCCACGGCAGGCGTTCGGCGCTTCTCACCAGCAAGAAGAAGACAACGACGCTCTTGGGCCGCGGCGCAGAGATCCTGCTCGCGGCTGAAGCGCCGTCGCCGGAATGGGTCGAGCGGCTGGGCGCCGCGCCGGCGATCTATTCCTGCGAGATCAACTACTGGCTGATGCGGGCGGCGATCGACGTGCTGTCCAACCGGCCCGAGATCGGTGTCCTCTACGTCCACACCACCGACTATCCCATGCATATGTGGCCGCCGCAGGCTATCGAATCGAAGACCCATCTGGCGACGCTCGACTTGCTTCTTGCCGAGGCTGCGGCAGCTGCGCCGGACGCCGCATTCCTGGTCAGCGCCGATCACGGCATGAACTACAAGACCCGTTGCTGGGACCTGGAAAAGGCGCTCGCCGCGCGCGGCGCCCCCGTCAGGATCGCCATCTCCGCTGAGCGCGACAAGTATGTCCGCCATCATCGGGGAATGGGCGGCACGGCCTGGGTCCATCTAAACGCGCCGGCCGACGGCGAACGCGTAACGGCAGTGCTAGGCGCACTCGACGGGATCGAGCGGGTGATGACGCGTGCCGAAGCGGCGCACGAGCTGCATCTGCTGCCCGAGCGCATCGGCGATCTCGTCGTGTTGGGCGACAAGGAGACCGTGTTCGGTAATCTGGAAGTGGAGATGGAACGAATGCCGCCGGCTTTCCGCACCCACGGCTCGCTGCACGAGCTCGAGGTGCCGATCGTGATCCACAACGCGCGCGGCGTGCCGGGGGCCGACTACTTCCGCAACAACCTGGACCTCGCGCG
>JAQGID010000032.1 GCA_028291405.1 Rhodospirillales bacterium | reverse complement strand
AAGGATCTCCCGGAGAAGGACAACTACCACAGCTCGGCCGATGTCATGAAAGCCTTCGGAGAGGAAAAGCAAGAACAAAAAACAGAGTCGTAGCGGTCCTCCTCCAATTTGGTGCTTTGCCGTACCGAGTCACCAAGGAAGGCACGCTCGAGATCCTTCTCGTTCCGACGCGAAACACGCGACGCTGGCTCGTTCCAAGGGGCTGGCGAATGACGAATTTGAAGCCCGCCAAGGCGGCAGCACGCGAAGCTCACGAGGAGGCTGGAGTGCGGGGCGAGATTGCGAACAGATCCGTCGGATCGTTCGTCTATGAGTCGGATCGTTCGTCTATGAAAAGCTCCTGGATGACGAGATCGGTGCCGTTCCCTGCGAGGTGCGGGTGTTCCCCCTTTTAGTGAAGCGTCAGCTCAAGACTTGGCCGGAGAAAAGCGAACGCGAAATCCGTTGGCTCGCATCCAGGGAGGCAATCGCCCTTGTAGGCGACGAGGGCTTGCGGGCGTTGATCGAGTCGTTCACGAAGAAAGCGACGAAGACGCCAACATGATGCGCCCTCATGTTGGCAGCCAAGCTGTAGTCGCACGCATTCATCCGCGCCCCTGCGCGAGATTCAATGCATACCGCGCTCATCATCTGCAGTTGAGCACAAATTGAAGGAGACCAGGATCAGCTCGCGGCTCCGCGTCGCGTCGAGCGCGCCGTTGAAAAACATTTTGATCTCGGCCGGCGTCGAATGGAATTGCTCGGACAACGCGCGGACGTCGTAGCCGTGTCGCATCAAACGCGGCTCCAAAACGTCGATATGGCGGGAAAGGACCGCCTCGACAATGTCGACGCTGACTGGGTTCTCGTCGACGCGGAAGGATTCTTCGAAGGCCAGAGTCAGATGCTGCCCGATCTGCAAGGGCGTTCGGAGCATCTGACGGTTCTCAACGTCGCCTATCCGCTGGCTCCGGTCGGGCCGGACGCTGCCGGCGGCGCCGAGCAGGTGCTATCCCGGTTGGATGAGGCTCTGACGCAGGCTGGGCATCGCTCCCTGGTCGTTGCTTGTGCCGGCTCGGTCGCCGCCGGGACGCTCCTTGCGATCCCGGCTCCGCCTGCGCAAATCGACGATCTGGCGCGCGCGGCGGCCCAAATAGCCTGCCGTCAGCGTGTCGCCGAGGCGCTGGCAAATTGGCCCATCGATCTCGTCCACCTGCACGGCATCGACTTCGATCGCTATTTGCCGCCGGAGGGCGTGCCGGCACTGGCGACGCTTCATCTGCCGCCTTCCTGGTACGACCCGGCGATCTTTCGAGCGTCGCGCCCAGGGACCTATCTCAATTGCGTCTCGACGACGCAGCGGCGCGCCTGTCCGGCGGACGCTCCGCTGCTGGCCACCATTCCCAACGGGGTTCCGATTCCCGACATCACTCCGCCTCATGCGAGGCGCCACTTCGCGCTCGCGCTCGGCCGCATATGCCCCGAAAAGGGATTCCATCTCGCATTGGAGGCTGCGAAAATTGCCGGATCGCCGCTGTTGCTAGGCGGGGCGATCTTCGGCTATCCGGCGCATCAGGATTATTTCCGCGAGATGATCCTGCCGCGACTCGATCGCGAGCGGCGTTTCGTCGGCCCGCTCGGCGTTGGCCGCAAGCGGCGCCTGTTCTCGGCGTCACGTTGCCTGCTGGTCCCCAGCCTCGCTCCCGAGACCAGCAGCCTCGTCGCCATGGAGGCGCTCGCCCAAGGCACTCCTGTCATCGCTTTTCGGAATGGTGCGCTCCCGGAAATCGTCGAGCACGGCAGAACAGGGTTTATCGTATCGGATGCCCGCCAGATGGCTGCCGCGATAAGCGAATCGGCGAGGCTTTCGGCCGAGGCGTGCCGTGACGCGGCGCGTCGCCGCTTCTCGGCATCGCTGATGGTATCGCGTTATTTCAAGATATACCGAGCCCTCGCGGCCGACTGCCTCGGTGGACCAGCAGGCCTACGATGCCGAATGGTCGGTTGAGGATATCATCAGGCTCGAGCATGGCGGGCACGGCACGCAATTGTCCGGCATCGCATAATGGACTCCAGCCGGTGCCGGATCGCGATCGGGGCCGGCGTCTGCCAAAACATCAGTCAAATCGCCGTAAAGTGTGGGTTGAGCCTTCCCGCCGATCGAGGCCGAGCTCCTCGAGCGCCGCATTCGCCAGCCAACGCCAGCGGTCGCCGGTCATGCCCCATTCGTATCGCTCGTAGTTCAGGACTCCGGAATGCGGCGGGTGACGGAAATCGTAACGTGGAGCACGCCGAAAACGCTCCGGACCGATCGGAAATTGCGATAGAACCGCGCGCTGCGTCGCGTGGCAGTCGATCATGCGCTGCTTGCGGCTGAGCTCGCCCGCATCCGGCTCCAGAAGCATCGTCGGGCCTGCCTCTGCGTTCGGGATGAAGGTCCCGCTGGCGAGAGCGCCATTGGCGGCATGATAGCCGGTCATCTCGAGCAGGATCGGTGTAGGATGCTCCCCAGCTCGCAGCAGAAGACGGGCGGCATGTACCGCGAACGCAGTCGCGTCATGATCCGGATGTCCGCCCTCATACGCATGCGTCACGACCGCGCCGAAGCTACGGCTCCCGATTACCTCCGCCAAACGGCGGGAGGTTTCCGCAAGGACATCGCTGGCCCCCTGATCGGGCACGCCGAGGCGGAGCAGGTGGTCCGGCTGGACCTCGACGAGCGCCAGCGCGGCCTCAGCCTCGGCCCGCCGGGTTGCCGCGTAATCATTCCAGCCGGCAAACCCCGCTGCCCGAGCGTCGCGATTATTGCGCGGCGCGCCATCGGTGACATGGACCACCTCAGCGCAGCTCAACCGCCCGATCAGCAGGCCGGCCCCGATGATCTCGTCATCGGGGTGAGCGGCGACGACGAGCGCCGTTTCCGGAAAACGTGCGTAGCGCATTCCTCAGCCCCGCCGGAATATGATCACGGCATCAGGGGAACGCCGCCAACCCGCCCGCAGTTGACACTGCATCGCAGAAATCGTGGATCGCCGCATGCAGCGGGAAGCGGCCCTAAGTTTTGCAACGCCAGCTTCCGTGGGTGAGCCGCGATGGGACGGGGTTGACTGCGGTCAGGCCCTGACGCTTCAGCGGCTGCGGTCGCCCGACGAACTCGCGGCGATCGTTCCGGAGTGGCGGCGGCTCTGGCTGATGTCTCCTGATGCGACGCCATTCCAGTCCCCGGAATGGCTCCTCCCCTGGTGCGAGACTTATCTCGAAGGCCCGCTGCTTTGCTGGGCGATGCGAGCGCGCGGCGATTTGGTCGGCCTCGCACTCTTCTATGTCTATGGCGAAGCGCCCGAGCGCCGCCTCTTTTTGCTCGGCACGGGAAATTCCGATTATCTCGATCTGCTCTACGCAAGAGAGCTGGCCCGCCCCATCGCAGCGGCGACGCTCCATTGCCTGGTGACGGAGCGTGACAGATGGGATTGCTGCGAATGGCAGCAGATGAGACCCGGCGCCGCGCTGCTCACCGCGGCCGGGACGGGGCCGCTGCGAAGCGAGATCCTGCTGCAGGAAACATGTCCGGTGCTCGACCTGACACGGCCAGCAACGTGCGACGGCATCTGGAGACAGGCCCAGCAGTACCGAAGCCGGGCAGCGCGACAGGGGCGGCTCAATACGGTTCTCGCCGGCAGCGCCGACTTCGAGGAAATCTTCGCGGCCCTGATCCGCTTCCATCGCCGGCGGTGGAACGCAAAGGGGCTCCGCAGCGGATTCGATGGCCCGGGCGACGAAGTCTTTCACCGCGCCGCGGCGCGACGGCTCCTGGGAAGCGGGGTCCTGCGGCTGCATGCGTTGCGCATCGACGACAGGATCACTGCCGTGCTTTACGCTTTCCATGCCCACCGGCAGACCTATTTTTATCTCAGCGGCTTCGATCCGGAATTCGCCAAGCTCAGCCCCGGCACCATGATCGTGGCGGCCGCCATCGACCATGCCCGTCGCGAGGGCGCGACTGCGTTCGATTTCATGCGCGGCAGTGAGCCTTACAAATATCGTTGGGGTGCAATCGACCGGCCGAACTCGATGCGCCGTCTCCGGCTGGATGAAAGGCTTTCGTGATTGGAGGACGAAAGATTTCGCACTTCGGTCGAGATCGCCATCCGCGCGGCGCGGCGGGACGATCTAGCCCCTTTGGAATGGTCGGGCTGGTTCGGCGGACACCGGGCTATCATTCACGATACCTTCGCCGCGGCCGAACGGGGCGAGGCGGTGTTTCTCGTTGCGGATTCCGGAGGTTTTCCCGTTGGCCAAGCCTGGGTCGACCTCAGGCCTGCGCCAGCAACGGCGCTGCTCTGGGCGGTTCGCGTCCTTCCCGGTCTCCAGGGCGCGGGAATCGGCAGACGCCTGATCGCCAGCTGCGAGGCCCGGATCCGGGCCGCCGGGATCAACGCCGTCGCGATCGCCGTAGAAAAGAATAACGACCGGGCGGAGGCACTTTACCGGCGTCTCGGCTATCGGCGCGTCGGCGAGCACTGTGGCAAATGGCGCTACACCGATCCCGGAGGCGCACCAGCCGATATGGACCTGGACCAATGGGTCCTCGAGAAATCCCTGGGTCGCTCGCTGGTGGCAATCCGACAGCCGCGTAGATCGCGTGCTTGCGTGCGTCCCATAGCTCGGCGATGACATTGAGGCGTGATTGATCGTACCAGGGACGCGGATGCTTCATGTTGAGGCCGACGAAGTGCGCGCCGCAGCGGCCGAGGTGCTGAACATGCGGCGGCGATGGCGAGCAGATCGCCACGTCATCGGTCGTCACGATTTCCGGCCGAAGCATCGCCGACATCGCCGCGACCTGCAGGCCCTGTTCATCGAGCTCGGAAACGAGGCGAACCGGATGGGCTGCAAGAACCCGCTGCAAAGCCTTGCCGAGATCGAACATCGGCGGCAGCCCGCGAATGCCTGTGTTCCGCGGCGCGGGGCCGCAAACTTCCGCGAACTGTCCGAAACCCGGCGCCGCGTCGGCGGCCAAGAGGCAGGCTCCTCCGTCGCCATCGAGCCACCGCCTTATGCTCGGCGGCATCGCCCAGATGATGCAGTCGTTGTCGAGGGCGATCTCGTGAAGCGAGGGGAAAAGACGCAGCGGCGCCAGTTTCCAGGCGACCCCCTCGGCGAAGCCATCGTCGAGGTGAGAGCGCAGGAACTCCGGTGTCCGGCCATCGCTGAGGTGCCACTCCACGAGCGTCGGCACAGGTCCGGTCCGATCGCGGGCCTCCGTCAGCCCGACTGAGTTGACGCATACGCCGTACTGCGCTACCGGACCGAAGATGCCATAGGCGCCCCAGATCGAGAGCCGCAAGGCCTCGAAACCGCGATCACTGACATCACCGATCGTCCAACGTATCCCCAATCGAATGGCATCGGGCATCTGCGGTCCTCGGCACCGTCGTAGACGAAGCTGCGGGCTGACCCAGGCGGGCGGCGAGACGCGTGGCGATGCCTTGCGCCGGGCTGGCATCGCCCGCGTCCGTTACCGGTCCATACTCGGCTACTAACCGATCTGTACGCCGCCGCTCTGGAGATCGTCGACCATCCCATGGTCAAACCCGGGCAACC
>JAQGID010000019.1 GCA_028291405.1 Rhodospirillales bacterium | reverse complement strand
TCGCCGCGGCGCGCGCGGCCATGCCCTGCTCGTCGATCAGCCGCGCCGTCTCCTCCATCTGCGCCCGGTGCTCCTCGGGCTTGGCGTCCGAGCCCGTCCCGATGCTGACCGGCGTGATCGAGCGGACCCGCTCCGGATGGCGCAGCGCGAATTGCACTACCGAGGCCGCGCCCATCGACACGCCGACGAGATGCGCCCTTTCGGTAATCCCGAGACCGTCGAGCACCGCGCCGATATCGGCGGCGGCGATGTCCTGCGAATACGACTCGACGGATGGCGGCACCTCCGACGGCGGGTAGCCGCGGGCGTTGAAAGCGATGCAGCGGAAACGGCTGCGCAGCGTCGCCACCTGCGGATCGAAGGATCGGATCGTGCCGGCGAACTCGTGGACGAAGACGATCGGCACGCCGCTGCCCTGATCCTCGACAGCGAGGGCGATTCCGTCCGCGGTTCGAATGCTCGGCATCTCAGTACCCGCCCATTTTCAGTACCCTAGCCCACGGTCGACGAGATTGACGAGGGGCTGGCCGGCATCCAGCCGGCGCACGTTCTCGGCGATGCGTGGCACGATCTCGTCAATCTCGAGCCTGCGCGCGACATGCGGCATGACGCTGATGCGCGGATGCGCCCAGAGCGGGCTCTCCGGCGGCAGCGGTTCCTGGCGGAAGACGTCGAGCGTCGCGGCGCCGAGCTGGCCGCTGTCGAGCGCCGCGATGAGATCGGCGTCGACGACATGCGTGCCGCGGCCGAGGTTGATGACCGAGGCGCCTTTCGGCAACAGCGCAAAAGTCTCGCGGTTGAGCACGTCGCGGAGCGCCGGCGTCGGCGGCAGCAGATTGACGACGATCGTGCTGCGTGCCAGGAAGGCGGCGAGCTGATCCGGCCCGTGGAAGATGGCGATTCCCGGCTCCTCGCGGGGCCGCCGCACCCAGCCGGCAACGTCGAAGCCGTAGTCGCGCAGCGTCCTGGCGGCGGCGAGGCCGAGCGGTCCCAGCCCCATGATCCCGACCCTGGTATCGCGCGGCCGCAACCGGGGCAGCGGCTTCCACGCGCGGCGTTGCTGCTGGTCGTGGTACTGCGGCAGGAAGCGGTGATGCCGCAGCACGTGCAGCAGCACCGTCTCGGTCATGCTCTGGCTGCCCTCCGCCGTGTCGGTCCGCACGATCGGCACGTCGGGCAACCGCGGATCGCCGAGCAGCAGGTCCTGCCCGGCGAAGAGCGAGGCGATCATCCGCAGCTTCGGCAGAAGCGCCAGCTCGCCGTGCGGCAGGCTGCCGACCGCGGCGATCTCGATCTCCTCGCGATTGCCGACCTCAGGCCACAGCCGCACCTCGAGGTCCGGCAGCTCCGCCTTGAAGTGACGGAGCCATTCCGGCGGCGGCCCGAGCGGCGTCAGGAGCAGCGCCATTCAGCGCCCGCCCCGCACGTCGTCGGCGTCACGGGCTGACTTGCACCCGCACGCGTTCCGGTGCCGCCTGACCCCATTGCGAATCCAAGCCTTCCTCGACCGGAACGAGGTTCGAGGCATTGTGCACGTTCAGCCGGTCGCTGTCGGTCCAATGCTCGTGCATCTGCTTCCACGGGTCGAGCCAGTAGTCGTAGATCTGGCTGCCGAGCAGGTGGCGGCCGATGCCCCACATATGCTGGTACTTGCCCTTCTTCTCGAGATACTCGTGGCCGATGAAGACGTCGTCGACGTCGTGCACCTCGTAGGAGAAATGATTGAGCCCGGCCTTCTCGCTGTGCAGGCAGAAGAGGATGTGGTGGTCGACGTAATCCTCGCCGCGGTCGGCGCGGTTGAAGGAGCCGAGAATGTTGTCCTTCTGGCCGGCATAGACGTCGTCCGAGCCGATCAGCCCGAGCATCTCGCGGAACCAACCGACCGTTTCCTTGACCTTCGGCGAGCACAGCACGGCATGGCCCATCCGCTTGACGTGCGACGGGCCGCGCTTCACCCGCATCAAAGTGCCGGGACGCTTGTAAGGCTCGTCGGCGGTGTTGAGCGGCAGCCGCGGCACGTGGATCGGTGTCGCGCTCTCGATCCCGTGGACGATCTCGATCTGATAGCCGTTCGGCTCGCGCAGCCGCACCCGCTTGCCGCCGCCGGGCTCGTCGATATTCTCGACCGCCGAGGCGCCCGGGACTTTGGCGAGGCGATGCAGATCCTCTTCGCTCGCGGCGTAGAAGGCGAATCCGACGAGCCCCGCGGAATCGCTCTTCTCGCTGATGTGGAGATGATGGTCGATGCCGGTGCCGCGCATGTAGAGCCGGTCGGCGGTGCGCGCCGCGCGGACCATTCCGAAATCGACGAGGAACTCCTCCATCACGTCGAGATCGGGGACTCGCAGGCGGCCGTAGGCGATCTCCTGGATCTTGATCACGGGCATCGGTTCCTCCCTCGGTCGGCGGCGCCGAGCCGGGCGCCGCATGCGGTTTCTATACGGCAGTCACTCGACGATGATCTTCTTCACGTCGATCTTGGTGCTCAGCATGCCCTGCTTTTCCATCACGTCGACCCACCAGGCGAGCTGCGCGGTCGTGAGATTGGGTTCCTGCACGCCGATCTTGATGGTCTTGAGCACGGCGGGCGGGAATTTCAGGTATTTGCCGAGGTCCTCGCGCGATTTGTCGGGGTCGGAGGTCACGAAAGCAGCGCCCTCGGCGATGGCGGCGCGGAAGGCGGCGACGTCCTTCGGGTGCTTCTCGGCCCAATCGCGCGTCGCGGCGTAAAGCAGGATCGTCTGCCCCTCGGGCATGTCGGGAATCAGCCGCCATACCGAGCCGACCTTGGACTCGACGATCTGCGACATCACGGGGTCGATCGCGACGATGCCGTCGACCGTCCCCTTGGACAGCACGTCGCGCATGTTCGGCAGCGAGACCTCGACAAAATTCACCTTTTTGAAATCGGCGCCCTTCTCGGTCAGCCAATAGCGGAACATGACGTGCATGACGGCGCCGAGGCCGGGGACGGCAACCTTCTTGCCGACGAAATCCTGCGGCGTCGCGATGCCGGATTCGGCGCCGGCGACGGCGCCGATGTTGCTGAGGCTGTGCGCGATGACCGAGCCGCCGGCCAGGGCGACGAGGTCGAGCCCGCCGTCGATCGCCTGCAGTAGCGTCGTCGGGTTGATCGCCCCGATCTGCACCGCATTCGCCATCATCGCCGGCGGGATCGTCGGCATCAGCGGCATCAGCATGGCGTTCCCGTCGAGCCCGTGCTTGGCGTAGAACCCTTCCTCCTTGGCGATGAACGACGGCGCGCTGTCGGCGCCGCCGGCGCTCGCCACCGTGACCGTCTCGGCGCGCAGCGACGTGGCCGCCAGCACCGTCGTGATGGCACCGACCGCGGCAATGACCTGCAACGTCCGCATTCGAGACTCCTCCCCGCGACAGCGTGATGCTGCCGGCAGCCATAATGCTGGTTAGCTCTCCCTTAGTGAAGCTGCCTTTCGGTGAAGATGCAACGGAACTTTAATTGGCGTCGCCAGGGCGGCCGCTCGAGCGCGACGGCCTCGTCGGCGGATGTCAGGCCACGGGCTCGCTGCGCCGGCGGGTTTCGGTTCGGCTGGACAGCGCGTCATCGATCGCGGCGAGGAGCAAGTTCACGTCGAGCGGCTTGGTGAGATAGCGGAAGAAACCGGCCTCGATGCCGCGCTCGACGTCCCGCGGCAAGGCGCCGGCGCTGAGCGCCAGGACGGGGATCGCGGCGAGCTCCGGATCGCTGCCGAGCTGCTGCCGGATGTCGAAGCCGCTCAAGCCCGGCAGGTTGATGTCGACGATGATCACATCGGGGCGGTGCTGCTTCGCCAGACGCAATCCCGTCGGACCGTCGCTCGCCGCCAGCATGGTGACGCCGTTCAGCGTCGCCAGGATATTGCGCACGAGATCGAGATTCGCCGGATTATCCTCGATGCAGAGGACGGAAAAGCTCGGCCGGCGCATCGCGGCAGGGGCCGGCAGGGCGAGCCGCGCCTCGGGCTTCGGTGCGACGGCGACAGGAATCTCGATCCAGAAGCTGCTCCCTTCGCCCAGCCGACTGGAAAAGCCGATCGTCCCGCCCATCAGCTCGACGATGCGGCGGCTGAGCGCCAAGCCGATTCCCGTCCCTTCGATCGCGGTGTGCTCGATCCCGAGCCGGCTGAACGGCCGAAAGAGCTCGTCCTGCCGTTCGGCCGGGATGCCGATGCCCGTATCCGATACGGCGATCCGCACCCGTTCATCCGCCAGCCGATCGTAGGAAAAGCTGACCCTGCCGTTCTTCCGATTGTACTTGATCGCGTTGGAACCGAGATTGATGAGAATTTGCGCCAGACGAACCCGGTCGGCCAGGATCGGCGGCATGGCGCGGCCGAAATCCTGCGAGACCAGCTCGACCTCGGCTTTCTCGGCGGACATCTCGAGCGTCGCGATCACCGATTTCATCAACGGCACGAGATCGACGCGCTCGATCGCGATGCTCATCTTGCCGGCTTCGACCGAGCTGAGGTCGAGCACGTCGTTGATCAGCTCGAGCAGGTGCTTTCCGCTGAACAGAATGTGATCGACGAACTCCTTCTGCTTTTTGTTGAGAGCGCCGAAATTCGGCGCGTCGAGCAGCTGGGCGAAGCCGAGAATGCCGTTCATCGGCGTCCGCAGCTCGTGGCTCATCAGGGCGAGGAACTCCGATTTCATCCGGTTGGCCTCGTCGGCGACCTCCTTCGCCGCCAGCATCCGCCGCTCGTTCGACGCGGCCTGATCCCGCTGCCGCGCCCGCTCGTCGAGCAGCTGCGAGGCATTGACGAGCGCGCGGCCGAGCTCGTCCACCTCGGTGATCTCCAGCCGCGGTATTTCGACCGGCGCCTCGGTGCCGAGCTGCGCTGCCGGCGCGGACAAGGCCCGAAGCGATCGGGTAATCCGCCTGCTGATGTTGTGCGCCAGCGCCGCCCCGAGCAGGAGAATGACCAGCGCAGTCAGGCTGTTGAGCAGCAGAGAGCGCTGCAGATTGGCCACCAGCCCGCTCTTCGGAATGTCGAATGCGATCATCCAACCGGTCGTCGACGATTTGCTGAAGCCGCCGACGGCCGGGACGCCGTCGAGGGTCGGCATTTCGTAGGCGCCCTCCAGCGCACCCGACGTCCGCTGCTGGAATTCGGGCGAGCCGGTCTTGCCGATGAAACCTTCCGGATTCTGCGTCCGCGCCACGATGTGGCCGGAGCGGTCGAAGACGGCCACGATCCAATCCGGCGGGATTCGCTGCCGGCGCAGGATGTCGCCGATTCGTTCCGGGAAGAGGCCGGTGCCGACGGCGTAGGTCATCTCGTGGTCGACGAACACGGGGGTTTCGATCGTCACCAGCGGCCGTGCCGCGACGGGACCGACGAACAAGTCCGAAATCGCCGGCTTTTTGGTCCTGATCAGGCGCCCGATCTGGTTCGGGTCGGCCTCGTGGGGGAGAGCGGCGCCGAACGGCCGCGACGTATTGACGATCTGTTGCCCGGAAAGATCCTTGAGCACGAAGGTGTTGCCGGCATGGCTGGTGAGCAGGGCTGTCTGCGCCTCGTCATAGAACGCGTGCAGGTCTCCAGACGCGAGATGCGGCGAGAGCGCGAGGACCTGGACGACGGACTGGATCCCGAGCAAATCGGCGTCGACCGCCTGCATGAGCGCTCGGGCGGTGGCGATGACGTCGCGCTCGGTACTCGCGCGCTCCCGCTGATAGGATTCCAGGATGAGGAACCCGGCAACCAGCGCGGCGGGAAGCGTGCACGCAAGAACCAACCATCTCAGCCAGAACTGTATGCTGCGCGGCGGGTGGCCCGTGGGAGAGACGTAAGTTCGCATCATCTGCGCCAAGGCATTGGGAAGACTTGGGATTCGACCGGGATGCGTCTGCCGTGCCGTGAAATTCTACGTCTCCGTCCGGTCATGAGCTCGTTCGTGAGTCCGGCCTGCGCTCGGACGAGACAGCAGCCGGGACCTTGCAGATGCCGCTGAATTTATCTTCTTTTCGTTAATATCCTGCCGGCCGCTCAGTGCGGCAGCGGCAGCCCCCGCGCCTCCTTGAGGGTCCGCATGACGAAGCTGGAGCGGACATCCTTGACGCCGGGGATGCGGCGCAGCTTGTCGAAGACGATCTCGGAATAGGTCTGGCTGTCCTTGGCGGCGACGTGCAGCAGGGCGTCGTAGCCGCCGGAGACGATATGGCAGGAGACGACCTCGGGGATGGCGCGCATCGCCTCGGCGAACTCGTCGGCGGTCGCCGCCGTGACATAGTCGAGGACGAGCGTCACGAAGGCGATGAAGCCGAGCCCGACGGCGGCGGGATCGAGGTCGGCGTGGTAGCCGCGGATGACCCCCTCGCTCTCCAGCCGCCGGATCCGCCGCGAGCACGGCGCCTCGGAAAGCCCGACCGATTTCGCGATCTCGACGTTGCTCATCCTTGCATTGTCGATCAGCACCGTCAGGATCTTGCGGTCGAAGCCGTCGAGGCTCGGCATTCCGGCCAAAGCCGACGTCGACTGCGACGTTTTGCCCACTTTCGCCATTTTCCTGCTCCGAGTGCCGGGATATCGCGGCTTTCTTGCGGACGCTAACGTAATCCCGCATCACTCCGCAAGGTCGCATCCCTGTTTTTGCCCTAAGCTTGCGCCATATTTTTGCGCCAGGAGGCGAAAATGGGCGACGCATCACGAGATAATCTGGCCAAAGTGGGCAGTGGGACGATCCGCGTCAGCTTCGAATTTTTCCCCCCGAAGACCCCAGAAATGGAGGAAAATGCGTGGAAGTCATTGAATCTCCTGGCACCACTCCGGCCCAATTTTGTCTCCGTTACCTACGGAGCCGGCGGCACGACTCGTGACCGGACCCACAGGCTTGTCGCGGCCATCCAGAACCGGACCGGAATCCCGGCGGCTGCCCATCTGACCTGCGTCGCGGCAAGCCGCGGCGAGATCGACGACGTGGCGCGGCGCTACTGGGACGCCGGCATCCGCCATGTCGTCGCCCTGCGCGGCGATCCGCCGGCCGGCACCGCCGGCTACGTCCCGCATCCCGACGGCTATGCCCATGCCGTCGATCTCGTCGCCGGGCTGCGCCGCATCGCCGATTTCGAGATCAGCGTCGCCGCGTTTCCCGAGGTCCATCCCGAGGCGCGCTCGGCCGCCGCCGATCTCGACAATCTCAAGCGCAAGATCGACGCCGGCGCGCGGCGGGCGATCACGCAATTCTTCTTCGACCCCGACGTCTATCTGCGCTTCCTCGACCGCGCCGGCGCCGCCGGCATCACGGTGCCGATCGTCCCCGGCATCCTGCCGGTGACGAATGTCGCGCAGGTCCGGAAATTCGCCGCCGCCTGCGGCGCCGCGATCCCGCCGACGATGGCGGCGCAGTTCGAGGGACTCGACGACGATCCCGAGACGCGCCGCCTCGTCGCCGCGGCGCTCGCCGCCGAGCAATGCCTCCGTCTGCAGGATGCCGGCGTGCGCGATTTCCATTTCTACACGCTGAACCGTGCCGATCTCACGCTCGCGATCTGCCACATGATCGGTGTCCGCCGGCCCGCCGCCCCGGCGCTCGCCGCGCTCGCCGTCTGACCCCGAGGACATTTACATGGCGCATCTTCTCGACTTCCTCAGGGACCGCGTGCTGCTCTGCGACGGGGCCATGGGGACGCAGGCACAGGCACGCGAGCTCGACGTCGAGCGCGACTTCTTCGGCCATGAGAACTGCACCGAGATCCTGACCGAGAGCCGGCCCGACCTCATCCGCGAGATCCACCGCGGCTATCTCGCCGCGGGCGTCGACGCCGTGCAGACCAACAGCTTCGGCGGCTCGCCGATCACCCTCGGCGAGTTCGGCCTCGCCGACAAGGCCTTCGCCCTCAACAAGCGCGCCGCCGAGCTGGCGCACGAGGCGATCGCCGAGTTCGCGCGTGACGGCCGCACCCGCTTCGTGATCGGCGCGATCGGGCCCGGGACCCGCCTGCCCTCGCTCGGCCATATCGCCTACCAGCCGCTCGAGGACGCCCTCACCGAGCAGAGCCGCGGCCTTATTGCCGGCGCCGTCGATGCGATCCTGGTCGAGACCTGCCAGGACCCGCTGCAGATCAAGGCGGCGGTCAACGGCATCAAGCGGGCCAGCAAGGAGGCCGGCAAGGACATTCCCATCCTCGTCCAGGTGACGGTCGAGACCACCGGCACGCTGCTGGTCGGCGCCGACATCGCCGCCGCCGCCACCGTCGTCCACGCCCTCGACGTCCCGATCATCGGCATGAACTGCGCCACCGGGCCGCAGGAGATGGCCGAGCACGTCCACTGGCTGGGGCAGAACTGGCCGGGCCATATCTCGGTGATGCCGAACGCCGGCCTCCCCGAGCTGCACCACGGCCACACCCATTACCCGCTCACCGCCGGCGAGCTCTCCGACTGGCTGGAGCGCTTCGTCCGCGAGGACGGCATCAACATCATCGGCGGCTGCTGCGGCACCGAGACGTCGCATATCGCTTCGCTCGACGCGATGCTGCGGCGGCTCGGCGGCGACGCGTCGCGCCCCCGCCCGGTTGAGCGCAAGCATTTCTGGGTCCCGTCGATCGCCTCGCTCTACGGCCAGGTGCCGCTGCGCCAGGAGAACGCCTTCCTCGCGATCGGCGAGCGCTGCAACGCCAACGGCTCGAGGAAATGGCGCGAGGCGCAGCAGAACCACGACTGGGACGGCTGCGTCGAGATCGGCCGCGAGCAGGTCAAGGAAGGCTCGCACGCCCTCGACGTCTGCACCGCCTTCGTCGGCCGCAACGAGGTCGCGGAGATGACCGAGGTGGTGACGCGGCTGCGCGGCGCCGCCACCGCGCCGCTGGTCGTCGATTCGACCGAGCTGCCGGTGCTCGAGGCGGCGCTCAAGCTCTACGGCGGCAAGGCGATCCTCAACTCGATCAATTTCGAGGATGGCGAAGCGCCGGCCGAGGCCCGCCTCCGCCTCGCCAAGCAGTTCGGCGCCGCGGTGATCGCGCTGACGATCGACGAGCACGGCATGGCCAAGGGGGTCGAGGACAAGCTGCGCGTCGCCCGCCGCCTGCGCGACTTCGCCTGCAACCGCTTCGGCCTCGCCGAATCCGACCTGCTCTTCGACCCGCTGACCTTCACGATCTGCACCGGCAACGAGGACGACCGCAAGCTCGGCCTCTGGACGCTGGAGGCGATCGAGCGCATCCGCGCCGAGATGCCGGAGAGCCAGATCGTGCTCGGCCTCTCCAACATCTCCTTCGGCCTCAACCCGCCGGCGCGGCACGTCCTCAACTCGGTCTTCCTCGACCATGCGGTGCGCCGCGGCATGACCGGCGCGATCTTGCATTTCTCGCGCATCATGCCGCTGCACAAGATCCCCGAGGAGGAGGCCCGGGTCGCCGAGGATCTCATCTTCGACCGCCGCCGCGATGGCTACGACCCGCTGCAGGCCTTCATCGCACTCTTCGAGAACCGCAGCGCCACGGCAACGGCGAAGAAGCCGCGCGAGGAGCGCGTCGAGGCGCGGCTGGCACAGCGCATCGTCGACGGCGACCGGCTCGGCATCGACGGCGACCTCGCCGAGGCGATGCAGAGCCACAAGCCGCTCGACATCATCAACAACTTCCTGCTCGACGGCATGAAGACGGTCGGCGAGCTGTTCGGCGCCGGCAAGATGCAGCTGCCCTTCGTCCTGCAATCGGCCGAGACGATGAAGGCGGCGGTGGGCTATCTCGAAGGCTTCATGGAGCGCGTCGAGGGCCAGCAGAAGGGCACGATCGTCCTGGCGACGGTGCGCGGCGACGTCCACGACATCGGCAAGAACCTCGTCGACATCATCCTCACCAACAACGGCTACAAGGTCGTCAACCTCGGCATCAAGCAGCCGATCGCCTCCATCCTGCACGCGGCGAACGAGCACAAGGCCGATGCCGTCGGCATGTCCGGCCTCCTCGTCAAGTCGACCGTGGTGATGCGCGAGAACCTCGCCGAGATGACCCGCCAGGGCATGAGCGTCCCCGTCATGCTGGGCGGCGCGGCGCTGACCCGCCGCTACGTCGAGGAGGATTGCGTCCAATCCTATGGCTGCGGCCGCGTCACCTACGCGAAGGATGCGTTCGATGGCCTCGGGCTGATGGAGAAGATCGCCAACGGCAATTTCGACTCCCACCTTGCCGACACGCGCGCCAAGAACGCCGGCCGCGCCGTCAACACCAAGCGCAAGCTCGGTAGAGCCGCCGACCCGCTGCCGCTGCGGCCGCTCGACCTCGACGACATCCGCCTGCGCCGCAGCGAGCTGAACGCCAAGGTGGCGGTCCCCGTGCCGCCCTTCTGGGGCCCCCGCACCATCGCCCGCGTCCCGGTCAAGGCGCTGCTCCCCTTCCTCAACGAGCGCATGCTCTACCAATTCCAGTGGGGCTTCCGGAAGGAAGGCCGCTCGCTCGACGAGTACAGGAAATGGGCGCAGGGCGAGCTGCGGCCGATCCTGCAGCGCATGCTCGACGTCGCGATCCAGCAGGACATCCTCGTCGCGCAAGGCGCCTACGGCTATTGGAAATGCGCCGCCGAGGGCAACGACGTCATCGTCTTCGACACCGACGGGACGAAAGAGCTGACGCGCTTCTCCTTCCCGCGCCAGAGCAAGGACGGCGGCCTTTGCATCGCCGATTTCTTCCGCGACGTCTCCGCCCCCGAACGCGACGTCATCGCCATGCAGGTCGTCACAATCGGCCAGCGCGCCTCCGAGGTCGCCCGCGAATGGTTCGCCGACAACCGCTACAAGGACTACCTCTACCTCCACGGTCTCTCGGTCGAGATGGCCGAGGCGATGGCCGAATACCTCCACAAGCGCATCCGCGGCGAGCTCGGCTTCGCCGCCGAGGAGG
>JAQGID010000446.1 GCA_028291405.1 Rhodospirillales bacterium | reverse complement strand
CCCGATCCGGGCCACCTCCTCGCCGTGCTGATGGCGCTCGGCGGCGGCCCTGACGGGGCGGTCATGATCGGCGACGGCGAAAACGACATTGCCGCCGCGCGCAGCGCCGGCGCGCGGTCGATTTTGGTCAGCTACGGCTACGCGCGAGTGCCGCTCGAACAGATCACGGCCGATCGCCAAGTCGACCGCTTCGCCGAGGTGCCCGCCGCGCTGGCGCTGCTCGACGCCACATGAGATGACTCCGGCAGAAGCCACGCATCGGCGACATTCGGGAGGGACTGTACGATGGCGAAGCTCGGTTGGATCGGAATGGGCAATATCGGGACGCCCATGGCCTTGCGGATGATCGACGCCGGTCACGAGATCATGGTTTGGGGCCGCACCAGGGAGCGGCTCAAGCCGGCGCTCGACAAGGGCGCCGCGGATGGCGCGTCGGCGGCGCAGTTGGCGGCCGAATGCGACGCGGTCTTCCTCTGCATCAGCGACACCAGGGCCGTCGAGGAGGTCGTCTTCGGCCCGCACGGCATCGCCAGTTGCGGCGCGCCGGGCAAGCTCGTCATCGACAACTCGACGATCAACCCGCAACGCACCCGCGAGCTCGCCAAGCGTCTGCGCGACGAGCACGGCATGGGCTGGCTCGACGCGCCGGTCTCGGGCGGCGCGATCGGCGCCGCCGCCGGCAAGCTCGCCTGCCTGGTCGGCGGCGCCGCGGCGGATTTCGCCCAGGCGCGGCCGTGGATCGCGGCATTCGCCTCGAACATCACGCATATGGGCGACAATGGTACCGGCCAGGTCGCGAAATCCTGCAACCAGGCGGTGCTGACCGCGACGCTCGCGGTCTGGGGCGAGGTGCTGGAATATGCCGAGAGCAACGGTCTCGATCCCTCCCGGCTGGTCGAGGCGCTGGCGGACAGCTGGTCCGATTCGGCGGTCCGCCGCGTCCATGCCCCGAATATGGCGTTGAAGAAATATCCCAAGGCCAAGCCGACGCTGATGCTCAAGGATCTCGACATCCTGGCCGACACGGCGCGCGCGACGAAATCGCCGATGCCGATCAGCGCCCTCGTCATGAATCTCTACCGCCAGCAACTCGCCCTCGGCTTCGAGACCGGCGGGATCATCGGCTTCCGCCAGCTCTACGCCGGGGCCGCAGCCGAGGAATAGCGCGGTCAGAGCGCAACGACGAGACCCTGCCTTGACAGCCGCCGCCGCCAATCTCTAAAACGGCCGCGGTTCGGGCATGTCGCGCAATCGTAGCGCGGCCGGCACTCGGAAGGGGCGGTTAGCTCAGCGGGAGAGCACGACGTTCACACCGTCGGGGTCGCAGGTTCAATCCCTGCACCGCCCACCATTCCCGTCAGTACCCGGCAAGGGCGAGCCTGGCCGCCGGCATTGCCACGATCGTCACGCCAGCAGTTTTACCGCGCAGGAGAGGTTTCCCGGGACGCTCGCCGTGTCGAGAGGTCTCGGCGAGCCGGACCGCACCTTCCGCGATCGATGGCGAGAGTTTCGGCGGCGCCCTCGTCGATACGGCCCCTGCTGCGACGATGGCACCGCCGTCGCTATTCGACGCAGTATGCCGATGCGTCTGCACTCGGCTGATTTCTCGTATCAATATGCAGGCAAGGAAGCCGGACGCGGCCGGCAAAGAGTTTTGGTATGACCCTAAACAGTTATACGACAGGTGGTTGCGTTTCCCACTGGTTAGAATATTCTCCGGCGAGATCTACTTTAAATAACTCAAGTTTCACAACGTGAAATTGTCGGAGGATCCACCTCTACTCAATCGGCATCGCGATCTACTCGTGCTCACTGTCGCGGGCGCCCCGATCGATCGCCTCGCCGCGTGCTAGTCCGGTCGAGCAGTGCCCAGGAATCGTCGCCGGCGCCGGCGGCAGAATGCTGGTCCATTGCGGTCGACGGGATTGACGAGACCGGCGTTCGGGACCTGAGCGGGCTGCTCGACGACGCCGAACGAAGTCGCGCCGCGCGCTTTCATCGCGCCGAAGACCGCCGCCGCCACGTCGTCGCCCGCTGCGCGGCCCGCGTCATTCTGGCCGCTGCGTTGAGACGGCGCCCCAGCGAGATCCGGTTCGTTACGGGCGACGCCGGCAAGCCGGCTCTCGTCGACGGCGCCCTCGAGTTCAATCTCTCGCACAGCGGCGCCTTCGTCGTCATTGCCGTGTCGGAATTCGGGCCGATCGGCATCGACGTCGAGGAGATCCGCCCGATGCCGGATCGCGACGCCATCGCGCAACGATATTTCCATCCCGGCGAGGTCGCCGATCTCCGGAGCCTGACGGAACCGGAGGCGACGTTGGCCTTCTTCCGCTGCTGGACCCGCAAGGAAGCGGTGTCGAAAGCTCTCGGGCTTGGCCTCGGTCTGGCGCTCGACGACTACTGCGTGTCCTGCCTGCCGTGGGAAGGCGCGCGACTGCGCGAGATGGCGGGCGACGCGGCGCCCGGTCGGTGGTCGATTCGCGACCTCACGCTGGGAATGGGCTACGCAGCCGCCGTCGCGGCGCCCGTCGCCTCGCTGGAACTGATTCATCGTCGCCTCGATCATCGCGCATTGCTGGGGGGCATGGCGGCGAAGGATTTCCCGATGCACTTAGAATTCTAAAAAACGCGCTGCCGCGCTCGATCTACCGAGCGAGGGTGGCGCTTTTTCTTTTAGCGCTCGAAAATGGCCATAGGTTTTTTTGTGCCGAAGAAGGTCACCGAGAAGATGGGTGGGCAACAGTGCGTCTTTTCTGATAATCGCCATTCCAAGGCTGCCCGGTTGGGTCGCGGCAGCCCTGATCAACTGCCATAATACCCTGACCTAAAGGCTCGACCCTGCCGTCGAGCACCTCATGGTGCAGACGGGTCGATCGCGGCGAGGCGTAATCATGGCCCGCCACGAACGCGGCGACCCAGCGGCGGATGGTTTCGTAGGAGACGACGATCCGGCGCTCCGCAAGCGGTCCTTCGACATCGCGAAAGCTCAGGGAAAATCGAAGAAAAAGTCCGGCGCGCCCTAAGTCCTTTTGCGCTAGACCATCCATCAATCGGCACCGCGATGCCGAATCACAGGCAATGTGGTTCGGCGGGGTTCCAGAATTCTGGTGAATGTTGGATCGAGCGTGGAGGCCTCACCAGCCTTATTGGCTCCTCCGCCCAGTGGTCTCCGGAAGTGGCAACTCTGCGACCTTGTGCTCGCGCGCCTTAATGGTGATTAGCCTGAGGCTCGCGCAGGAAAATGCGCTGTCGCTGACACGTCAAGATGTCCGGCAGTCGTAACAAGTTAGTTGTCCGCTTCGTTCTAACTTTGTACCGGGGCATGCCCCGGTACAAAGTTTTGGCGTGGAAGCGTGTCACGCCGCCTTGGCTT
>JAQGID010000410.1 GCA_028291405.1 Rhodospirillales bacterium | reverse complement strand
AGGCCTCGCCGAGAAAGGCTTCGCCAAGGAACGCGTCGATTGCGGCGATCTGGTCCGGCGCCATCAGCGCCGGGGCGTGGCCGATGCCGGGAAACTCGACGAGCCGCGCCTTGGGGCCACGCTGCGTCATTGCCATGGCGTCTTGCCGCCGCAGGAGATCCGACTCGGCGCCGCGGATGACGAGGGTCGGGCATGCGATCCGATCCCACATCGGCCACAGATCGACGTCGCCGGCGACGGTCGTGAAGGCGGCGGCGATCGCCGGGTCGTAGCCGCGGCCGAGCGTCCCGTCCGGCCGGATCCGCCCGCCGTGCTCGGCGAGATGCCGCCACTGCGCGTCGCTCAGCGGACCGAAACTGGCGGCGGTCCTGCGGAGATAGGCCTCGAGCGCGGCGCGGTCGGCGAAGACCGGATCGGCACCGACATAGGAGGCGATCCGCTCGAGCCCCTCCTTGGCGATCAGCGGGCCGATGTCGTTGACGACGAGGCGGCGGATCGGCGTTCCGGGTTGAGCTGCCAGCATCATGCCGATAATTCCGCCCATCGAGGTGCCGATCCAGAGCACCTCGGTGACGTCGAGCCGAGCGATCAGCGCGGCCATGTCGGAGAGGTAAAGCGGATAGGAATAATCCGTCGCCACCGGCAGGAAGTCGCTGCTGCCGCGCCCGACGACATCGGGACAGACGACGCGGAACCGGCCCTGCAGCGCCTCGGCCAGCGGGTCGAAGTCGCGGCCATTGCGGGTGAGCCCGTGGACGCAGACGACCGTCGGGGCTCCCGGCGGCCCCGCCCAGCCGTGATAGACCGTGCGGTGAAAGCCATGCGGCCCGAGGCAGGCGAGGCTGCGGCTGGTCATCGGCATCGAATGGCTCCTCATGCGGTCGGTCGCGGGCGTCACTCTAGTCGATCCCGGGCCGGTTTCCTCTGCCCCTCGGACGTACCGATTGCCCGACCCGGCCGGTCCGGGGTAAACCCTTCGGCGGCTGAATGAATCCAGAGGTTCGGGAATGGCCGTCAAGGGTCCGCTGTCAGGCATCACCGTCATCGATCTGTCGCGCATCCTCGCCGGGCCGTATTGCACGATGCTGATGGCCGAGCTCGGCGCCCGCGTCATCAAGGTCGAGCCGCCGGGGAAGGGCGACGACGCGCGCGAGTACGGGCCCTTCCTCAACGGCAAGTCGGCCTATTTCATCTCGGTCAACCGCGGCAAGGAATCGATCGCCCTCGACCTCAAGGCAGCGGCCGACAAGCGCATCTTCGAGGCGCTGCTCGAGAAGGCCGACGTGCTGGTCGAGAATTTCCGCCCCGGCACGATGGAGAAGCTGGGCTACGGCTGGAAGACGCTGCACCCGCGCTATCCGCGGCTGATCTACGCCGCCGCCTCGGGCTTCGGCCACAGCGGCCCCAATTCCAAGGACCCGGCCTACGACATGGTCGTCCAGGGACTCGGTGGCATCATGAGCATCACCGGCCATCCCGGGCAGCTGCCTACCCGCATCGGCATGTCGATCGGCGACATCGGCGCCGGGCTCTATACCGGCGTCGCCGTCAACGCCGCCCTCCTCCACCGCGAACGCACCGGCGAGGCGACCAAGGTCGACATCGGCATGTTCGACTGCCAGCTGGCGCTGATGGAGAACGCCATCATGCGCTACACGACGGGCGGGGAGATTCCGGGACCGCTCGGTGCCCGCCACCCGTCGATCACCCCGTTCGAGGCCTTCCCGACCGAGGATGGCCACATCATCATCGCCGCCGGCAACGACGGGCTCTACCGCAAGCTGTGCACCGCCCTCGGCCAGCCCGGACTCGCCGAGAACCCGCTGTTCACGACCAACGATCTGCGCAACCGCAACGGCGATGCGCTGCGCGCCATCCTCAATCCGCTGCTGCAGACCAGGCCGACCGACGCCTGGATCGAGATCATCTCCAAGGCGGGCGTGCCCTGCGGCCCGGTCAACAACGTTGCCCAGGCGATCGCCCATCCGCAGGTCGCGGCGCGCAACATGCTGATCGAGGTCGACGACCCGGTCACCGGCCCGGTCCGCGTCGTCGGCAATCCGCTCAAGCTCTCGGCCTTCGCCGACCCGCCGACCCGCGAGCGCGCCCCGGACCTCGACGCCGGCCGCGCCGCGATCCTGCGCGAGCTCGGCTTCTGACGCGCCGGGCGGCCGGCATGAGACGGCGGCGCTGGCGCATCCTGGCGATCGCTCTGGTCGTCGTCGTCATGGCCGGCGGCTCGACCTATCTCTGGCTGCGCAGCTCACTGCCGGCGACTAGCGGGACGATCGCGCTGCCCGGCCTCACCGCCGAGGTCACGATCACCCGCGATGCCGCCGGGGTGCCGCATATCAGGGCCGGCGACGAGCGCGACGCCTCCTTCGCCCTCGGCTTCGTCCACGCGCAGGACCGTCTCTTCCAGATGGATTTGATGCGACGGCTCGGCGCCGGCAGGCTTTCCGAAATCCTCGGCCGCTCGACGCTGCGCACCGATGAGCTGATGCGGACGCTCGGCCTCTATCGCGCCGCCGAGCGCCAGTTCGACCTGCTGTCGGAGCCGCTGCGCCGCTCGCTCGAGGCCTATGCCGCAGGGGTCAATGCGTTTCTCGCGCAACGCCGCGCCCTGCCGCCCGAATACTACATGCTGGCGATCGAGCCGGAACCCTGGCGGCCCGCCGATTCGCTGGTCTGGGCCAAGTACATGGCGCTGCAGCTCAGCGGCAACTACCGCAACGAGCTGCTGCATGCGCGGCTCGCGACTCAGGTGACCCCGGAGCAGCTGGCGCAGCTCTACCCGACCTATCCCAGCGACGCGCCGGTGACGCTGGGCGCCCTCGCCGAGCTGTTCCGCGCACTGCCCCTCGACCACCTTTATGCCGCCCTGCCCGACAACGTCGGCCCGACCTATGCGTCGAACAACTGGGTCGTCGACGGGCAGCACACGCAGTCCGGCAAGCCGCTGCTCGCCAACGATCCGCATCTCGGCTTCGCGACGCCGGACGTCTGGTACCTGGCGCGGATCGATACGCCCGACCTCCATCTCGCCGGCGCCACGGCGCCGGGAACACCCTTCGTCGTCATCGGCCACAACGACCGCATCGGCTGGGGCTTCACGACGACCGAGAGTGACGTCGAGGACGTCTTCATCGAGCGCCTCGACCCGAACGATCCGAATTCCTACCTGACGCCGGACGGCGCGCTCCCCTTCGAGACGCGGCAGGAAGACATCATCGTACGCGGCCGGCGCATCGTGCACCTGAATATCCGCACGACGCGCCACGGCCCCGTCATCTCCGATCTCGGCGGGCCGACAGCGCCCAGCGGCCACGTCCTCGCGCTGCAGGCGACGTTCCTCGCCCAAGACGACCGGACACCGCAGGGGCTGTGGGACCTCGCCCGCGCCCGCGACTGGCAGAGCTTCAATGCGGCGCTGGAGAACGTCACCGCGCCCGAGCAGAACATCGTCTATGCCGACGTCGACGGCACGATCGGCTTCACCGCGCCGGCCCGTATCCCGATCCGCGGCAAGGGCGACGGCTGGCTGCCGATGCCGGGCTGGACCGGCGAATACGATTGGATCGGCTACGTCCCCTTCGCGGACCTGCCGCGCGGCGTCAATCCTGCGGAAGGGCGTTTCGTCAGCGCCAACAATAAGATCGTCCCGGACAGCTATCCCTATTTCATCAGCCGCGACTGGGACATTCCCAACCGCGCCCAGCGCATCACCGAGCTGCTCGACGGCGACGGGCGGCAGTCGGCGGATTCGTCCGGCGCGATCCAAGCCGATACGATGTCGCTGATGATGGCACAGGTCCTGCCGCTGCTGCTGCGCGTCTCCCCCACCGACGAGCGGACGACCGCCGCCGTCGCCCTGCTCCGCAGCTGGGATGGGCGGATGGCGCGCGATCGCGCCGCGCCGCTGATCTTCACGGCGTGGCTGCGCGAGCTCAACCGCGCCCTCTTCGAGCCGCGGCTCGGCGTCGCCTTCGGCGATTACTGGGGATTGCGGCCGCTCGTCCTGCGCAACATCCTCACGACCCACCCGGAATGGTGCAACAAGGCCTCGACGCAAGGGCCCGAGGGGTGCAATCCGCAGATCGCAGCCTCGCTGAATAGCGCCCTCGACGAGCTGAGCCAGTCCTACGGCAGCGACATGACGCGATGGCGCTGGGGAGACGCGCATCAGGCGAGCTTCCCGCATCCGCTCTTCGACAATATCCCGGTGCTGCGGAACTTGCTCCAGACGCGCATTCCCGCGGACGGCGGCAGCGACACGGTCAACCGCGGCGAGATGCGCATCGCCGATCCCGACGAGCCGTTCCTCGATCGCCATGGCGCCGGGCTCCGGATGATCCTCGATTTCAACGATCTCGACGCCTCGCGCTTCATGATCGTACCCGGCGAATCGGGCAATCCGTTGTCGTCGCATTACAGCGACCTCGTGCGGCCCTGGCGCGATTTGGCATGGTTGACGCTGGGCCGCGACGTTCGCGGCGAGTCTCTGGTGCTGGCGCCGAAGTGACGGCGCGGCGATGAGCAAGCGGCGTGCCTTGCCCGTCACGATCGCCGACATTCGCGCCGCAGCCGCGGCGATCGCCGGCGAGGTCATGCGCACCCCGACGATCGCCGCCCCGGCGCTCTCGGCGCTGACCGGTGCCGAGGTCTTCCTCAAGCTCGAGACGCTGCACCCGACCGGCTCGTTCAAGGAGCGCGGCGCGCTGAACAAGCTGAAGAGCCTGACGCCGGCGCAACGGAAGGCCGGGATCATCGCCATGTCGGCCGGCAACCATGCCCAAGGCGTCGCCTACCATGCGCAGCGGCTCGGCATCCCGGCGACGATCGTGATGCCGGAGGGCACGCCCTTCACCAAGATCGAGCGCACCGAGGCCTACGGCGCGACGATCGTGCTGCGCGGCGAGGGACTCGCCGAGGCGCGGCACGCCGCTA
The DNA here is from genome assembly GCA_028291405.1 of Rhodospirillales bacterium. GTDB lineage: Bacteria > Pseudomonadota > Alphaproteobacteria > ATCC43930 > CGMCC-115725 > URHD0088. The sequence continues at coordinate 10,195 of JAQGID010000410.1, read as the reverse complement.
ACGCGCTCGCCGCCGAGGACGGCCTCGCCTTTGTCCATCCTTACGACGACAAGGCGATCATCGCCGGCCAGGGGACGATCGGGATCGAGCTGCTGACGGACGTTCCGGATCTCGACGCCATCGTCGTGCCGATCGGCGGCGGCGGGTTGATCTCCGGCATCGCCATCGCCGCCCAGGCCCTGGCGCCGGCGGTGGAGATCGTCGGAGTGCAATGCGCGCGCTATCCGGCGATGCGCCAGGCGCTCCGCGGAGCGACACCTAATTTTTCCGTCGCCGGCGGCCAGACGATCGCCGAAGGCATCGCCGTCAAGGAGCCGGGCAGGCTGACGAGCGCGATCGTCGCAGCGTTGGTTTCCGACATCGTCCTGGTCGAGGAGAGCGCGCTCGAGCGCGCCGTCGACGTGCTGTCCAGCGTCGCGAAGCTGATCGTCGAAGGCGCCGGCGCCGCCTCGCTTGCCGCCCTCTTCACCGCGCCGGAGCGCTTCGCCGGCCGCAAGGTCGCGCTCGTCTTGTGCGGCGGCAACATCGATTCGCGGCTGCTCGCCTCGATCCTGATGCGCGGCCTCGTGCGGTCCGGCAAGCTCGTCCGCCTGCGCGTCGAGATCAGCGATTCGCCCGGCGTCCTCGCCAAGATCACCGGAATCATCGGCGAGCGCGGCGGCAATATCGTCGAGCTCTACCACCAGCGACTGTTCCAGGACGTCCCGGTCAAGGAAGCGGAGGTCGATCTCGTCGTCGAGACGCGCAATCCGGCGCATGTCGGCGAGATCGTCCGGGCGCTCGGCGCTGGCGGCTTCCGGACGCGCCAGCTCTCCAGCATGGCGGTCGATTGAAGGAGTTTGCGCGTGCTTAACGCAGCGTGACCCGCCAAATCCGCGGGATTGTCATAAAACGGCAACCGTAACGAGACGACACTCCGCCCGTCGTTGAGCCGGCGGTTGTGACCGGCATCCGCATGAGCATCAGGACCGGCCGGTGGTTCACTACATCAACACAGTCGAGACGGCGTCGCCACGCCGGAGACGGGTCGTCGCGCGCTTATGATGGCGAGGCTTCGGTCGCGGCTGCTGCTCCCCGGCATCCTTATTCTCATCTTCGCCCTCGGCCTCGTCTTCATGCCGGAGGTGATGAGCGCGCTCGGCGAGGCCGCGGCCGAGCGGATCCACGTCTTCTATGCCGACACGGCGCAGATCGGTCTCTGGCTGTGCGGCGCGTTCCTGACGATCCGGCTCATCGACGTACTCGTCTGGGATCCGCTCGACGGTCGGGCGCTCGGACGCGCCATCCCGCAATTGCTGAAGGAGGCGCTCGGCCTCGCCATCTACATCGTTGCCGCCGCCGGCATCGTGGGGATGGTTTTCGACCAGTCGATCACCGGCATCTGGGCGACCTCCGGCGCCGTCGGGCTGATCATCGGCCTCGCGCTGCGCAGCATCATCCTGGACATCTTCACCGGGCTCGCCGTCAATTTCGACCAATCCTACCGGATCGGCGATTGGATCGAGCTGCTCGACCGCGGTCCAGGCGCGGTGTTCGGCCGCGTCGCCGAGATCAATTGGCGGACGACCCGCGTCGAGGCCGAGGACAAGCGCATCTTCGTCATCCCGAACAGCCGAATGGGCGAGATGTCGCTGGTCAACTTCTCGCTCCCCGACGAGATCTGCCGCTTCGAGGCGGTGTTCACCCTCGACTTCGGCGTCCCCGTCGAGCGTGCCCGCCGCGTCCTGCTCGGCGCCGTGAAGGCGGCCTGCGGCGACGGGCCGCTCGAGCAGCCAGAGCCGGCCGTCCTCGTCGGCAACGTCACGGCGCTCGGCGTCGAGTATCGCGTCCGCTGGTGGCAGCGCGTCGGCGTCCTGTCGCCGAGCAGCGGGCGCGACATCGTCACCCGCTCGATCCTTACGCATCTCGAGCGCACCGGCCTCACCCTCGCATATCCCAAGCAGGATCTCTTCCACGCCGGCATGCCGAACCGCCAGCTCGACCATCGCTCCGGAGCCGACCGCGCCGCGCTGTTGGCAAAGGTGACGATCCTCGGCACGCTGACCGACGAGGAGCGGCATTTGCTGGCCCGCGCCATGGCGCCTCGAGTCATTGCCGCCGGGACCGAGCTGATCCGCCAAGGCGCGCAGGGCGCCTCGATGTTCATCCTCGCCGAAGGCCTGCTCGAAGTCTGGCTCAGCGACGCCGGAAGAAGCGTCAAGCTCGCCACCATCCAGCCCGGCGAGTTCGCCGGCGAGATGTCGCTGCTGACCGGCGAGGCGCGGTCCGCATCGATCCTCGCGGGGAGCGAGGCGCTGCTGTACGAGCTGACCGCCGAGAGTCTGCTGCCGGTGCTCGCCGCGCGCCCCGAACTGTTCGAGGCGATCAGCGAGCTGGTCGCGTTGCGCCGACTCGGCAACACGAAGGTGCTCGCCGAGGCGGCGTCGCCGCAGGCTGCCGAACAGGTGCGCGGCGTCACGGCGCAGATCCTCGGCAAGATGCGGATCTTCTTCGCCAAGCTCTCGGCACGGCCGGCCGACGTTGCCGTGCAATTCGGCGATTGATCGGGCGAGGGTTCATCCCTCACCCGGGCGATAGACCAACGCGAGGCAGGTGAGGTCGTCGAACTGCGCCGCGCCTGCGGCGAAGTCGTCGACCGACCGGACGATGCCGCGGACGAGGTCCGAGGCCGCACCGCCGGCGAGCCCGGCGAGACTCGCGGCGAGCAGCGCGTCGCCGTACTCCTCGCCCGCGGCGCTGTTCGCCTCGGTGACGCCGTCGGTATAGAGAAAGAGCCGGTCGCCCGGCGCGAGCTGCACCGTCCCTGTTCCATACTCCGCCTCGGCGAGCAGGCCGAGCGGCAGGCCAGTCAGCGTCAGCGCCTCGCTGGATCCGTCGCCGCGCAGCAGCAACGGCGGGTTGTGGCCGCAGTTGCAATAGGTCAGCCTGCCGGAGGCGAGATCGACGACGGCATAGAACAGCGTCGTGAACATCGTCGAGATGTTGTCCGCGCTGAGCAGTTCGTTGGCACGGCGGATCGCGACGGCGACGTCGTCGTTCTCGCGGGCGACGAGGCGGATGATCGTGCGGGTGATCGCCATGAAGAGCGCCGCCGGAACGCCCTTGCCCGACACGTCGCCGATGACGATCGCGAGCCGGTCGTCGTCGAGCATGAAGTGATCGTAGAGATCGCCGCCGACTTCCCGCGCCGGGCGGATCTCGCCATGGAGATCGACGCGGCCGCCGCCGGTATCCGCCAGCCACGGCGCCGGCAGCATGGCGCGCTGGATCGCGACGGCGCTCGCCATCTCGTCGTGCTGCGAGCGGCGCAGGATGATCTGCTCCGCCATGCGGCGGAAGGTCTGGACGAAATCGACCAGCTCCGGCAACGGGTGGAGCAGCGCGTCGAGGATCGTCGGATCGAAATCGTGGCGCTCGAGCGCGGCGAGTGCATGGGTATAGAAGCCGATGGCGCGGTTGATCGTCGCGAGACGCTGGCCGAGCTGCCCCAGCACCGCGAGGAGGAGGTCGGGATTCGCCCGTCCGACCAGCAGGAGGTCCGCGCGCGTCATGCGCAATGCCCGCAGCGGCGTCCGGCTGCGGACCATCGCGGTGCGCGGCAGATCGGCGAAGACGCCGAGTTCGCCGACCAGCGCCGGGCAGGACAGGATCGCGAGCGGCACCGGCCCGTAGTTGGTCTCGACCGAAACCTCGACCTCGCCGGCCAGCAGGAGATAGGCCGAATCGCTCGGATCGCCTTGCCGGAGGAAGACGATTTCGGCGTCGAATTCGACGATCTCGCCGCCGGCGACCAGCGTCGCGAGCGCCGCCTCGGGCAGCCGGGCGAAGCCGGCGTGATCGCGGAGCAGCGGCACGATGGCTTGGGGATCGACGCCGGCCTGTTCGGCTGGGCTCGCGGGGTGATCCGGCATCTCTGGCGTCCCGATAGAATAAGTCGCAAGATTAGACCGGATTCGGCCAAATGGCGACGGCGCAATTCGTTGCCCGTTATCGCCGAATGCCAGTAAACCGACGTCTTTCGTCATAAATCCGCAACACAATCGGTGTCGAATGCGGCGGCGAAAATGACGGCGAAACCGCCCGATCTCGTGCCACGGCTGGATGAGGAACGACGACATGGATCTTTCGACCGAGGAGCTCGACGGCGGGGTCACAAGCATCGTGCTCGTCGGCCGTCTCGACATCGCCGGCGCCGGCGCCATCGATCTGCGGTTCAGCGCGCTGACCGGCAGCCGGAAGGCGGTGGTCGTCGATCTGGCGCAGGTCAGCTTCCTCGCCTCGATGGGCATCCGGACACTGGTGACGGGCGCCAAGGCGGTGCGCGGCCACGGCGGCAAGATGGTGCTGCTGTCGCCCGAGGAGAATGTCGAGAAGGCGCTCAAGACCGCCGGCATCGACGCGCTGATCCCGATCCACCACGACCGCGCCGCCGCCATCGCCGCGGTCATGGGATAGCTGGCAGCGGAACGCTGGCATCGGATAATGTCCGGCCAGCATCACATGCCGGCTTGCAGATGACGGACCCCACCTCCGATGCCTTCGCGGCCGCGCCGGCGATCCGCCTGCGCCGCGACCTCGGCGAGCTCGTCCGCCTTGCCGACTGGGCGGGCGCGCTGGCGCGGCGCCAACCGCAGCGCCTTGCCTTCGCCCTCGACCTCTGTCTCGAGGAAGCGGTCTCCAATATCGTGAAATACGGCGTCCGGGCGGCGGGGGACCCTCCGGAGATCGTCGTGACGCTGCTGGAGCACGACGAGGGCGTGGCGCTCCGCATCGAGGACGAGGGCGAGGCATTCGACCCGACGCGCGCCGCCGCGCCGACCCTGCCGGCGACGATCGAGGACGCCGCGGTCGGCGGCCTCGGCGTGTTCCTCATGCGGAAATTCGCGACGCAGATCCGCTATGAGCGGATCGGCCGGCGGAACCGCCTGACCCTGGGCTTCGCGCCGCGTTGACGCTGAAATAACAGGGCGGATGCAGGTCGGGCGGGTCGGCGACGAGGCTCGGGAGAGCCGGCGCATCCGACGCTCGGACCCACGGCGATGGCTCTGCGAACGTCTCGCGGAGACTGAAATTATAGGCCTGATGCAGGTCCCTTTTCTCGGCGACGACAGGCGAGAGACGCGGCGCATTCGGCGGCTGAGCCGTATCGATCGGGTCGGCCGCGACACGATCGGGACTGTTATTGCAGGTTGGATGCAGGTCGGCTTCGTCCGGCGCGACCTCCTGCTCGGCGTCTGCGGCGCGTTGCCGCTTGCGGTCCCGCGCCTCGATCGCCCGGCAGCGCCGCTCGAGCACCTTGCTGACCGTCAGCGCCTCGTCCGGGGTGATCTCCCCCGAAGCCATTGCCGCGACGGTCACGCCGAAGGCGGCGACGACGTCCTCGATCGTCCGGCAGTCCGGCAGATCGAGCTCGATCTCGCGGCCGCGCTTCTTCGGCAGGATCTGCCGGAGACAGAACCGCGCCGCGACCATGTCGCCCGCCAGCGCCCGGTCGATGACCGCCCGGGTGATCTCGCCGCTCTCGTCGACGCTGAGCAGCATCGCCAGAAGCGTCGCCCGGTTGCGGGTGCCCTTGCGCTTTCCCGCCGGATTGCCGGAGACCCCCGGCGCGAACCGCCCGCCACGATCCCGCCGCGCCCGCGTTTCCACCCACCCCGAACCACCATCCATGACTCGAACCCCTCGCCGGAAATCGAGTGGACATGTTATGACTGTTATGGGTTAATAGCAAGGAGAATTTGCCCAATCTGGGATGCCGATCGCGAATCCCTCTCCCGCTCTCGGGCGGGAGAGGGAGGGGCCCACCGCGCCAGCGGTGGGAGGGTGAGGGAAAGGAGCACGATGCGAGACAAGCGTGCAGTTGTTTGGTAATTCTTATTAAACTGCCGACACCTATGAAACCCAGATCGCCGGCGCTGCCCTCACCCTCCCATCGCTGCGCAATGGGCCCCTCCCTCTCCCGCCCAAGAGCGGGCGAGGGTATAATCACGCTTCTCTGTTACTATTCTGAACACGCGAAGACTGAAGCGGCGACGAAGGGGAGCGCCAGGAGCGGCATGATAGAGCGAGGGGTTGCAGCGACCTTGATCGGCGTCAGATTCTCGCCGCAGCCGCGGCGGAGCTCGCCACCGATCGGACTGGCGCGTCGCCAGCCGCATCCCGCAGTCCGAGCACATTGACCGCCCGCACCGGCAGGCGGATGCCCTTCAGCACGAGCTCACCCAAGACCTCGCACTCGACGAGCCCGGCGACGGCGCCTTCGACCTTCGGGTCGATCAGAATCTGGCCGTTGCGCGCCTCGGCGCAGAGGCGGGCGGCGAGGTTGGGCACCGTTCCGATGGCGGAGTAGTCGAACCGCCCTTCGAAGCCGATGCGGCCCAACGTCGTCTCGCCGTGGGCGATGCCGATGCCGAAGCCCAGCGCGTGGCCGCGCTGGCGCCATCCAATCGCCAGCGCGGCGACGCAGTCGCGCATCTCGATCGCCATGCGGACCGCGCGCAGCGACGGGTCGGGGCACGGCAGCGGATCGTTGAACAGCATCATCAGCCCGTCGCCGACGAAGCGTTCGAGCGTGCCCTCGTATTTGTTGATCAGCGCGCCGAGCCCGGCGTGATATTCGCCGAGGATGCGCATCACCTCCTGCGGCTCGGCGGCCTCGGCGAAGGCGGTGAAGCCGCGCAGGTCGCAGAACACGACGGTGACCTCGCGCCGGTGGCTTTCCAGCAGGGCTTCGCTGCCCGAGGATTCGATGACGTCGGCGAGCTGGGCGGTCAGGAACCGCCGCAACCGGCCGACGCGCTCCTCGCGCGCCTTCGATTCGCGCAGCTCTGCCGACATCGTGTTGAACTGATCGGCGAGGGTCTCGAGCTCGTCGCCCGTGCGGACCTCGACGCGGTATCCGAGATCGCCGCCGCCGATCCGCTCGGCGCCGGCTTGCAGCGCCCGGATCGGCACAACCATGCGGCGGGCGAGGAAGAGGCCGGCGAGGAAGGCGCCCGCGAGGCCGATCAGGACGATGATTCCGGTCCGCTCGAGCGAGGCGTAGAGCGGCGCATAGGCTTCGCTCAAGGGCAATTCCGCGAAGACCCGCCAGCCGAGCCGTGCGACCGGGGCGGAGGCGCTGATCACCCGCTTGCCCTGGATGCTCTCCGTCACTGTCGGGCGATCCGCCTCGCCCGGGACGCGGCCGGCGGCGGCTTGCGCCGCCTGGACCTGTGCGAAATGCGAGAGATCGGTGTTGCGCAGGACGAGGCCGATGTCGGGATGCGCGATCAGCCGGCCCGTCGCGTCGACGACGAAGGCCTGGCCGGACCGGCCGACCTTGATGCGCGAGACGACGTCCCAGATGAATTTGAGATTGACCTCGGCGACGGTGACGCCGGACTCCCGCCTGACGCCGGTCATCGCGAGGGTCATGTAAGGCTCGGAGTCGTTGCGGAAATAGACGGGGCCGACATAAACCTTATGCGCGACGGCCTCGGTGAATTTCGGATCGGTCGAGAAATCGGCGCCGCCGTCGACGCTGTCCAATCCCAGCCGGGAGACGCGCAGCCGTTCCTTTCCCGTGGCGTCGAGCTGCGACAGCTCGGTGATCGCGGGGACCTGGCGGAGCAGGCGGCGGGCGTCGAAGCGGCGCTGCTCGGCGGTGCCGACGCTCCACGGAATCTGGGTCGTCCAGCCGAGCTGGTTCTCGATCTCGCCGATGAACTGGCTGATCTTGCCGGCGGCGGCATCGGCCTGCTCGCTCTGCATGCGGGTCAGCGACGCGGTCTGCTCGCGGTAGAGAAACCAGATCTCGACGAGGCCGTTGCCGAGCACGGCGGCGCAGACGACGGCCGCGAACAGCGCGATGTATTTGCGCAGCAGGCGGCCGCGAGGCGGAGCCCCCACGAGCGGGGCGGGTGACGACGGGCCGGGAGCGGCGTCGGTCACTCGATCACTTCGTCGGCAAGCGCCAGCAGCTCCGGCGGGGGCTGCAGGCCGATCCCCTTGGCGACCTTGAGGTTGAAGACGAACGAGTAGCGCGTCGGCTGCTCGAACGGCAGGTCGCCCGGCTTTGCTCCCTTGGCGATGCGATCGACCATCGCGGCAGCGCGCGCCAGGCATTCGCGCCAATCCGGACCGTAGGACATCAGCCCACCGTCGCGGATGAGGAAATCGTATTCGTAGATCGCCGGCAGGCGCTGCGCCGCCGCGTAGTCGAAGACGCGCTTGCGATTGAGGGAGGTCAGCGAATCGGCCACCATGAGGATCGCATCGGGCGGCTCGCGGTCCATCGCGGTGAAGACGCCGTCGAAATCGTCGGGCTCGCGGACGCCCAGCGCCTGGACGTCGACGCCGATCGACTCGGCGGTCTTCGCCGACGCCTCGTAGCGTAGGCTCATGCCGAGGTCGTTGCGGTTCCACAGCATGGCGACGCGGTGCAGCTTCGGCGCGACCTCCTTCAGCAGCTCCAGCCGCTTGGCGGTCAAGGTCGTGGCGACATCCGAGATGCCGGTGACGCTGCCGCCGGGATGCGCGTAGCTCTCGACGAGCCGGGTCGCCACCGGGTCGCCGACCCCCCAGGCGACGACGGTCGGGACGCCCGTAGCCTTCGCGGCGACCACCGCCGGATAGCCGGTCGCGACGAGGACGTCGACGTGGCCCGCCACCAGCTCGCTCAGCAGGGGCTTCAGCTTGGCAATGTCGCCCATCGCGCCGCGCGCATCGAACGTCAGGTTGCGCCCGATCACATAGCCATGCTGTGCCAAGTCCTCGATCAGAATCTTGCCGAACGGAGACTCGGCGGCGATCGGTGCCGTCGGGCTGATGGTGCCGATACGGAGGGCCCGATCCGCCTGCGCCCGCGCCGCGAGGGGCGCCACGACCCCGGCTGCGACGAGCGAGGCGAGGAAGTGACGGCGGTCCATGGCGATCCCTCCGGCTGCGCGGCGCTCCGGCCCGGGTTCCATTCGGCCGGCTCGCGCGTCGCTGTCCATTTAACACCAGCGCTCGCGCGCTGGCTAAGGCGGAGTCTCTAAAAAAATATCAGCGCAGGGGGTACGTCGGGCCGCGATATGACCGCCGCCTGGCACGAGGCCTCTAGAACAGCCACCTGAGCGGCTCCAAGCCGAGCATCAGGCGACCCGCCATCTCGTAGGTCCGGAGTGTCGTCACCACGTGCTGATTCATGGTCAGGACGTCGCGCAGGCAGCGATCGAAGGGCCCTTTCTTATAGACCGTGGTGCCGCCCGCGGCCTTGCAGGCGAGCTGCACGACATCGACGCAAGCACCGATGACGTAAGTAGCGGCCGTGGTGAAGCGGGCGATCTGGGCGGGGGTCGGTTCCTTGCCGTCGACGACGGTGGACCACAGATCTCCCATCACCTCGAATTGATAGGCGCGGGCGGCGGCGAGCATGGTCTCGGCTCGCCCCACCGCGTCCTGAACGAAGACGTCGTCGCGAACCATCTTGGGCGGCTCGAGACCATCGCCGAGCGTATAGCGCCGTGCGGTCTTCCGGGATGCGGTATCGATCAGCGCCTCCAACGCGTGGCGCGCGATCCCCAGCGCCGGCGCGGAGGCTTTCGCAACGAACATGAAGGGGAACGCATAGAGCGGGCCCGGCCGCTTGATCAGCGCGGGGTCGTGAAAACTGAATGTCCGCTCCGCTTCGACGAATGCATTTTCGACGATCAGGTCGTTGCTGCCGGTGCCGCGCAGCCCGGTCGTGTCCCAGGTGTCGGATATCTCGCACTGCGACAGCCTCACGAGGCATTGACGGGTTTGCGGCACGCCGTTGCCGTCGACCCGCGGTGTCCCGTCCTCGACGACGGCGCAGCCGATCCAGGCCAATTCGCAATGGTGGCTGCCGCTGGCGAAGGGGAAGCGTCCGCTGACGCGATAGCCGCCCGACACCGGCACCGCCTGGCCGGTCGGCGTCGCCGTCACCGCGGTAGCGGCCAAGATGTCGGAATAGGCTGCCCGCGCGACGCGCTCTTCCAGGAACGCGCTGAAATAGCCGCCGTCGCAATTGATCATGGCGCACCAGCCGACCGATCCATCGGCCATGCCGAGGGCCTCGATGATGCGGAATTGCGTCAGCGGGTCGAGCTCCGGACCGCCCCATGCACGGGGCATCGCCATGCCGAAGACCCCGGCCGCCTTCAAGGCTTCGGCGATCGACCGCGGGATGCGCCGTCCCCTCTCGATCTCG
>JAQGID010000396.1 GCA_028291405.1 Rhodospirillales bacterium | reverse complement strand
TCGCCGCCGCGCCGAAATCCGGCCACAGCCCGAGCCCATCCGCGGCGAGCCCCGCCCAGGGAAATTTCTCGCCGGGATCCTGCTTGCGCGCCGGCGCGACGTCGGAATGGCCGAGCACCCGCGCTGGCGGGATGGGATGACGTGCGACGATGCCGAGCGCGAGCTCGGTCAGCGCCGCGATCTGCGCCGCCGGGAAATCGCGATAGCCGTACTCGTGGCCGGGGTTCTGCAGCTCGATGCCGATCGAGCACGAGTTGACGTCGGCAACGCCGCCCCAGCTCGCCGCCCCCGCATGCCAGGCGCGATGCTCCTCGGCGACGAGGCGGGTGACGGCGCCGTCCTCGTCCACCAAGTAATGTGCGCTGACCTCGGCGGCGGGATCGCACATCCGCGCCAGCGCCGCGGCGGCGCTGGTCATGCCGGTGTAGTGCAGCACGAGCATGTCGATGCCGCTCCGGCGCGGACCGTGGTTTGGGGACGACAATTGCCGGATCTGCATGACGTTCTGCTCGCACCCTCACCCTCCCGCCGCGCCGCGTCGGGCCCCTCCTTCTCCCGCAAGGGCGGGCGAGGGGCAAAGAAAAGCCCCTCTACCGCTCTCGGGCGGGAGAGGGAGGAGCCCATTGCGCAGCAATGGGAGGGTGAGGGCATGGTGCCAGCATCGCGGGCGCCGAGCCACCCAAATCCTGTCTGGACAAATTCCCTTGATTTTGGTCATAAATTAGAACATATATAGAACTTCACGAAGCAGGAGGCGGACATTGACGAACCCGAACAGATCACTCCGCGCGCCGCCGCCGCCGCGTACCCGCCGCGACCTGCATCTGACCTGCAAAAGCAGGTCGCTGCGCACCGGCGGCCTCGTGGATTCCGGCCATCGCCGGGCCGCGCCGCCTGCTTTGCACCTGTATTTCGCGCGCCGCGCTTGCTGCTGGCCATCACCGCCCCGATCTGTCCTATAATTCGGCTGTCATCCGGAGTGATCCACCATCGGGGCGAGGACCATGAGCGCTCTGCACAGCGGCAATACCGAACATGTCCACGCCACCCAGCGGTGGCATCACGGTCATTACTTCCTCGGCGTCCATCACCGCCGCAACGAGCGCAGGATCTGGCTCGTCATCGGCCTGACCAGCGCAATGATGGTCGGCGAGATCGTCGCCGGCTGGGCGTTCGGCTCGATGGCGCTGCTTGCCGACGGCTGGCATATGTCAACCCATGCCGGCGCGCTCGGCATCGCCGGCCTCGCCTATCGCTATGCCAGGCACCACCTCAAGGACCCGCGTTTCGCCTTCGGTACCGGCAAGCTCGGCGATCTCGCGGGTTTCACCAGCGCCATCATTCTCGGCCTCATTGCGGTGCTGATCGTCGTCGAATCGGCGCAGCGGCTCTTCGCGCCGATCGCCATCGCCTTCACCGAGGCGATTCCGATCGCGATCCTCGGCCTCGTCGTCAACCTCGTCAGCGCCTGGCTCCTCGGCCGCGAGGAAGCCGAGTTCGAGGACCAGGTTTCCGGCCATACGCATCACCACGGGCATGGGCATAGTCACGGGCATACTCATGACCACGGCCACGACAACGCGATGCGCTCGGCCTATGTCCATGTGCTTGCCGATGCCGCGACCTCGGTCCTGGCGATCGTCGGCCTGCTCGCCGGGCTGTTTCTCGGCTGGGTCTGGCTCGATTCCGCCGTCGGCATCGTCGGCGGTGTCGTGATCGCCAGCTGGGCCTATACGCTAATCCGCGCCGCCGGTGGCGTGCTGCTCGACCTGACGCCCGATTCCAATCTTCCCCTTGCGATCCGCGAGACGCTGGAGATCGCCGGCGACCGCATCACCGATCTGCATCTCTGGCGAATCGGCCCCGGCCACTTCGGCACGATCATCGCACTGGTCAGCGAGGCGCCCCAGCCGCCGGATTATTACAAGAACCTGCTGAAGGACATCGTCGGCCTGTCGCACATCACCGTCGAGGTCCAGCCGTGCGACGACGATTGCCTTCGCGGCGGTACAGCCGCGCCCCTGCGAGCGTCCTGAATTGCGGCATCGCGTGAGCGGTTCCGGCTGGCAATTCTGGATCGACCGCGGCGGTACCTTCACCGACGTCGTCGGGCGGCGTCCGGACGGAACTCTCGTTACCCACAAGCTGCTTTCCGACAATCCCGAGCGCTATGCCGACGCGGCGCTGCAGGGCATTCGCGATCTCCTCGGCCTCGCACCCGACGGCGACCTCCGCGCCGCCGCGATCGCCGCCGTCAAGATGGGCACGACCGTCGCGACCAATGCCTTGCTGGAGCGCAAGGGCGAGCGCACGCTGCTCGTCGTCACCAAGGGTTTCGCCGACGCGCTCCGCATCGCCTACCAGAATCGCCCCCGGCTCTTCGACCGCCACATCATCCTGCCCGAGCTGCTCTATGAGCGAGTCGTGGAGATCGACGAGCGGCTGACGGCGCAGGGTGAGGTGCTGCGCCGGCCCGACCTGGATGCCGCCCGCGCCGCAATGACCGCGGCATACGAGTCCGGCATAAGGTCAGTGGCGATCGTGCTGCTGCACGGCTATCGCACTCCCGACCACGAGGACCGCATCGCGGCCCTCGCCCGCGACATCGGCTTCACCCAGGTCTCGGTCTCCAACCGCATCAGCCCGCTGATGAAGCTCGTCGGGCGCGGCGACACGACGGTCGTCGACGCCTATCTCTCGCCGATCCTGCGGCGCTACG
>JAQGID010000377.1 GCA_028291405.1 Rhodospirillales bacterium | reverse complement strand
CTCTTCGGCGTCAACGACAATCCATGGTAAGTACCTGAAGCCAGCGGAAAGAACGTACCTGATGTATTCGCATCAATAGACGCTTGTATATCATCGGAAGCACTCAACGAAATCTTAGACAACATGTACTCTCCGGTTGTGAACTCTTACGAAACAGAAATTCAGGAGTCTCACACTAGGCTAAATATGGCTTACGCTTGTTTAACGGCTTTAAAATCTTTACTAATTATGTTCCAAGAACGGTACAATCTCTGAAACTTAAGAGACTAAAGGCGTGCGATGGTCGGTTTCGGCAAACCATGCTTCGGCTACAACAACGACGCCGAGGATTTGTTTGAGGCGTACGCTGGCCTGTAAGGATGCCGTGCTTAATCGGGCGACGCGGATTTGGCGCGGCGGCGACGGCCTGAGCATCGAGGATTTCGGCAACGCCAACAATCTGAGGACGCCTGTCTTGCCGACCAGGGAACGCAATTCGTCCGACTGTCACCTCCGGCGGCGGAGCGGTTCGGCGATCTTCGAGGGTTTCGGCATTGTCTTGCCCTCGTCAAGACCACCGCGCTATCGGGCATTCAGCGGGCCAATATATTAGTCGGACTCGAATCGTCTATATCTTGCGGTTAAAGCGCAGTTAAAAAACTAGTAATAGATCGTAATAAATCCATCCTTCGTTCCACGAATGTCAATCAATGTGTCAATTTGACTTGTGACAAAAAATGGACTCAAATTCCGTTTGGTAAAGCCGTCGATGGTCGTAGTTGCGTTCGCATTTCAAGGACGGAGTCATGATGACCAAAGAACATTTGGTTACACGAGTCGAGCGCTTGCGCGAGACGAGAGCTTCACTGGAAGACCCATTAGCGCGACAAATGCTTCTCTGTCTCATCGAAGCGATGGAGGAGGTTGTCGAAGAGAGTGCCCAGATCGACTCGCAACTCGAGGAGGGGCCGTCGGTAGGGGTGTTGGTCTAACTGCGTCGCTCAGCCGACCGGAAGCTCATCATCGCGAGTGCCGTCGCCTTCTCGAGGATCGGTCGCCGAAACGCAAGGACGAGCAGCCCATAGCTCGCCGCGCCGCAGGCGACCATGACGACAAGGCGAACGACTTCCGGCAGATCCCCCGCGAGCGCCTTGACGCCGAGGACGACGACCGCCATCGCGAACGCGAGCGCGAGATTCACCGCGGCGCCTTTGATCTGCCGCCACACGCCGATGCCGCTCGCGCGCGACAGCATGAGCAGGTCGATGGGCATGCTGACCACGAGACGCAGCGTCCAAACCGTCATCGCGGCCGCCAGGGAGACGCGTCCGAACCATGGCAGTCCTATGGCGACGATGAGCCATTGGACGATGCCGCTGACGAGCGAATAATGCGGTTTTCCGACGGAGGCCATCAACGGCGCCGAGAACATTCGCGTGATGTATTGCAGCGTTAGGAGCGCGACCACCGCGAAATAGGGCGCGGCCGGCAGCCATTTCGTACCGAACAATAGCCCGACGATCTCCGGCGCGGTCACGGCGAGGCCGACGAACACCGGGTACATCACGGCGGTCGAGATATCGACCGCGACGAGGAAATGCCGTTCGAGCCCCGCGCGATCGTCTTGGAGCCGCGAAAAAATCGGCAGCGAGAGCTGCAGCATCGCCCCCGCGGCGAGGTCACGCAGCATGTCGATGGCGCGGAAGGCGAGGGTCACGTAGCCCGCAGCAGCGGCGCCAAGCAACGTGCCGATGCCGGTGATGAAGAGCCGCGGCAGGCTGAAGAAGACGAGATTGGCCGCCACCGACTTGACGCCGAACCTCAGGAGCCCGTCGAGCGCCGCCGTCGAGAAGCGCAAACGCGGACGTCGCGGTGCGAAAACCCAAAGCGTCAGCGCCGCGAGGCCGACGCTGGCCACCTGCTGCACCACGAGGCTCCAGACCCCGGCGCCGGCGAGCGCGGCCCCGATCGCGAGCACCGCGCCGCCGCTGCGCCCGACCAGGGAGCGGAGCGCGAGCGGCCGGAATGCCATGCGTCGCCGCTGCTCCGCGATGAGGCTCGCCGCGCATCCCATCAGCGGCAGGCTGAGGCTCATCGGTCCGAGGAGCGCGGCCACCTTGGGCACGCCGACGCCGGCGGCGAAGGTCTCGGCGCCGAGCCAGCACAGCGCCGAGAGTAACGTCCCGACCGCGAGATTGACAGCGAACGCCGTGTCGTAGTCCAGCTCATCGATCTCGCGGCGCTGCACGAGCGCGTCGTGAAAAATGGTCTCGACGAGGAGGTTGAGGATCTGGACGACGCCGAGCGTCATCGCTGCTGCGCCGAAATCGTCGGCATCGAGAATCCGCGACAACACCACGAGGGAAAGCAGGGAGAGTCCGGAAAGGCCGAAGCTCTCGATCGCGGTCCAGACGAAGGAGCGGGCGGCGGCCCGACCATGGCTGGTTGCGGTTTCGGCGTCCCGCGAACGGCGCAGCGGCGGCGACGCCGCTTTCACCGGAGCGGGTTCCACCGGGTCATGAACCACGCTTGGATCAAGACCCGGTTGGCATACGGCTTCACCGTCTCGATCGCGTTCTTGAGGGGATTGTCGAAACGGAATCGGATTGCGTACCAGTTGCGCACGATCGGCGGCTTGACCGGGTGCCACAAGGTGTTGGCCCGGCGGATCACCTTCCTGAACGGCGGCCGGAAGACGAAGGTGCCGGGGCCCAGCGAGAAGCTGGCCGGCGTGTTGAAGTAAAAGCGGTTGACGTTCTCCGGCTTGACGAAGGCGCCGTCGCCGCCGATGTCCTCCAGCACGAGCCCCGCGCTATGGAGGATCGTCGCCCAGGTCAGCTCGTGATGGCCGGCAGCGCCGGCCCGGTAGGCGCCGTCGATCGCCGCGGCCCCTCTCCGGCTGAGCCGGAAAAAAGGCAGGAAGGCGTACATCCGGTCCGCAACGCCATAGGGCCGAAATGCGGGGGACTGCAGCGGCGGCACCACCCTCTTGTTCGGCGTCTCGCGGTTGGAGCGGATCGCCGTCGCGAGAAGATCCGCCTTGCTGTTGCCGAAATGGCCAAAGAGCGTCGACCAGTCGCCCTCGTAATGAACATCGTATTCGATGCCCCAGACGTGCTCGACGTCCGGGTACTGCGCCATGAAGAGAAGCGAGACGAGGTCGACGTTGCCGGGATTGAGCCGCCATCCGTCGGGGTTGCATTTGACCGGATAGGGCAGGGCGAGAAAGCTCCGGTTGCTGCAGAGGAAGAAGGCAGCGGCAGGCAGTGCGGCGGCGGCCGGAATCCGCTCCGGCTCATCGCCGCAATTCAGCGCGATGAGAATGCGCCAGTCAGCCGGTGTCTCGCGACGCAGGCGCCGCCAGCTGGCCTCGATCGAGGGATCAAAGAAATGCGTCGTCAACAAAACTGTCGTGCTCATCGCATCGCTTCCGCCGTTTTCCCCTCGCGGGCCGGAGCCGACCATGCCGGCAGTCCTGACGGTTGGCCGCGAGCGGGATTGAACACATCCGGCAAGTCCCCGTTCCGACGGGCCCAAATAAATCCACACGGGATAGGAGCGGCTTACTCAGTTCGACTTCGTCGTCGGCTTTTGCGGCTGGGGAATTTAAAACGATTTTCACTTAACATTTATTGCTAATAAATTGGCAAGTTGCAGCGTGGAAATATCAATATCAAATGTTATGGCATACTTTAACAACGAGCATTTATAAACGTACAATGGAACCTGAATATGGTGAAACTGTTCCCCTGCGAACATTTTACTATTGGGGGTGGTACGATGATTTTCGCCGAGACGAAACTTTCGGGCGCATATGTAATCGACATCCAGCGGCACGAAGACAATCGAGGCTTCTTCAGCCGCGTCTTTTGCCAGAACGAGTTCTCCAGCCACGGGCTGAAGCCGGTCATCGCGCAGGCGAACGTCGCCTTCAACTACGCGCGGGGAACGATGCGCGGCATGCACTTCCAGTATCCGCCCCTGGCGGAGACCAAGCTCGTGCGCTGCACGCGGGGAGCGATCTTCGACATCATCGTCGACCTGCGTCCGGAAAGTCCCACCTTCCTCGATCACATCGGGGTCGAACTGAGCGCCGATAACCATCGGGCGATCTATGTGCCCGAGCGTTTCGCGCACGGCTACCAGGTGCTCGAGGACAATACCGAGACGAGCTACGACGTCGGCGAATTCTATGCGCCGGGCGAGGAAGGCGGCCTCCATCACGCCGATCCCCGCTTGCAGCTCGAATGGCCTTTGCTGGTAACGCAGATCTCCGCCAAGGACGCGCTGTGGAAACCGCTGGCCGAAACCTTGAACGAAGTTCGCGCCCGGATGCTCGTGAAGGAGGTCGCCTATGCTGATCATTGACACTGCGCTGAAGCGCAGGGAGGCCGAAGGCAAGCCGATCCGCGTTGGAATGATCGGGGCCGGCTTCATGGCGCAGGGGCTGACGAACCAGATCGTCCACAGCGTCCCCGGCATCCGGATGTCGGCGATCTACAATCGCACCCCATCACGGGCCGAAGACGTCTTCCGCTATGCCGGGCGCAACGACATCGCCACGGTGTCCTCGCAGGCGAAGTTCGACGAGGCCGTCCGCAACGGCACGCCGGTCGTTCCCGACGACCCGTTTCTCATCTGCAAGTCGCCGGAGATCGACGTGCTGATCGACGTCACCGGCTCGGTCGAGTTCGGCGCCCGCGTCGCTCTGCAGGCATTCGAGCACAAGAAGCACGTCGTTCTGATGAATGCGGAATTGGACGCGACGATCGGCCCGATCCTGCAGATCTATGCGCAGCGATCCGGCGTCACCCTGTCATGCTGCGACGGCGACGAGCCCGGCGTTCAGATGAACCTGGTCCGGTGGGTCAAGGGCCTCGGCCTGACGCCGCGCGTGATCGGCAACGTCAAGGGCTTGCAGGATCCCTATCGGAACCCGACGACGCAACGCGGCTGGGCGGAGCGGTGGGGCCAGAACGCCGCCATGGTCACGTCCTTCGCCGACGGCTCGAAGATCAGTTTCGAGCAAACGATCGTCGCGAACGCCACCGGCTTCAAGGTTCGCAAGCGGGGAATGTCGCGCGGCCTCAAATACGATGGGCCGCTCAACGAGATCGCCTCGCTCTACGATTACGATGAAGTGTGTGCGCTCGGCGGCATCGTCGACTACACGGTCGGCCCGGCCAATGTGAAGGTGTTCGTGCTCGCCGAGCATTCCGATCCCAAGCAGCGCCACTATCTGAACCTCTACAAGATGGGCGAGGGGCCGCTCTACGCGTTCTTTACGCCGTATCATCTCGTCCATTTCGAGACGCCGCTCTCGATCGCCCGCGTCGTGCTGTTCGGCGACAATTTGGCCCCGCCGCTCGGCGGTCCGGTGGTCGAGGTGTGTGCCGTCGCCAAACGCGATCTGCTGCCGGGCGAAAGGCTGGACGAGTACGGCATGTACATGACCTACGGCGAAGCCGTGAACACCGACGAGATGAGCGCCATGCGCTACCTGCCGGAAGGGCTCGTCGAGGGATGTCGCCTCAAGCGGCCGATCCCGAAGGACCAGGTCATTTCGTACTTCGATGTCGAGCTGCCGCAAGGCCGATTGGCGGACCAGCTTCGCGCCGAGCAATATCGCCATTTTCGCCGCGAGACTTGGCTCAGCGATTTCTTGCCGCCGCATCCGCCGCGGCGCGTGGAGACGCACGATCACGTCAAGTCACTCGGCCTTCAGTCGGTGCCTTTGCTTACGTGACCCGCGGATCTTCCGGAGCCGGGCCACCTCACGCGCGCCGCAGATCGCGCGTGAGGCGGTCGGCACAGGGAGCGGCGGCGATCTTCGAGACGTCCGGCAAATTGGGTGCACCGGCCACGGCCAGGGATAGCTCCCCGCTTGAGGCCAGCGGCTCCGGGCGCGGACGGAAGAACAATCCCGCCGCGACGCCGGCGGCGATCGCGTGCGCCCGCTTCCAGCGATGCTGTTTCTGTCCGAGCGAGCGGCAGAGCTGTAGCGCGGCCTTACCGAGGAACAGGCAAAGGCCGCGGAGCGGCCAATAGGTCCGCCGCAGATACGTCGTGTTTCGATAGAGGTAGTAGAAGTAGTCGAGGCGCCGCGGATCGCTTTCGTTGAAGATGTCGAGTTCGCCGGCAACGCCGCGCAGGTGAAGGGCGCGGCTGCCGCCGACGAGATACCCCGGTCGCCAGTTGGTAATGCGCAGCGTGTAATCCGAATCCTCGCCCCAGATGAAGAAATCGCCGCGCGGCGTGCCGCATTCGACGAGCGTCGTGCGCGGCAGCAAAACCGAGGTCAAGGTCGCGATCCGGACTTTCACGAGGCCGCGCGCCAGGAATTCGGTCCAGTCGTTGCAAACGTCGTGCTCGTCACGGCGGTCGTCGACGGTCGGCACGTTGTTGGCGCGGCCGTCGCCGCCGATCAACCGGCTGACAAGAAATCCAACCTCGCTCATGTCGCGAAAGTTCGCCTCGAACGCGTCCTTGAGACCCTGCAGCGTGCCGGGCTCGCAAACGACATCGTCGTCCATCACCCAGGCCCAGGCGCAGCCCAGGCGAAAGGCATGCGAGATGCCGGCACGCACGCCGCCGGCGGCGCCGGTGTTCTTTTCCAGCCGGACGTATTCGATGCGCGCGTCGTCGAGCATGCCGCGGGCGGCGAGATATTCCTGCGTGCCGTCGCTGCAGCCGTTGTCGATCAGAATGATGCGCTCCGGCGACACCATCTGTGCCTGCACCGAAGCCAGGCACTGCGTGAGCAGCTCCTTCCGGTTGTAGGTGTAGATCACCGCGTAAACGCCGCGCCACATTTGCGCCTACTCCCGGAGCTGAGGTCGGTCGGCTGTTCGGTCGATTCCGTCAATCCCGAAACCGCGAGTGCCGCCGCGAGACAGACAGCGAACGGCAGACGATTGCTCGGGTTCCGCATCGCCGCGGCTTCGTTCGCCGGCGTGCTCGGCGGCGTCTATTCAGGCCTCTTACGGCGACGGGCGCGCGCCCGCTTCCCTCCAGACGCTGCGCCAGTCTGCGACCGGCCTCAACAACTGGAGCTGGTGCTGGGTTGATGGAAGCGGTCTCGGGTAATGGTTATCACTGTCGCGAATCGTCACGCGGCCGGTGACCGATTACCTCTGGCCGAAGAGGAGGATAGGCGCTGAGCGCCCACTCAACTAGAGCTGCAGACGGCGCCAACGCCGGCGTGAGGAGATATGGGATCGCAGCAGGTAGCCGGCGGCGAAGCCGGCTCCGAGAAGGCCTGCGGCCAAGCCAATCGCCTGAAACGCCATCGTGCTGCCTCATGCATTTTGTGCGGTGCAGCATCGAGTATAGTTATTTCAGCCGTTGTGTCCAATCGTGAGCCGCGAATAATTTCGGCGTTTAGTGCCGGCTCGTGGTGCTCGGTCCGATCCGGCCGAGCAGCTGGGTCGCCGCGTCGCTGACCTGCACCCATACGACTGCGGTCGAGTAATCCTCGCTGGCAAGCCGGTCGTGCGCGCGGTTACGGGCGACCGCGAGGGCACGTTTCCCGTATTTGCCGATGAGGATCTCGGCGACGCGCCGGATTTTCTGATCGTGGTCCATATGAAAGGAAACGGTCCATTAACCTAAATTGGTTCCGTGCAATTAAAGCGGCCGCATTGATCTCAATGCACCTGTTCGCCGCTCTCCGGCTCGTCTTTGAGAATCTCGGCAGTCGCGCGTGAAATCCAGCACCAGACGGCGCAGGTGACATCGTCCTGCCGTCGGTAATAGCGCGAGGCCTCGCGCTCGGCGATATCGGTGGCCAGGATGCCGTGGCGGCCGACCAGGAGGATCGCGGCCTCCCATATCTTGCGCTCGTTCGTCACACCCTTATCAAGCGCGGCGGCCAGTCTGTGGTTCCCGGCGGCGGCGGAGAATCCTCAGAATGGCTGCGAGATCCGCCGCGTCGCGAGGAGCACGATCAGGGCTACGGCGTAGATGGCAGCGGCGGCGAGCGGCAAGGCGGCGAGCGGTGCGAGCGAGAGGAAGACGGCGCCGCCGGCCGCCCCAGCCGCCGTGCCGACATAGACGGTGGCGTTGTTCAGCGACAGAACGATCGGAGCATTCGCAGGCGCCAGCGCGATCAGCCGCGTCTGCTGCGGCGTCCAGCTCGCCCAGCCGCAGAAGCCCCAGACGAACAGGACCGCCGCGCCGCCCCAGAAGCTCCGGCTGGTGAACTCGATGAGCCCGAGATTGACGGTCGAGGCGGCGAGGCACACGGCAATCGGCAGCAGGTCGCCGAAGCGATCGGCGATGCGGCCGCCGATCTGGCTGCCGGTGACGCCGCCGAGCCCGAAGAAGAGCAGCAGGAAGGCGATTTCGGTCGGCGCGAAGCGGCGGCCGAGAAACAGCGCGACATAGGTATAGAAAAGATAGGCGGCAGTGCACCAAAGGACAGGCGGGAGCAGCGCGATCAGGACCCGCCGGTCGCCCATCGGCGCGAAACGGGCAGCGATTCCCGGGATCGAACCGGCGTCAGCTGCGACCGGGAGGCGGGCCGCCCAGAGCACGATCGCCGCCGCGGCGCCGGTGGCGGCGACCAGCCAGAAGGTCGCGTGCCAGCCGAAGTGATGGCCGATCCATGTACCGAGCGGGACACCGAAGACCATCGCGCTGGTCGTCCCGATCGCGACTGCGGCGAGCGCCGCGCCACGCCGCTGCGGACTGGCCAATCCGGTCGCCAGCACGTAGGCGAGGGGCGTGCAGATCCCGGCGCAGCCGCCGGCGACGACGCGGCCGAGCAACAGCATGTCGTAGCGCATCGCGACGGCGCAGAGAACGTTGGCGAGGGTGAAGACGCAAAGCACCCGGAGGATCAGCCGCTCGCGCGGCAGGTGACCGGTGAGGGCGGCAAGGATCGGCGAGCCGATCGCGAAGGTGATGGCAAAGGCGGTGACGACCTGGCCCGCGGCCGCGACCGAGACGCCGAGATCGGCGGCGAGCGCCGGCAGGATGCCGGCCACGACCAGGGTGGCGGTGCCCATCGCGAAAGTCGCCAGCGCTAGGAGCCAGATGCGGAAATCGAGACGCTGACTTGGCGCCTCGCGCGCTGGGCTGGGCGGAACGCCGGGTGGGGCGCTGGACGGTCGGGGATCGAGGGGCATCGGGGTCCTGTCGCGGCGGCGCGGATCGTCGGGCGGCCGGTACAGAGCGCTATCGTGCGGCGATCCCGTCGGCTTCCGCCTGATCCTCGGCCATGACCTCGATTTTTACCAGTGCCACGCCGTTCTTCCCGACGCCGAGCTGCTTTGCGGCTCTGGCGGAGAGATCGAGGATTCGCCCCTTGACGTAAGGGCCGCGGTCGTTGATCACGACCTTCACCGAGCGGCCGTTCTCGGTATTGGTGATCCGCGCTACGGTGCGCAGCGGCAGGGTGCGGTGCGCCGCGGTCGATTTGGCCGGATCGAAAATCGCGCCGCTCGCGGTCTTTCCGCCGGCGTGCTCGGCGCCGTACCAGGACGCGCGGCCGGTCTCGGTATAAGTCGCCTGTGGCGCAGTGACAGGCGGCGGGGACGGCGTCGCGCAGGCGGCGACGATCAGGAGCGAGAAGCCGGCGGCGAGACGAGCGAGGCATCCTCGCATTGGCCGTACGACCATCGTCTTATCGATCAATGCGCTCATGACGGCTCATAACGCATAACCAATGGTTTTGTTCCGCCTGGCCGCCGCGCGGCCACTCCCACATCTTGTAGAGGAGCGCCTTAATTACCGGTTAATTGCAGGGAAGGGCCTCCAGATCTTGTGAATACGAACCCGCATTATTCTCCCGCCGGTTCGCCCGCTACGTTCATTCGCGTCGAATCGATCGGAACATAAAAGGAACATAGACAAGGCGGAATGAGTTGGCAAGCCTTCCAGGGGCGCTTGACTCCGCGCTCATTCTGGTATACCAAATACGAAATACCAACGGCGCACGAAGACTGCCGACCTTCAGCAGGTAACGGCGGCCCGACCAACACGACGAAGCTGCGAGGTCATGATGCCGGATTTTGCCGCCAATCTTTCGACGATGTTCACCGAGCTGCCGTTCCTCGAGCGTTTCGGCGCTGCGGCGCGCTGCGGCTTCGACGCCGTCGAGGTCGCCTTCCCTTATGGGGTTCCCAAGGAGCAGGTCGCCGCCCGCCTTCGCGAGCACGGGCTCGCCCTCGTCGCGATCAACCTGCCGGTCGGGACGGAGAAGGAGGGTGAGCGCGGCATCGCCTGCGATCCCGAACGGACCGCCGAGTTCCGCGACGGCGTGCGGCGGGCGACCGACTACGCGGCAGCGGTGAATTGCCGCTTGCTCAATTGCCTCGTCGGCGCGCGGCCCTCCGGCGCCACCGACGCCATGATCCAGGCGACGCTCGTCGACAATCTGCGGTTTGCCGCGCAACAGGCGCTGGCCAACAGCGCCACCATCCTCGTCGAGGCGGTGGATACGGCGAGCCTGCCGGGGAGCCACCTCCGCGCCACGGCGCAAGCGGTGGCGCTGCTCGATGCTGTCGGCGCCCGCAATGTATCGCTGCTCTTCGACGTCTGTCACATGCATGCGATGGGCGAGACGGCGGCCGCAATGATCGCGCGCCACCGCGCCCGCATCGGCCACATCCAAATCGCGGGCTACCCGGATCGCTGCGAGCCCGTCGGCGGCGAGATCGACTATGACGAACTGCTCGGGTTCCTCGACGGCATCGGCTATCGCGGCTGGGTCGGCTGCGAGTATCGGCCGCTGGCCGACACCGAGACGGGGCTCGGATGGATGATGCGGCACAAGGTACTGACGCCGCGAATGCCGCATCGCTGGGGCATTCCGCTGCACGCGCTGCGCCAGTCGGACTCGGTCGGCGGCGTTGCGCGGCGCGGCTTGTCGGACAGCTGAGTAGAGAGCGGCCCGGTGAGCCGAGGCGGAATTAAGCGATAGTTTCTCGAATTAACGGCGCATACATCGTGCGACAACCCTGCATTAACCATTGGCTGCTACACATCTTGCGTCCTCACGGACACCTCCTGAATCGTGGCTACGCGTCTCGCGGGCCGCTTCTTGAAGGGCCTCGGGCGATGCGGGACATGCGAGCTGATTGGAAGCGATGGAGCCAGGGCGAGCGGGTAGCCGCCATCGTCATTGCCGCCTTCATCGCCGCCGCCCCGACCGTCGCACTCATCGTCGGCGCCTGACGAGCGCGCCGCGCGCGAGCGCGCCGCGCTCGGTCGTCCCGCACCTCGCCGTCAGACGAAGCCCGCGAGGAGGTGGTCTGCGGGGTTCGGATGATAGCCGATATCGACCAGCATCGCCTCGTCGAGCGCCGAAGGCTGATAGTTCCAGCCGTTGTAGATGTGGGCGCCGTTCATCAGATCGGCGGCGAAGGTCGTGGCATCGCCGACGTGATAGAGGTCGCCGGCGGTGAGCTCGACCGGCGCGCCGCCGTTTTGGGCTTCGGCGGCTGGGCCGGTGAAGACCGGCCCAGCCGGTCCGAAGCTGACGAGCGCGTCGAAGTTGGATTGGGTGGCGAGCGCTGCTTGCGGCGACGTGGATTGCTGATCGTAGAAGCCACTCATGCCCAGGACATGAATGAACTCATGCGCGAAGAGCGAAACCGCGTCGACCTGATTCGACGGCACGGTAGTGTCGTGCGCCGGATCAGGGTTGAGCGATACGTTCGTCAGAAAGGCCGGATTGAGGTGGATGTCGCCGTCCTGCCAGGGGTGCGGCGCCGTTATCTGGTGGCCCGTGTTTATCGCCACCTCCGCGGCGCTTTGGAGGACGCCGGGCACCTCGGTCGGCGCCCAAGCCGAGGGCGAGGACCCGACCGTCGGGATGGCGGGATCAGCATGCACCATCAGGTTGATCGTGGTCTCGGGATGGACCTGCAAACCGGCCGTGTCCAACTTGACGGCGGCCTGCAAGTCCGTCGAGATGAGGGCCTCGTCGTGGGCTGTGAGACGGGAATTCGGGTCGTCGAACTTGACTTCGACTTGCGGCGTGTTGCTGCTGGTCATGCTCACCCATTGATGTGTTCGTGACGTCTCATTGAAGCACGCGACGTGGTCGATGGATGTGTCAAAAACTTGGCCTGGCGCTATTCGACGGCCACGCGAAACAGGTCTCCTCGGATCGGAACGGAGCAGTCATGTTGGGTGAATAAGGGAAAAATCGATTGACATTGCTAAAGAACAAAAATAGAACATACGGCGAAATCCTCGCGTCGCTACAAGTCCGATCCGAGCCCGCAAGTCCCACCCAAGACCGAATGTCGCTGCATCTTTGCCGAAGGAGAGCTCCCATCGCGGCAGCTCCGCTAGACTTCGATGGTCTCTGGCGGCGGCACCTGTCGCGGGCGGCGGTTGCCGTCGATCGCGACATAGGTGAAGGTGCCCGCGGTCACCTTGACCCGGCCGTTGCCGCGATGGCGGCGCGCCCAGCATTCGATCTCGATGGTGATCGAGCTGCGGCCGACCCGGATGATCGTCGTGTAGCAACTGACCTCGTCGCCGACAAAGACCGGCTGATGGAAGGTCATGCCGGTGATCGCGACGGTGGCGACGCGGCCGTCGGCGCGCTGCATCGCGGCGCTGCCGCCGGCGAGGTCCATCTGCGCCAGCAGCCAGCCGCCGAAGATGTCGCCGCTGGGGTTCGCATCGGCCGGCATGGCGATGGCGCGCAAGGCAGGTTCGCCGAGCGGCCGCAAGGCCTTGGGTTCACTGGTCGACATGGGGCACGAAACCATATGTTGTGATCACATCCGGAACAGCACACCGTAGCTTGCCTTGCAATCCCGCGACTTTCTATAATGAGGCCATGGCAGATCTCTTCGACAATTTGGCGCGCAAGGCCGCGCCCAGCTACTCGGCCAAGGACATCGAGGTCCTCGAAGGTCTCGAGCCCGTGCGCCGCCGCCCCGGCATGTATATCGGCGGCACCGACGAGCGCGCCCTGCATCACCTCGTCGCCGAGGTCATGGACAACGCGATGGACGAGGCCGTCGCGGGCCACGCGACGCGCATCGAGCTCGAGCTTGCCGCCGACGGCACCGTCACCGTCACCGACAACGGCCGCGGCATTCCGGTCGATCCGCACCCAAAATTCCCGGGCAAGTCGGCGCTGGAGGTCATCCTGACGATGTTGCATTCCGGCGGCAAGTTCGGCGGCGATGCGTACAAGACCTCGGGCGGGCTGCACGGCGTCGGCGTCTCGGTGGTGAATGCGCTATCCGACCGCTTCACCGTCGAGGTGGCGCGTGACCGCAAGCTGTGGATCCAGGAGTACAGCCGCGGCGCGCCCACGACGAAGCTCAAGGACATGGGGCCGGTGCAGAACCGGCGCGGCACGACGATCCGCTTCCACGCCGACCCGCAGATATTCGGCACCGAGGCGCATTTCCGCCCGGCGACGCTCTACCGCATGGCGCGGTCCAAGGCCTATCTCTACCGCGGCGTCGAGATCCGCTGGCTCTGCGATCCGGCGCTGCCGCGCCCGGAAAACGTGCCGCAAGAGGCGAAGCTGCATTTTCCCGGCGGCCTCGCGGACTATCTCGCGGCGACCCTCGAAGGCCGCGACACGGTGACGCCGAAGCCCTTCGTCGGCGAGGTCGAATTTCCCGAAGGCGGCCGCGTCGAATGGGCGATCGCGTGGCCGGAGGACGAGGAGGCGCTCTGCCACTCGTATTGCAATACCGTCCCGACGCCGGAGGGCGGCAGCCATGAGGCCGGGCTGCGGCAGGCGTTGACCCGCTCGCTGAAGGCCTATGGCGAGCTCGTCGCCAACCGCCGCGCGGCGCAGGTGACGGGCGACGACGTCATGGTCGGCGCCGCCGTTCTTCTCTCGCTGTTCATCCGCGAGCCGCAGTTTCAGGGCCAGACCAAAGAGCGCCTCGCCTCGCCGGAGGCGACCAAGCTCGTCGATACCGCGGTCAAGGACCATTTCGACCACTGGCTGAGCGGCGATCCCGTCGCCGCGAAAGGGCTGCTCGAGCGCATCGTCGACCGCGCCGAGGAGCGGCTGCGCCGCCGCCAGGAAAAGGACCTCGCGCGGAAATCAGCGACGCGCAAGCTGCGGCTGCCGGGCAAGCTCGCCGACTGCACCCGGGACAGCGCGGCGGGGACCGAGATCTTCCTGGTCGAGGGCGACAGCGCCGGCGGCTCGGCGAAACAGGCGCGCGCCCGCGAGACGCAGGCGATCCTGCCGCTCAAGGGCAAGATCCTCAACGTCGCCAGCGCGACGAGCGAGAAGATGCGCGCCAACCAGGAGATCGCCGATCTGATCCAGGCGCTTGGCTGCGGCGCCGGCGACCGCTACCAGCATGACAAGCTGCGCTACGAGCGCGTCATCATCATGACCGACGCCGACGTCGACGGCGCGCATATCGCGGCGCTGCTGATGACGTTCTTCTTCCGCGAGATGCCGCGGCTGGTCGAGGAGGGGCATCTCTTCCTGGCGATGCCGCCGCTCTACCGGCTGACGCAGGGGGCGACGACGCTCTACGCGCGGGACGACGCGCATAAGGACGAGCTGATGAAGAGCGCGTTCAAGCAGACTCAGAAGGTCGAGATCAGCCGCTTCAAGGGCCTCGGCGAGATGCCGACGGCGTATCTGCGCGCGACGACGATGGATCCGAAGAACCGCACGCTCTTGCAGGTCAAGCTGCCGGAGCGCGAGGCGACGCCGAGCGAGGCCTATAAGATGACGGTCGAGCTGGTCGAGAGCCTGATGGGCCGCAAGCCCGAGTTGCGCTTCGACTTCATCCAGAAGAACGCAAGGTTCGCGCACGACCTCGACGTGTGATGACGGGATGACGAAAGAAGCGCGGCCCTTTATTGTCCGAGACGGACGAGCCCGTCGTGGAGCATAGCAGGCGCCGCCGGATTCCATGCCGCTCGAAGCCTTCAGCTACCGTAGCGATCCGGCGGTTCCGGCTTTCCCCGACGACCGCCCGATCATCATTTTTGACGGCAAATGCGTGCTTTGCTCGGCCTTTGCTCAGTTCATCCTGCGAGCCGATCGAGAGCGCCGCTTCCGCCTTCTGGCGGCTCAGACGCCGCTCGGCGCCGCGCTCTACCGGCACCTCGGCCTCGACCCCGTAGACTACGAAACCAGCATCCTGCTCGAAGACGGCCGGGCCTGGTTCAAATCCGAAGGATCGCTTCGCATTTTCGCGCGACTTGGCTTTCCCTGGTCGCTGGCAACGTTCGCAAGGCTGCTGCCGCGCTTCGTGCGGGATCCGCTTTACGATATCGTCGCGCGGCATCGGCTGCGTTGGTTCGGCGCCCGGCAGACTTGCTACGTGCCCGACCCGTCGCAGGCGGATCGATTTCTCCGATGAGTGACTTACACCGAGTTGACGGCGGCCCATGTCCTTAGCGAAGGTGCATAGCTAAGAGAGGCGCCGTGGACCGTACCGTTACCATACACGTTGCCAAGACAACGCTTTCGCAACTGATCGCACGCGTCGAGGCCGGCGAGGAGATCATCATCGCGCGTGACAAGAAACCGGTTGCCAAGTTGGTCCCGATCCGGCGCGTGGCGCCGAAACGACAGTTCGGGGCAATGCGTGGCCAGGCCCGAGTGGACGCCGCCTTCTTCGAACCTCTGCCGGAAGAAGAGCTGAAGGCCTGGGAATAGCGGATGCGATTGCTGCTCGACACTCATGCACTGCTCTGGTGGTTGGATGGCGATGCTTCCCTTTCGCAGATCGCGCGTGAGGCTATCGCCGACGAAGCCAATGAGATCTTTCTGAGCGCGGCGTTGGCGTGGGAAATTACGACCAAGCATCGTCTCGGAAAACTGCCAGGGGCGGCGCCGGTCGCAGCTGACGTGGGAGCATGTGTTTCCCGGCAAGGCTTCCTGGAGTTGCCGATCATGATGGCCCACGCTTAAAAGGCCGGATCGCTGGCGGGGCCGCACCGCGATCCATTCGACCGGATGCTGATCGCTCAGGCGATGCTCGAGAGCCTCGTTCTCGTATCCAACGAGTTGGCTTTCGATGACTATGGCATGCGCCGCTTGTGGTAACGACGATGGTCGGCACAGAGATTTCGCGGATCAGCTGTCGAGCCACACCCGTATCGCGGCGCTGACCTGGTCGGGTTGCTCGAGCGGCGCGAGATGGCCGCAGTGCTCGATCACGATGAGCTTCGCGCCGGGGATCGCCGCCGCCATCTCCTCGTGCAGAGCCGGCGGGGTCAGGAGATCCTGCGCGCCGCAAAGCACGAGGGTCGGGCAGGCGATGCGCGCGAGGTCAGCGCGCCCGTCGGGCCGCCCCATGATCGCGGTCTGCTGGCGCAGGAAGGCGTCGGGGCCGACGCGCTCGGCCATGGCCATGACCGGATCGGCGAGCGCCGCGTCGGCGAGATGCGCCGGGTGCAGCAGCTGCGGCAGGAGGCGCGGCGTCACGCCCTTGAAATGCCCTTTGCCTGCGAGCGCGAGGAGACCGCGGCGGCGGGCGCGCTGCTCGTCGCTATCGGCGCGCGCGCTGGTGTCGAGCAGGGCGAGGCGGAGCACGCGGTACGGCGCCTGGCGCATGATCTCCTGCGCGACGTAGCCGCCCATCGAGAGGCCGGCGAGGGAGAAGCTGTCCGGCATCTCGGCGAGCATCGCGGTCGCCATCGCCGCGATCGAGTCATGCCGCGTCAGGTCGCCGACGATCGGCGCCGCGACATCGGCGAGATCCGTCAGCTGGTGGCGCCAGAGCTCGGCGTCGAGCAGGAGCCCGGGCAGCAGCAGCAGCGGAGTTCGCGGATTCGCCATCGTTCGATTTGACCGCAGCAAAAGATCGGAGATGAAGCAGCTTACCGCGGCGCTCCGATGGGTATAAGGTGGTTCGCAACCGCTAACGACTACGCGCCCTCTCTGGGGCTGCGCCGCTCTGCCATGCTCGCTCGGTATGGCAAATTGTCGCGAAATCGTTTGACTTTCGCGAGTTCAGGGCCAATTACAGGGCACCGTGAATTCCCGCGGTTGATTAGCGGAAACTGTTTCAATTCTATGAATTTTACCGATCTGGGG
>JAQGID010000371.1 GCA_028291405.1 Rhodospirillales bacterium | reverse complement strand
GATTGTCCTCGGGCGGCGGGAAGTTCGGGCCGCCGCAGGCCGCGAGCCCGGAGAACAGCATCTTGCCGACGAGATAGGTCAACCAGTCGGGGTCGGCGACGCAATCGCTGTCGGTATAAGCCACGATCTCGCCGGTCGCCGCCTCGGCGCCGACATTGCGCGCGACGCTCAACCCCTTGTTCGGCTGGCTGATGATCTTGCAATACGGAAACCGCTCCGAAATGGCGAGCGTGCTGTCGGTCGATCCGTCGTTGACGACGATCACCTCGTAGTCCGGGTAGTTGAGGACCTCGAGCGACGCGAGGCACTGCTCCATCGTCCGTTCAGCGTTATAGGCGCAGACGACGACCGAGACGCGAGGGCTGCGCGGCAGCGCCGGCGGCAGCATTCCCTGATAGGCCGATTGTACCGCGGCGAAGGCCGCCTTCGGCTTGCGGTCGCGGTCGACGAGGCCGAACAACCAATCCTCGATGAGGTGGCCGCCGGTGAACCACTCGTCCGTCCAGGCAAAGACGAAGGTGCCGGCGACGCCCATCGCAAAGGCGGTGCCGACCTGCCAGGACAGGATGCCGCGCTGCCCGTCCTCGCCCTCGCGCATCGAATCGACGCCGAACTCGGTCAGAACGAGCGGGCGATCGACCGCAAGGTTGTGCAGCCGCGAGACATACCGGCGGAACGCGTCCTGATTGTGGAGGTAGACGTTGAAGCAGAGGAAATCGGTGAAATCGATCGTCAGATATTCGGTGGACGGAAAATTGGCGTAGCTGACGAGCGCCCCCGGCACCTCGGCCTTGACGGCCAGGACGAGGCTCTTGAGGAAGTCGCGCACGCGCTCTGCGCCGTGCCAACGCACCATGTCGGGCGGAATCTCGTTGCCGATGACGTAGGCGAAGACGGCCTTGTGATGCTCGCAGCTGCGGACACCGGCCAGCACCGAGCGGCGAATTTCCGCCTGGACGGTCTTGTTCTCAAGGAAGGTGATGTGCTGCGACCACGGAATTCCGACCAGTACGCGCAGACCGTGTGCCGCGGCGGCGTCGAGCAGCCACACCGGCGGCACGGTGAAGACGCGCAACGTGTTCGCGCCCATCGTCGCCATCAGCGCGAAATCGGTCCCGACCGTTGCCGGCGCAGGGAATTGCGTGCCGTCCGCCCCAGGAGCGAACGGGCCGTAGGTCACACCCTTGACGAAATGCTTCTTGCCGCCGGCAAAGAAAAACTTGCCCTGGACCTCAATGACAGGCATCGGCATCGGCTCACGCAAGGTGTCTTCCGCGATAGCGCTTGCGGTCGCAACCGATTGCATCCTGGTCGTTCTCCTTGCCTGCACACCAGAAGCGCCATCCTCGGCAAGACGATGGCGCTGGCTCCACAGAAACGCGGACAGCCGCCCGTCTATTCCGCAGAAATGCGAGCGCCGCGGCTTCCAATGACAGCGACATGACCCGGCGAGCGCGCAACTGTCAAGAACGGAGAGGAATCCAAGGCCTCCGAGCTGAATTCATTAAGGAAACAGCCATCGGCTCAGGCCTCGGCCTGGCCCGTCTTCGCGCGCTGGTGCCAGCGCCACGCGGTGCCGATGATGCTGTCGAGATCGGAGACCTTGGCCGTCCAGCCGATTGCCTGGCGCGCCCTGCTCGCATCGGCGACGAGCGCTGCCGGGTCACCTGGCCGGCGATCGGTCTCGCGGCGTGGAATATGCCGTCCGGTAATGCGTTCCGCCGCGTCGATCACTTCGCGAACGCTGTGGCCAACACCGGTCCCGAGGTTCAGCGCGAGGCTCGCGCCGCCCGAGGCGAGATGGGAAATCGCCGCGACATGCGCCTCGGCGAGGTCCTGGACGTGGATATAGTCGCGGATCGCGCTGCCGTCGGGCGTCGGATAATCGGTGCCGAAGATCCCGATCTCGGCGCGCTTGCCTTGCGCCGCGTCGAGAATCAAAGGAATGAGATGCGTCTCGGGATCATGCTCCTCGCCGATCTCGCTGTCCGGATCGGCGCCTGCGGCGTTGAAGTAGCGCAGCGCCGCATAGCTGATTCCATGGGCCTGGCCGTACCAGTAGAGCGCCCGCTCGATCATGAGCTTGGTCTCGCCATAGGGGTTGACCGGGCGTTGGGGCGTATCCTCGGTGATCGGGACGGAATCCGGAGTTCCGTAAGTCGCGCAAGTCGACGAGAAGACAATATGTCGCACCTTCGCCGCGAGCATCGCATCGAGCAGACCGACTGTGTTGACCACGTTGTTGTTGAAATAGAGTTCCGGCCTGGTCATCGATTCGCCCACGTAGGCGAATGCCGCGAAATGCATGACGGCCGCGATCTCGTATTTTCGGAGGGTGTCGGCGAGACGCGCGCGATCGGCGAGATCGGCTTCGACCAAGGGACCCCAGCGCACCGCCTCGCGATGGCCGTAGACCAGACTGTCGTAGGCGATCGGCGTGAAGCCGCCCTTCGCCAAAGCCTTGCAGGCATGGCTGCCGATATAGCCGGCACCGCCCGTAACCAGGATGTTCTTGCTCATTGTGTCCGATGCCTGCTGTCAAAGCCGCGACCATGACTGAAGCCGCCAAAATTCCTACGGCGAACGGCCGATTGCCGCAAGTGTTCCGCACGCGAGGCCCATATCCGCCTTTCGCGCGCGCGGGAAATGCATTAGGGAATTACGGCGCGACGCGTCTACCGTTGCTCCGCGCCCGAGGCTATCATTAATTATGTCGCGTCGGCTTTTGCGCATAGAGAATAGCGTCTCGCGACCTGCCGATGTCCTTAGCAATAATTTGACGGCAGTACGGTAGAATTCGGTTTTTTGGGCGCCGGGCGGGAATATCCATCCCAACGCGCCCGTTCTGTGCACCGCTGGTCAGGGGAATATTCATGCAAATCGCGGTTATCGGTACCGGCTATGTCGGCCTCGTCTCGGGCGCCTGTTTTTCGGAGTTCGGCGTCAACGTGGTTTGCGTCGACAAGGACGCCGCCAAGATCGAGCGCCTCAAGCGCGGCGAGATGCCGATCTACGAGCCCGGCCTCGACCAGCTCGTCGAGAGCAACGTCCGCGCCAAGCGCCTCTCCTTTTCGACCGATCTCAAGGCTTCCGTCGCCGGCGCCGACGCCGTCTTCATCGCGGTGGGCACGCCCTCCCGCCGCGGCGACGGCCACGCCGACCTCAGCTATGTCTTCGGCGCCGCCGAGGAGATCGCGGCCGCCCTCACCGACTATGCCGTGATCGTCACCAAGTCGACGGTGCCGGTCGGAACCGGCCGCCAGGTCGAGGCGATCCTGCACAAGACGCGCCCGGCGGGCGGCTTCGACGTCGCCTCGAATCCCGAATTCCTGCGCGAAGGCTCGGCGATCGAGGATTTCATGCGACCCGATCGCGTTGTCATCGGCACCGACAGTGAGCGCGCCCGCGACGTCATGCGCGCGCTCTATCGGCCGTTGTTCCTGCTCGAGACGCCGATGCTCTTCACCGCGCTCGAGACCTCCGAGTTGATCAAATACGCGGCGAACAGCTTCCTCGCGACCAAGATCACCTTCATCAACGAGATCGCCGATCTCTGCGAGAAGGTGGGTGCGGACGTGCAGGACGTCGCCCGTGGCATCGGGCTCGACGGCCGCATCGGCCGCAAGTTCCTGCACGCCGGTCCGGGTTATGGCGGCTCGTGCTTTCCGAAGGACTGCCTCGCGCTGGTACGCACCGCGCAGGAAGCCGAGGCGCCGCTCGGCATCATCGAGAGCGTGGTGCGGGCGAACGACGCCCGCAAGCTGCGCATGGCCGACAAGGTCGTCGCGGCCTGCGGCGGATCGGTTGCCGGCAAGACGATCGCGGTGCTCGGCCTCACCTTCAAGCCGAATACCGACGACATGCGCGACAGCCCGAGCCTCGCCATCGTGCCGGCCCTGCAGCAGGCCGGCGCGACGATCCGCGCCTTCGACCCCGAAGGCATGGCCGAGGCGCGCAAGCTGATGCCCGATCTGACCTATTGCGACAATTCATACGCGACCATGGAGCAGGCGGACGCGCTCGTGCTCGTCACTGAATGGAACGAGTTCCGCGCTCTCGATCTCGAGCGGGTCAAGACGTTGCTCAAGACGCCGACGGTCGTCGATCTGCGCAACATCTACAAGCCGGGGGACATGGCCGCCGCCGGCTTCGATTATTTCAGTATCGGCCGCGCCTCTTCCCGGAAATCTCCGACGCCGCTGCGCAAACTTGCTTAAAGGACCTCCGATATGAGCTCGACGAGAAAAAGAGTCCTGGTGACAGGCGGCGCCGGCTTCCTCGGCTCGCATCTCTGC
Source organism: Rhodospirillales bacterium (assembly GCA_028291405.1). GTDB lineage: Bacteria > Pseudomonadota > Alphaproteobacteria > ATCC43930 > CGMCC-115725 > URHD0088. The sequence continues at coordinate 15,827 of JAQGID010000371.1, read as the reverse complement.
GAGCGCCTATTGGACGAGGGGAACGATATTCTCTGCGTCGACAATTATTTCACCGGGCGCAAGGACAACATCGCCCATATGCTGGGCAACCCGCATTTCGAAGCGATGCGCCACGACATCTGCTTCCCGCTCTATGTCGAGGTCGACGAGATCTACAACCTCGCCTGCCCGGCCTCGCCGATCCACTATCAGTTCGACCCCGTGCAGACGACGAAGACCAGCGTCCTCGGCGCGATCAACATGCTGGGTCTCGCCAAGCGCGTCCGCGCCAAGATCTTCCAGTCGTCGACCTCGGAGGTCTACGGCGATCCGACGATGCATCCGCAGCGCGAGGAGTATCGCGGCAACGTCAATCCGATCGGCCCCCGCGCCTGCTACGACGAGGGCAAGCGCGCCGCCGAGACGCTGTTTTTCGACTATCACCGCCAGCACAAGCTGCGCATCCGCGTCGTCCGCATCTTCAACACTTTCGGACCGCGGATGCATCCCAACGATGGCCGCGTCGTCTCGAACTTCATCGTGCAGGCGCTCAAGGGCGAGAACCTGACGATCTACGGCAACGGCGAGCAGACACGCGCCTTCTGCTACGTCGACGACCTGATCGAGGGTTTCGTCCGGCTGATGGCGGCCCCCGACGACGTCACCGGGCCGATCAACATCGGCAACCCGGTCGAAACGACGGTGCGCGAGCTCGCCGAGAAGATCATCGCGATGACCGGCTCGTTGTCGAAGATCGAGAGCCGGCCGCTGCCGGTCGACGATCCGGTGCAGCGCTGCCCGGACATCACCCGCGCGCGCAATCTGCTGGACTGGGAGCCGCGCGTGCCGCTCGACACCGGCCTGAAGCGCACCATCGAATTCTTTCATGGCCTGCTCGTCGAACGCGGCGAGATCGCCGACAAGCCGATCGGCCTGCGCGCCTGAACCGACGCGGCGTCAAAAAGTCCCCTCTTCCATGTCGGAAGAGGGGACTTTTCATTTCGTAGACCGAGATGCGACCTTTCCTTCGAAGCGTGCCCCTCTCGGCGCGGCTTTTTGGAGGATGCTGCTAACCGAAGCTTAGCCTCTTCGCGCCATGATCAGAGGATCATGGTATCCGAGAACGAATTGCTCCTCCGCGTCGAGCGACTGAAAGCCCAAAGGGCCACTTCAACGGATCAGGTCGAGCGCGAGGTCATGCTTCGCCTGATTTGCGCTCTCTTAGAACTCGCGCACGAGGTCTACCCGCATGGCCGCGGGGCCGCCAATTGGTCTGGGAACTGTTGATTTTCCGAGGGAGCGCCGCACTGCGTTCGATCTCGCGCTGGGCCGGCGAGCTAGCGATAGCCGGTTACGTCAGCCGGTTTGCCTGCGTCCTGAACCTCGACGACGTATTTCCAGGCGTCAGGCTGACTGCCGTCGATATCGGTGAAGCCGTAGATCTCTGCCAGCTGACCGCTCGACAGAGACTTCCCGTTCCAGCGAGACACTTCGGGATCTTGCGCGAGCGCCACCACAGCCCGACCGACGAACGCCGGGCTTTCGGAGATCGCAAAATGAGGAGACCTGCTCGTGGCCTCACGCCAGTTTTGTTCGGTCACGCCGTAAGCCTCGAGCATATGCTCTGAGCGCAGCCATCCCGGGGTCAGTGAAACCGCCGTCGCGTGATATTTCTCGAGCTCGTGCGCCAGTGCGAATGCCATCCGCAGCACCGCGGCTTTCGCGAGATCGTAGAAGAACGAAACCCTATAGTTCTCGGCGTTGTACGCGGCGGTTCCGTCGGTGACCTCCACAACCAGCCCGCCCGGCTGCCGGATCAGCAGGGGAAGCGCGAAATGGCTGGTGATGGCGTGCGTGACAACGCCCAGGCGGAGCGTGTGCAGGCCATAGTCGAGATCGGATTCCCATACTGTCTTGCCCCACTCCATCTTGGTGGCGCCCCAGATGTCGTTGACGAGGACGTGAAGGCCGCCTTGCTCGGCCTCGATCCGGCGAACCAGCTCGCGAACCTGGTCGGGCGCCAGGTGGTCGACCTGAACGGGGACGCCGCGCCCGCCTGCTTCGTTGACGAGCTCAGCCGTTTCCTCGATCGTCTCGGGCCGGTTCATCTCCGATCGATGGGATTGGGTCGTGCGGCCAGTCACATAGACGGTGGCGCCCGCCGCGCCTAATTGCACGGCTATTCCCCGTCCTGCCGCTCGGGTTGCGCCCGCGACCAGTGCGACCCTGCCCTGAAGCGCCTTTACCATTTTCGGGCTCCCGCTTCGCCGGCCCCGCCCGCATCCCTCCATGGCGGGGACAAGACTGCACCATCAAAGCCAGGGATCGACCAACTCGTCTAGAAGAGCGTCGGCCGATAGGCGTTGCAGCGCACCCGCTGGCGGATGAAGCCGACGGGGTCGCCCGGCGCCTGCCCTTCTTCGAGCTTCTGCCATCCCAGGGTGCAAACCGATGCCGCATGCTTCTCCGGCACGTCCGGCGCGGCGTTGTTGAAATCCACATATCCCGGCTGAGTCGGCGCCTGCGCCAGCCCGGTGACGCCGAAATTCGGCTGCTCGCCGGGCAAGCCGGTGATGAACTGCGGAATATAGGCAATGCCCGGAATATTGGATTCCGACCCCGGCTCGCTGGCACAAGCCGCGAGCAGCAAAAGACCGGTGAGGACAAGAAACCGTCGCATCGCGCGCTCCGCATCGTGAAGGCGCCGCATCATGCGGCGGCGCCGGATCCGAACGCAACCGCTAATCCGCGCGTGCTCCGACAAGCCCTCAAGGGAGCGGTAGCCCGACCGCCTGGAGTGCATCGCCTTGCCGCCGGGCCAGCGTCGCAACGTCGAAATCGGCGATCAACTCGTGGAACAGCCGGTACCAGTTGACCTCGGCGTTGAGGTGGAAGAACACTGAGCCGAGACCGACGGCCGCGCGATCCATGAAAACGAATTCGCGAGGCGGGCTGACGCCGCCGAGCCGCCGTACGTCGCTATGAACGGTCTCGAGGAGGTTCCGGCTGTTGCCGGTCGTATCTCGCTCCTGGATCTTGCGGGTGCGATCGTCGAGCAGCGGCGCGTAGACGAAACGCGCCCAGCGATTGAGCGCCGCGATGAGCTCCTTCGACAGGTTCTTGAAGCCCCAGCTCTGATAGGCATGGACGGCAAGCGCTTCGTCGTCGCGCTGGAGCGCGAAATAGAGATCGATTACCGCCTTGACGAAGCTCGGCCGGAAGATCCGCACGCAGCCGAAATCCATCAGATTGACGCCGTGGTCCGGCCGCACCGTGTAGTTGCCGAGATGCGGGTCGCCGTGGATGACGCCGAAGAAATAGAACGGCACGTACCAGGCGCGGAACATGTTGTAGGCAATCTCGTTGCGCTCCTCGAGCGGCCGCTTCACCACATCGAGCAGCTTGTCGCCGTCGAGCCAGGTCATCGACAAGAGGCGGCGGGTCGAGAGGGCGGCCACCGGCTCGGGCACGGAGACGCCGGGTTCCTGCGCCAGGATCCGGCCGTAGAGAAGCATGTGCCGGGCCTCGCGCTCGTAATCGAGCTCCTCACGCAACCGATCGGCGATCTCGGCGTGGATTTCGGCTGTCGCGACTGCTTTATCATAGCGCTCGTAGAGCGACAGGACGAGCTTCAGCTGGCTGAGATCCGCCTCGACCGCCGATTGCATGTCGGGATACTGCAGCTTGCAGGCGAGCGCCCGACCGTCGAGCGCGACGGCACGATGCACTTGCCCCAGCGAGGCAGCGCGCGCCGCCTCGCGCTCGAAGCTCTTGAAGCGCTTCTGCCATTCCGGACCCAGCTCGCCCGCCATGCGGCGCTTGACGAAAGGCCAGCCCATCGGCGGCGCGTCGGCCTGCAGCTGGACGAGCTCGTTGACGTATTCCTCGGGCAGGCCGTTGGGGATGGTCGCCAGCAGCTGCGCCACCTTCATCAGCGGCCCCTTGATGCCGCCGAGCGCCGCGGAAAGATCGGCGGCGTGGCGAGCACGGTCGAGCGGTAGACCTAGGTAGCGCTGCCCCGCGAGGCGGGCCGCGATGCCGCCGACGGCGGTTCCGACCTGGGCATAGCGGCGGACACGGCGGCCGAGCGAATTGTCCTCGTCGGCCATTCAGAAATTCCCGGTCAGCGTCAGGGACGGAGCGAAGAGGATATCACGCACCCGGGGTTGCGGCGTCGATGGCCTCGATCTCATCGATGAAGCCGCGGATGACAGAAAGACCCTTCTGCCAGAACGCCGGATCGGAGGCGTCGAGCCCGAAGGCCGCGAGCAGCTCCTTGTGACGCAGCGTCCCGCCGGCGCGCAGCATGTCGAGGTACTTCCGCGCGAAGTCCGGGTGCGCGCCTTCGTAGACGGCATAGAGCGAATTCACTAGGCAGTCGCCGAAGGCGTAGGCGTAGACGTAGAAGGGCGTGTGGATGAAATGCGGAATATAGGTCCAGTACCAACGGTAGAGCCCGTCGAGCTTGAGCGCCGGCCCGAGGCTCTCGCGCTGGACGTCGAGCCAGATCTCGCTGATGCGGTCCGGCGTCAGCTCGCCGCGGCGGCGCTCGTCGTGGATGCGGATTTCGAAATCGACGAAGGCGATCTGGCGGACGACGGTATTGAGCATGTCCTCGACCTTGCCGGCGAGCATGATCTTGCGTCGCTTGGGGTCGGTCTCGCGCGCCAGCAGGCTGCGGAAGGTCAGCATCTCGCCGAACACCGAGGCGGTCTCGGCGAGGGTCAGCGGCGTGTCCGACATCAGCGCGCCCTGCGGCCCGGCGAGCACCTGGTGGACGCCGTGACCGAGTTCGTGCGCCAGCGTCTGCACGTCGCGCGGCTTGCCCTGATAGTTCAGAAGCAGGTAAGGGTGCGCGCTCGGCACCGTCGGATGCGCGAAGGCGCCCGATGCCTTGCCGGGCCGCACAGGCGCATCGATCCACGGATTATCGAAGAACCGCTTCCCGACCGCGGCGAGTTCCGGCGAGAACGCGCCATATGCCTCGAGGACCGTGCGCTCGGCCTCGGCCCAGGGGATCGTCCGATCGTCCTCGTTGGGAAGCGGCGCGTTGCGGTCCCAGAAATCGAGCTGCTCGACGCCGAACCACTTCGCCTTCAGCTTATAGTAGCGGTGCGACAGCTCGGGGTAGCCGCCCTTCACCGCCGAGATCAGCGCATCGACGACGTCATCCTCGACGAAATTCGCGAGGTTCCGCGACGAGATCGGCCGTAGAAAGCCGCGCCAGCGATCCTCGATCTCCTTGTCCTTGGCGAGGGTATTGGTGACCAGCGAGAAAACTCGGGCATTGCCGCCGAGAACCTCGCCCAGCACCTGCGCCGCCTTGCGGCGGGTTTCGCCGTCGTGGTCCGAGAGGAGATGCAGGATCTCGGATTCGGTCAACTCCTTGCCGTCCCACGGAAAGCGCAGACCGGCAATCGTCTCGTCGAAGAGCCGCGTCCAGGCGCCGCGGCCGGCGACCTGCTTCTCATGCAGCAGCTTCTCGATCTCGTCGGAGAGTTGGTGTTGCCGGAACGCGCGGACGTCGCGCAGCCACGGCGCGTAATGGGCCAGCGCCGGACTCTGCAGCTTCGCGTCGAGATCAGCCTGATCGAGCCGGTTGATCTCGAGGGTGAAGAACAGCAGCGGCGTCGTGATCGCATTGAGCCGCTCCTGTATGGTCTGGTAGAATCGGCCAATCTCGGGATCGCTGATATTGCCGGCGTGGACGAGTCCGGCATAGCTGTAGAGGCGGCCGATCGTCTCCTGCAGCCGCTCGTAGGCGGCGATCGCGGCGCCGAGCGCCTCGCCCGACAGGCTGGCGAGCTTGCCCTCGTAGGCAGCGGCGAAGTCGTCGGCCTGGCGCTCGCTTGCCGCGAGGTCGGCAGCCAGCTCGGGACTGTCCTGGCCGGAATAGAGGTCCGCGAGGTTCCACTCCGGCAGGACGCCGAGCGCCGCAGGCTGCGCCCCGGAAGCGGTCTCGGACGGCGATTTCAAGGGCTTGCTTGCGCTCGCGGATATCATCCATAACTCCCTGCACGACAGGCATGGATATAAGGACGCGCGGCCGTCACGCCAAGCGGAGCGGCGCTCTCCGGGCGAATGGCGAGCATCTCGCGGGAGGAATAATGGATTATAAGACGTGCCCGAGCCTTCCTGCGATGTTCTTCGGCGAGGCAGAACGGTTCGCCGACCGACCCTTCCTCTGGGCGAAGCGCGGCGGCAACTACCGGTCGATCACGTGGCGCGAGGCGGCGCGCCAGGCGAGCGCGCTGTCGCGCGGCCTGCGTTCGCTCGGTATCCAGCGCGGCGATCGCGTTGCGCTGATTTCCGAGAACCGGCCGGAGTGGATGATCGCCGATTTCGCGATCATGGCGGCGGGCGCGATCACCGTCCCGGCCTATACGACCAATACCGTCGAGGACCATCGCCATATCCTAGCGAACTCGGGCTGCCGCGCCGTCATCGTCTCGACTGCCGCGCTGACCCATCGGGTCATGCCGGCGGCCGACCAGATCTCGGACATCGAGAACATCATCACGATGGAAGAGCTGACCGAGGGCCAGCTGTCGCACGCCGAGATCCATCATTGGGACGAGATCGTCGCGCGCGGCAATGAGGCGCCGGACGACGTTTCCGCAGAGATCGCCAAGGCGGCGCGTGACGACATCGCCTGCCTGATCTACACCTCCGGGACGGGCGGCGTGCCCAAGGGCGTCATGACGACGCACGGCAACATCATCACCAACTGCTTCGGTGCCCGCGAGCTGCTCAAGGCGTTCGGCCTCGGCGACGAGACCTTCCTCTGCTTCCTGCCGCTGTCGCATTCCTACGAGCATACCGCCGGGCTGATGTTCCCGATGTCGATCGGCGCCCAGATCTATTTCGCCGAAGGCGCCGATACGCTCGCCGCCAACATGATCGAGGCGCGCCCGACAATCATGACGGCGGTGCCGCGGCTCTACGAGACATTGCACCAGCGCATTCTGCGCAGCATGGAGCGGCAGAAGGGGCTCAAGGTTGGCCTCTTCCAGAAGACGCTGGCGCTCGGCAGCAAGCGCTACGACGACCCGCATTCGCTGACGCTGTTGGAGCGGATCGTCGACCAGATCCTCGATTTTCTGGTGCGCCGCAAGATGCGTGCCCGCTTCGGCGGTCGGCTCAAGGCGATGGTCTCGGGTGGGGCGCCGCTCAGCCCCGAGATCGGCCGATTCTTCCTCGCGCTCGGCGTCAATCTACTGCAAGGCTATGGCCAGACCGAGGCCTCACCGGTCATCGCCTGCAACCCGCCGGGCAGCATCAAGATCGACACCGTCGGCCCGCCCCTCGCCGACGTCGAGGTTCGCATCGCCGAGGACGGCGAGATCCTGACGCGCGGCGAGCTGGTAATGAAAGGCTATTGGAACGACCCGGAAGCGACCCAGCGCACCGTCCGCGACGGCTGGCTTCACACCGGCGACATCGGCGAGTTCGACGCCGATGGCTATCTCAAGATCACCGACCGCAAGCGGGACTTCATCAAGAACTCCGGCGGCGACATGATCTCGCCGGCGCGCGTCGAAGGCTATCTGACGCTGGAGCCGGAGATCGCTCAGGTGATGGTCTATGGCGACCGCCGCCCCTATCTCGTCGCCGTCATCGTGCCCGACGCCGAGTTCCTGCGGAGCTTCGCTGCGGACACCGGCCGCGACGGCACCGGCCTCGATAAGCTGGCATCCGACCCTGAGCTAATCAAGGCGATCGGCGTCGCCGTCGCGCGGGTCAACCGCCATCTCGGCCCGCTCGAACGCGTCCGTCGCTTCGTCCTCGCGACCGATTCCTTCACCGTCGCCAACGGCCAGATGACCCCGACCCTCAAGATCAAACGCCACGCCATTCGCGCCGCCTATGGCGCCGCTCTGCTCGCGCTCTACGAGACCAAGGCCACGGCCGCGGGATGAGCTAAGCGGCGCGGCCCCAGGCAGCGAGGATGATCGGCGACAGCGCTGCCCATTCGGGATCGGCGAAGAGGCCGAGCATGCGGTCGACCTCGGCATCGCTCAGCCTCTCGGGGCCGACAAGACGGTCGCGCACCTGCTCCATCGAGAGCTGGAACCAGCGGGCACCCGGCGAGCCTCCCTCCATCACGAAGACGCGGCCCTCGTTGCCGATTTCCACGAGCCCGGCCGCGCGCATCAGTCGCGGCAGATGGCGACCGTAATCGGCCTTGAGCCCCGCGGCGCCGAACGCACGCAGCCGCACATCCTGCGAGCGCGCGTGCTCGGCCGCCCCGAGCTCGCTGACCGGGACGCCGGAGACATAGTCGACAGCCTCCAGCATCAGCCACCCGCCGGGGCGGAGCGAGCGCGTTAGCTTCGCCAAGACCGCATCGCGCTGCGGGATGTGCTCGAGGACGAGCCGGGCGTGGACGAGGTCGAACGCGCTCGCCTCCAGCGGATCGGCGACGATGTCCTGACGGCGGATCTCGATATTCGCCGCGTCGGCACGTTCCGCGACGTAGCGCGTGTCGAGATCGGTGGCGACCACCTTGCCCGCGGGTCCGACACGCGACGACAGCCAGGCGGCGATCGAGCCGCCGCCGGCGCCGAGCTCGAGACAGCGCCACCCGGGCGCCACGCCGAGCCCCTCCAGCGCCCGGATCGTGCCGGGATCGAGAAACGCCTCGACCGCGTCGAGGCGAGCGCGGCCGCGTTGCCAAGCGTTATCGAAGACGTAGGACTGGTCGGCCATCAGGGATCCTTCTCGGAACGACATGCTGCACCGACCCTACGGGCTCCACCGCATCCTCTCTATCCGAATCCTGCAGCCGAACTCGATATGCTCCCGCTCGCCGGCGTGCCGAAATGCGCTATCATCGCCGCCAAGGGGCGGTGACCCCTGTGAGGGAGGGGCGGTGGGACTACAGCAGAGCTACGTTCACGGGGTCAGCGACACGACGCTCACCGGCGAGACGATCGGCCGGTTCTTCGACCGGGCCTGCGCGCAATGGGCGGATCGACCGGCGCTCGTCGTCCGGCATCAGGACATCCGCCTGACCTACGGCGAGCTGCAGCGCGAGGTCGACCGCCTGACCGCCGGCCTGCTGACCCTGGACCTCGAGCCGGGCGATCGGATCGGCATCTGGTCGCCCAACAACAGCGAATGGGTGCTGACGCAGTTCGCTACGGCGAAGGCCGGGCTGATCCTCGTCAACGTCAACCCCGCCTATCGCTTGGTCGAGCTCGAATTCGCGCTCAACAAGGTCGGCTGCAAGGCGCTCATTCTGGCCGAGCGCTTCAAGAGCTCGGACTATCTCGGGATGCTGCGCGAGCTGGCGCCGGAGCTGCCACAGGCGGAGCCAGGGCAGCTCCAGGCGGCGCGGCTGCCGGCGCTGCGCTGGGTCGTCTCGCTCGGCGCCGGCGAGCAGCCCGGCGCGATCCGCTTCGCCGAGCTGCTGAAGCGTGGCGGGACGGCGGAGCGCGAGCGGCTCGCGGCGCTCGCCGGTCTGCTGCAGTTCGACGAACCCATCAACGTCCAGTTCACCTCGGGGACCACCGGCAATCCGAAAGGCGCGACGCTGTCGCATCACAACATCCTCAACAACGGCTTCTTCGTCGGCGAGGCGATGCGGCTGACCGACCGCGACAAGATCTGCATTCCGGTGCCGCTCTATCATTGCTTCGGCATGGTGCTCGGCAACCTCGCCTGCGTTACCCACGGCGCCTGCATGGTCTTCCCCGGCGAAGGCTTCGACGCGCTGGCGACGCTCGAGACCGTCGCCGCCGAGCGCTGCACCGGGCTGCACGGTGTCCCGACGATGTTCATCGCCGAGCTCGACCATCCCGATTTCGCGCGCTTCGACCTGTCAAGCCTGCGGACCGGCATCATGGCCGGCTCGCCCTGCCCAATCGAGGTCATGAAGCGCGTCGTCGCCCGCATGCACATGTCCGAGGTCACGATCGCCTACGGCATGACCGAGACCAGCCCGGTCAGCTTCCAGAGCTCGACCGACGACCCGCTGGAACGGCGGGTCGGCACGATCGGCCGGGTTCATCCGCATCTCGAGGTCAAGATCGTCGACCCCGAGGGCCGCATCGTGCCGACCGGCACGCCCGGTGAGCTGCTGACCCGCGGCTACGCCGTGATGCTGGGCTATTGGGACGACGCGGAGCGGACGCACGAGGCGATCGATGCGGCGCGGTGGATGCACACCGGCGACCTTGCGACGATCGACGCCGAGGGCTATTGCAACATCGTCGGCCGCATCAAGGATCTGGTGATCCGCGGCGGCGAGAACGTCTATCCCCGCGAAGTCGAGGAGTTCCTCTATCGCCATCCCAAGATCCAGGACGTCCAGGTCATCGGCGTCCCGGACGAGCGCTACGGCGAGGAGCTCTGCGCCTGGATCAGGCTACGTCAGGGAGAGAGCGCGACGGGCGAGGAGATGATCGAATTCTGTCGCGGCCAGATCGCGCATTACAAGGTGCCGCGCTACTACAAATTCGTCGACGATTTCCCGATGACCGTCACCGGCAAGGTCCAGAAATTCGTCATGCGCGAGCAGACGATCGCCGAGCTCGGGCTGAAATCCGGCAAGACGGCCTGACGCCTACCGGATGGTGATGCGATGGCTGAATTTACGGCCATCGCTGACCGTGATCTGGGCGAAGCCGAGCAGCTTCGCGAGATCGTAGAAATTCATCGTGTCCTCGAGGTCCGCGTCCTTCAGCACCGGCGAGACGCGGGCAAGGCCGGTCAGCTCGGCCATCAGCGCGTGGATGCGATAGATGGTCCCGAGCGTCGCATCGTCGAAGGCGACGACGATCAGCTTCTCCGCGTCGTCGCCCTTGGCGAACATCGCATAGCGCGGCGCATAGCCGAGCGCGCTCTTCTGCTCCGCGTCCTGCGCGACGAAGCCGATGCGCGCGGCCCGGTCGGACTTCGGCCAGACGCGCGTCTTCGCCTTGTAGACCTCGCTCGATGTGATCTTGGGATAGTAGTAGCCCTCGTGCTGGCTCTCGCCGGCGAAGGCGGCGCTCGGCAGCAGAAGCACGAGCAACAGGACACGCAGGAACGACATGAGACACCCCCCGATCGATTGTCCGGCACCTTACCCTGCTGCCGCGGGCGCTGCCATTCCCCTATCGCCTCCGTCGGTCGTCAACCCGGCGATGCGGGCGCTCTCGTCCCACAGCCGGCGCGCCGTCGCAGCGTCACGCGCTGCGGCGGAGGGCTCGATCGCGCGGCATTTCGCGTAATACCGGCCGCTGACCGCTGCGACCTCGGAGCCACCGGTAGTCGCCCCGACCTCGGGCGACGCCGCCAGGAAGACGATGGTCTTCGCCCCTTCCTCCGGCGTAATCGCGATCAGCCGCTTGAGGAGCCCGATTCCCAGCCGCATCGCCCAGCCGTTGCCAGGCTCACCGAAGCGGCTCGCGACGAAGCCAGGGTGCAGGCAATTCGCCGTCACGGACGTCCCGGCGAGCCGCTGCGCCAGCTCGCTGGTGAACAGGATGTTGGCGAGCTTGGAGCGGCTATAAGCTAGGCGACCCTTGGCGCCGTTACGTCCGGTAAGGTCCGAGAAGTCGAGCGTCGCGCCGCGATGCGCCTCGGAGGCGACATTGACGATCCGCGCGGCCGGCGCCTGCTTGAGCCGCTCGAGCAGGAGCTCGGTCAGCAGGAAATAAGCCATGTGGTTGAGCGCGAAGGTCCGCTCCAGCCCGTCACTGGTCAGGGCATGGCGGTCGAAGATCGCGCCGGCGTTGTTGATCAGCACGTCGATCCGCCCGACGGTCGCGAGGAGATCCGCGGCGAGACGGCGGACCTCCGCCATCTCGGACAAATCGGCATAACGGATGTCGACACTGGCATGCGGCGCCGCGGCGCGGAGCCGGGCGAGAGCCGCCTCGCCGCGCTGCCGGTCGCGACCGACGAGCACGAGCGCGGCGCCCTGTCGCGCCAAATCCTCGGCGACTTCGAGGCCGATGCCCGAAGTGGCGCCGGTAATGACGACGGTCTTGCCGATCATACGCGGACCGGCTCGATCAGCCGCCGGTCTCAAGATAGTGCACGCTGAAGAGGTCGTCCGCATCGGTCCAGCTCATGGTTGGCCGGAAGCCGGCGGAGCGGGCGAGGTCGCGAAACTCAGGGATCGTGTATTTGTAGGAGTATTCGGTATGGATGCGCTCGCCCTGGGCGAGGTGGAAGCGGCGCCCGGCGATGATCACCTTCTGATGGACGAGGCTGCGGATATAGATCTCGACGCGTCCTGCCCCTTCCTCGTAATGCGCGTCATGGGCGAAGCGCGTGATGTCGAAATCGGCGCCGAGCTCGCGATTAGCGCGGGCCAGCAGGTTGAGTGAGAATTTCGCAGTGACGCCGGCGGCGTCGTCGTAGGCGGCATCGAGGATCGCCGCGTCCTTCTTGAGATCGATCCCGACCAGCATCGCGCCGCCGTCGCCGAGCAGATCGGCGCACATCGCCAGGAAGTCGACGGCCTCGTCCGGCTCGAAATTACCGATCGTCGAGCCCGGGAAAAAGCCGAACCGGCGGCCGCGCACCGGCCGCGACGGCAGGCGGAACGGGTGATGATAGTCGGCGCAGATCGCGACGACGTCGAGGTTGGGGAAATCGGCGGCGAGATCGTCCGCGGCGCGGCGCAAATGGTCGCGCGAGATATCGACCGGCACGTAGGCGTCGGCGTCGAGCGCGTCGAGCAGAGTGCGGACCTTGATGCTCGACCCGCTGCCGAACTCGATCAGCTGGCAGTGCGGGCCGATCAGAGCGGCGATCTCGCCGGCGCGATCCTCGAGGATGCGCAACTCGGTGCGCGTCGGATAATATTCCGGCACGCGACAGATCTCGTCGAACAGCGCCGAGCCGCGGGCATCGTAGAGGAAGCGGCAAGGGATCGCCTTACGCGATCGTGCCAGCCCCTCCAGCACCGCGTCGCGGAAACTGTCCTCCTGCGGCGCGTGATCGTGGAATTCGGCGAGCTGCGCATTGCTCCGCATGCGTTCGTCTCCTGTGGCGGTCCCGCGGTCGCGGGACGTACGTTTATCAGTCGTCGGCGAGGCGGATGCCGCCGAAGGCCCAACGCGCCGCCGGCGGGAAGAAGTTCCGATAAGTGATGCGGATGTGGTCGGCCGGCGTCACCGCGGCGCCGCCCCGCAGCACCATCTGGTTCGACATGAACTTGCCGTTGTACTCGCCGATCGCGCCTTTCGGGGCGCGGTAACGCGGGTAGCCGATATAGGGGCTCGAGGTCCATTCCCAGAGATCGCCGATCATCTGCTGCAGCCCGGGCGCGCCGGGCGCCGGCTGCGGATGGTAGAGGCCGCGATCGGCGAGATTACCGGACAACGCCGCGCCCGCCGCGGCGACCTCCCACTCGGCCTCGCTGGGCAGCCGGTTGCCGGCCCAGCGCGCGTAGGCCTCCGCCTCGTAATGGCTGACGTGCGAGACCGGCTCGGCGGGATCGAGCCGCCGCGCGCCGGAGAGCGTGAAGATCGCGCGCTCGTCGACGCCGTCGCTCCAATAAAGCGGCGCCTGCCAGCCTTCGCGGCAGACCGTCGCCCAGCCGTCCGACAACCACAGCTCGGCCCGCCGATAGCCGCCATCGGCGATGAAGGCGAGATACTCGCCGTTCGTCACCAACCGGCTGGCGAGGCGGAACTTTTCCAGCCAGAGGCGGTGCCGCGGCGCCTCGTTGTCGAAGCAGAACGCCTCGCCGACGTGGCCGATCTCGTGCAGCCCGCCGGGAAACTCAATCCAGGCGAGTGGCGGCGCGGCGCGGCGTTCGGCCGGAACCGGCAGCAGATAGGCGGGCTGCAGCGGGTTCAGCGACAGCGCATGCTTGATGTCCATCAGGATGAGCTCCTGATGCTGCTGCTCGTGGTTGAGGCCGAGGTCGACAAGCGAGGCGAGCTCGAGCCAGGCCCCAGCGGGGACAGTACCGATCAATGCGATCATCGCGCCATCGACATGCGCGCGATAGGCGGCGATTTCGGCGAGGCTCGGGCGCGAGAGCATGCCGCGGGAGGGCCGCGGATGCCGCGGACCCACCGCCTCATAATAGGAATTGAAGAGATAGCCGAACCGCTCGTCGAAGACGCGGTATCCGGGCAGATGCGGCGCCAACAAAAACGTTTCGAAAAACCAAGTAGTGTGCGCCAAGTGCCATTTCGTCGGGCTCGCATCGGCCATCGACTGAAGCATCTGATCTTCCGGCGACAGCCGTGCGGCGAGCGCATGGCTCGCGTCGCGGATCGCGGCGAAACGCTCTTGCCAGATCTGTCGTCCGGACGCCGAATCCGCCGCGGCGGAGACCGTCGAGCCCGTGTCGGTGCCCTCGCGGGCGAGGCTTGTCATGTTTCCTCCCTCTCGACCCGACTGCATCGCGGCCACGCCAACCCCTGCCGAACGACCTTGCTCACTCGATTGTTCCCAGCCGAACGAGCCTCCCACGGAACTCGGTCGGAACGCCAGCACCTCGCTGCCGGTATGCAACTGACGCATGACTTCGGCGGGCGCGCATCCTTCTTAAAGTGATGCTTTGCCTGAAAATGCAGGTGCGATACAGGAGGTATCGGCGAGTCTTTACCACAATGGGAAAAATTTCTCTTTTCGGATATTTTCCTACCTAAAACGGACATGACCGCAATAGCGTTTCGTCCGGATCTCGGCACACAATGTTACTGTCGCGCGACGACGCGACAGTAACATTGCCCGCAGAGGGTGCTGTATGCTGTACCGGAATCGCGCTAGGTTTGGATGAGGGCTCGATGCCGGAGCGGCATCTGTCAGAAAGGGCAGAAACGATGGACGGGAGCCTCCACCTTCGGAAGATCTTCTGGATTTTGACGTTGATCGCCACCGTCCTCGGCGGCGTTTATTTCGCGCTGACCATCGTCAGAGCCGCCAACGCCACGCAGCAGATCGCCGGCATCCTCGAGGCGCTCGGCACCGCGCTGATCCCCTATATCTTCGTCAAGTCGCTCGAGGGCCTGCGTCAGAGCGACGTGCTGCGGGTGCGGATCGTCGCCCCCGACCGCCCGCCGCCGTCGCCCATCCTGCGCGACGAGCCGACCTACGTCATTCCCGAGCCGCCGATGCGGCGCTGACCTGCGGCGCCGCGTCCGGCGATGCCTGACCTCGACCTCGAGCGCGACTGCGGCGGCCTCGTTTGCGGCATCGACGAGGTCGGCCGCGGCCCGCTCGCCGGGCCGGTCGTCGCTGCCGCCGTCATCCTCGATCTCGACCATCTGCCGCGCGAGCTGCGGCGGGGCATCGACGATTCGAAGGTTCTCACCGCCGCGGCCCGCGAGGACTACTGCCGCGATCTGCGACGCTGCGCCGTCATCGGCATCGGCGCCGCTAGCGTCCGCGAGATCGACACGATCAACATTCTGCGCGCCTCGCTAGTCGCGATGCAGCGCGCCCTGCGAGCCCTCGGCGTCCGACCCGACGCGGCGCTGGTGGACGGCAACATCGCGCCTGCCCTGCCCTGCCCGGTCACGACGGTGATCGGCGGCGATGCGCGCAGCCTGTCGATCGCCGCTGCCTCGATCGTCGCCAAGGTAACGCGCGACCGGATCATGCGCGAGTTGTCGGCCCGCTATACCGGCTATGGCTGGGAGACCAATGTCGGCTACGGCACGCGCCAGCACCACGTGGCGCTGGTCGAGCGCGGCGTCACGATCCACCATCGCCGCTCGTTCGCGCCGGTACGCCTCGCCATGGCAGGCGTTCCGCTCCAGGAGGTTCTGCCCTTCGAGGTCGGCGCGGAGGCGGATTGAAGTGGAGTCACCGGAATCCCGTCTAAGCTATTGAGTCGGTGAAACGATTCCATTGACGGGGAGATTCGGCGAGTCCATTCTCCGCGCGATGGG
>JAQGID010000332.1 GCA_028291405.1 Rhodospirillales bacterium | reverse complement strand
TGCAGGATGCCGTGCCGGAGAATTTCGTCTGGGTCCGCGACGTCACCGTCGCGAACAGCATGTGGGGCAACAAGATGATGCGCCTCGCCGGGCCGCGCGACGGCGTCCATGCGATGGGCGGCGGCATTGGGCTCGGCCTGCCGATGGCGATCGGCGCCGCGGTGGGCGGCGAGAGCGGCGGCCGCAAAGTCGTGGCACTGTCGGGCGACGGCGGGCTGCAGCTCTGCCTCGGCGAGCTCGGCACGCTGGTCCAGGAGAAGGCGAACGTCCTGCTGCTGGTGATGAACGATCTCGGATACGGCGTCATCCGTAACATTCAGGACGATCGCTTCGGCGGTCGGCGGTATTTCGCGGATCTCGCGACGCCGGATTTCGCGGCGCTAGCGGCGAGCTACGGGCTGCCGCATCGTGCGATCCGCTCGCTCGACGAGGCGCCCGCCGTGTTGCGTGCTGCGATGGATGTCGCCGGCCCCGTCTTCGTCGAGGTCGACATGGTGGCGATCGGGCCCGTCGCCGAGGCCTTCGCCGGCCCGCCCGTCCGCAAAGCCTGACCGGAGGATCCGACATGGCGTTGAACGGTATCGATGCAGTGACCTTCGGGGTCGAGGATCTCGTCGAGGCGCGTCGCTTTCTGACGGACTGGCACCTCACGGAGATCGCGAGCGACGCCGCGGGCGCGCATTACCAGACCCGGGACGGCACCGACGTCTTCGTGCGCGCGGCGAGCGATCCGTCGCTGCCGCCGGCGATCGAGCCGGGCTCGACGATCCGCCGGGTCGTCTGGGGCGCCGCCGATCAGGGCGAGCTCGACAAGACGCTGGCGCAGCTATCCGCCGGGTGGAAGGTCGAGACCGCCCCGGACGGGCTGGTCGAATGCCGCGATCCCGACGGCACGACGCTCGCCTTCCGGGTCAGCCAGCGCCGGCTCGTGGTGGCGAAGCCGACCGGTGTCAACGTCCCCGGCCACTCCGGCCGCATCGACGAGCGCGCGCCCTTCTACGATCACGCGACGCCGATCAAGATCGGCCATGTCGTGTTCTTCGCCGGCGATCTCGCGGCGATGGACACGTTCTATCGCGAGCGTCTGGGCTTCGTCCTCTCCGACACCTATCCCGGCGCCGCGGTCTTCCTGCGCTGCAGTGCGGTCGGCGTGCATCACAACCTCTTCCTGCTCAGCCGCCCCGGCAAGCCGGGCCTGAACCACGTCGCCTATACGGTCGGGGACATCCACGAGGTCTTCGGCGGCGGCCTCGACGTCAGCCGCAAGGGCTGGAAGACCGAGATCGGTCCCGGCCGCCATCCGATCTCTTCGGCCTATTTCTGGTACTTCCAGAATCCCTGCGGCGGCCTTGCCGAGTACTACACCGACGAGGATCATTGTACCGAGGCGTGGCAGCCGCGCGACTTCGAGCGCAGCCCGGAGATGTTCGCCGAATGGGCCGTCGCCGGCGGCATCGACGGAAAGACGCGGCGCCAGTCGCGGGAGCCGCTGCGATGAACGGCAATGCACAGGTAATCGGCGAGACCCCCGCCACGGCGTGCCCGCAGCCTGAGCGCCGGCGCGAGACCCGCCTGGAGTTCCGCGGCGTCGTCAAGCGCTTCGCCGGCACCGGGCGGCAGGAGCCGGTGACCGCGGTCACCAACGTCAGCCTCAAGGTTGGCGAGGGCGAGGTCGTCTCGATCATCGGCCCGAGCGGCTGCGGCAAGAGCACGCTCTTGAACCTCTCCTCCGGCCTCGACAAGCCGAACGAGGGCGAGGTGCTGGTCGACGGCAGCCTCGTGTCCGGCCCCAACGAGCATGTCGCCTTCATGCTGCAGAAAGACCTGCTGCTGCCGTGGCGGACGATCCAGCAGAACGTCGAGTTCGGCCTCGAGATCCGCGGCCTCAGCGCCAAGGAGCGGCGCGAGCGCTCGACCGACTGGCTGGGCCGGTGCCATCTGACGAATTTCGCGCATGCCTATCCGCGACAATTGTCGGGCGGCATGCGGCAGCGCGCGGCGCTCGCCCGCACCCTGGCGATGGACCCCGACGTCATCCTGCTCGACGAGCCGTTCTCGGCGCTCGACGCACAGACCAAGATGATCCTGCAGCGCGATCTCGCGATGACGCTGGTCGAGACCAAGCGGACGGCGCTCTTCATCACCCACGACCTCAACGAGGCGGTGTCGATGTCGGATCGCGTCCTGGTGATGAGCGCGCGGCCGGGCACGATCATCGAGGAGATCGTCATCGACCTGCCGGATCGCGACAAGCCCTTCGCCCGCCGGGCGGACCCGAAGGCGAACCGCTATGTCGCGCGTATGATGGAACTGCTCGGCCTCGACCGGCTCGATCTGCTCCCGGTCTGACACCTCGCGCGGAAAGGCGACCGACGCAATGACGAACGCGACGCAAGCATCTGCCATCGACCGAACCGCAGCGGGTTCCGGGCTCTTCGCCTGGATGCGCTGGGACTATGTGCTGACCGTGCTCGTCGCCGTCGTCGTGCTGGCGATCTGGGAGTATCTGCCGGGGCTCGCCGGCATCCCGTCCTTCATCCTGCCGCCGGCCAGCATGGTATGGAAGGAGTTCCTCCGCGCCCTCGTCACCGAGCGGCTGGTCGGCCATGTCATCCATACCGGCCTCGCGGTGCTGACCGGCTTCGCGCTCGGCAGCCTGCTCGGTATGGTGATGGGCTATACGCTCGGCCTGTCGCGCCGGGCCGAGTTCATCCTGTCCCCCTATATCCTAGGTCTGCAGATTGCGCCCAAGGTCGCCTTCGCGCCGCTCTTCGTGATGTGGCTCGGCTATACGATCTATCCGCAGATCCTCGTCGCCGTGCTGATCGTCTTCTTCCCGGTCATGGTCAACGTGCTGGTCGCAGTGCAGACGGTCGACGCCGATCTCATCAACCTCGCGCGCTCGTGCAGCGCGACGCGCTCGGAGATCTTCTGGAAGATCCAGTTTCCGGCGTCGATGCCGCCGCTTTTCTCCGGATTGCGCGTCGCCTCGACTCTCGCCGTCATCGGCGTCACCGTCGGCGAGCTGGTCGGCGGCAACACGGGTCTCGGCTACGTCCTCGTCTACGGCGAGGGCCAGGCCAATACGCCGCTCGTCTTCGTCGCCATCGTGCTGCTGACGCTGGTCGGCATGGTCGCTTATTTCGCGGTGATCGCCGCCGAGCGCCGCGTCCTGCACTACATGCCGAAGCCGGCGGCGCAAGGTTTCTGAGACAAAGCCAGGAGAGCCATCATGGACGGATCGCCCAAGCCGCAGACGACATCCTCGCCGGTGCCGCAAGGCAAGACGCTCGGCGACTGGATCGACAGCCGCATCGCCCGCTACGAAACGCGGACGCTCGACTGGGACGCGCTGAAGTTTCAGGCGGACTACGATCCGAAATACCGCCGCGCTCAGATGCGCTACATCGGCACCGGCGGCACCGGCGTCGCCAAGGACGACAACGCCGTCCCGGCGGAGCATTTCACCTTCTCGACGATGGTCCTGCCGGCGGCGTGCGAAGGACCGCTGCATATCCACGACGATGTCGAGGAGGCGTTCTTCATCCTGCGCGGCAGCAAGGTGAAGCTGATGTTCGAATGCCAGGGCGAGTATTACGAGACCTATCTCAAGGAGCGCGATCTCGTCTCGGTGCCGCCCGGCGTCTATCGCGGCCTCGTCAACGAGGGGCTGGAAGAGGCGCTGATGATCGTCATGCTCGGCACCAACGTTCCCGAGAAGCCGACCTATCCGCCGGACCATCCGCTGTCGAAGATCAAGCGCTCGTAAGCACGATGGGACACGGCATCCTCGCCGGCAAAATCGTGCTGGTCACCGGCGCCGGCCGCGGCCTCGGCCGCGCCTTTGCCGAGGCCTGTCTCGACGAGGGGGCGACGGTGGTGATCGGCGAGCTCGACCGGGCGCTCGGCAAGGCGGCTGCTCGCGATCTCGCCGACCGCGGCCCCGTCGAGTTCGTCCAGTTCGACCTCGGCGATCCCGCCTCGGTCGCGGCATTGGCCGAGACCGTCGGGCAGCGTCACGGCCGCATCGACGGTCTCGTCAACAACGCGGCGATCGCGACCGGCATCGGCGGCAAGACCTTCGAGGAGATCGACGTCGAGACCTTCGACCGGGTGATGCGCGTCAACATCCGCGGCACCTGGCTGATGATCAAGGCGGTGGCTCCCTGGCTGCGTAAATCCGGCAAGGGAAAGATCGTCAACCTCGCCTCGGATACGGCGATGTGGGGGGCGCCCGTGTTGCTGCATTACGTCGCCAGCAAAGGCGCGATCATCTCGATGACCCGCTCGCTGGCGCGCGAGCTCGGTCCCGAGGGCATCGCAGTCAACGCCATCGCCCCGGGCCTCGTTCGCGTCGAGGCAACCGAATACGTGCCGCAGGCGCGGCACGACCTCTACGAGCAGCAGCGCGCCATGCCGCGCGCGCAATTCCCCGAGGACGTCACCGGCGCCGTCGTCTTTCTGCTGTCGGATGCGGCCTCCTTCATCACCGGCCAGCTCCTGCCAGTGAACGGCGGCT
>JAQGID010000316.1 GCA_028291405.1 Rhodospirillales bacterium | reverse complement strand
ATCTGGCCGGTGACGGAGGCGATCAAGGCCGCTGCCGTAATGTCGGACTCCGGCCGTGCGGCGGAGGCGGAGCGAGGGACATCGCTGATCCGGCATCTATTCGAATCTTTCATCCCGCGGACGCGCGACCGCTGGTTCGAGACACTGGCCCGCGACGGCAGACCCTCCATGACGGAGCTGCCGGGCACCACCCCCTATCATCTCTTCCTCGCTGCCACCGAAGCGACGCGGGTGTCGGGCGAAGGCGGCGGCTGACAGGATCGGCGGAGACGACTTCCAGTACAGATGGTTCGGCGCAGCTTCTGATTCACCACCGCGGTTTTCGCCTAGATGACGATAGCGGCACCCGGTCTTGTCGGTGATCGCCACACCCAACCGACGTGAGTTACTTCTTCTCCGTCAAGGTCAGGGCAACCGATCGCGCGAACCCTTTCTGGACATCTTGGATCGATGTCGAAGCGCCCCAGATTCCACCGCCGGAGAACTCCTTGAAGACCTGATACTTCGCGACTTGGCCGCCGGTCAGCGCGTCCGAGAACAAGACGTCGCCGCCCATCTCCATACGGCCGAGGCCGGGTGACAGGAAGCGCAAGCCGGCGTCGCCAGCCACGTATTTCGTAATCACCATTCTTATCTTTACAACAGGCGCGCCAGGCTGAGCGTTTCCGACCGACCAGACATCGGGACGGACAAGGGAGATTTCGGTCTTCGCCTGTTGCAGGATGCGGTCGAGATCGGGCTGGCTGATGACGAGACCCGGCACGGCTTCATCGGTTATCTCGGCGATGCGGAGGGACGCCTTCTGCTCAGGCCCGAGCGCATCGACCGCTTTTGGGGGCGGTGGATCACTGGCGCAAGCCGCGAGCAGGAAGACAAAGCCGAAAGAAATCGCCGTCCCACTTCGATGCGATATCACAGACCCTGCTCCTCTCGGTGATGATCTGACCGCGAAAAGGCCGGCCATTTCACTACTAGAAAGCGATACCGCGGACAAGACGGTCATCGCGAACGTGCAGCGCGACAACCTGGCCGCTTGTGCACGAGTGCTGAATCGACTGGAGCCGCGGG
Source organism: Rhodospirillales bacterium (assembly GCA_028291405.1). Lineage (GTDB taxonomy): Bacteria > Pseudomonadota > Alphaproteobacteria > ATCC43930 > CGMCC-115725 > URHD0088. Next base: position 4,053 of record JAQGID010000316.1, on the reverse strand, counting down.
CGGAAAGCTGCGAGCATCGGCCATGCCCCGCTCCGAACGTCTTCTCGCCCTGCTGCAGGCGCTGCGCCGGCGCCGGCGGCCGGTCAGTGCCGCGGCGTTGGCCGAGGAGCTCGCGACCTCGGTGCGCACCGTCTATCGCGATGTCGCGACGCTGCGGGCGCAAGGCGGGGCGATCGAGGGCGAGGCCGGGATCGGCTATGTGCTGCGGCCGGGCTACGAGCTGCCGCCGCTGATGTTCGACGCGGCGGAGATCGAGGCGCTGGTGCTCGGCTGCCGCTGGGTGATGAACCGGACCGACGAGAACCTCGCCGCCGCGGCGCGCGACGCGCTGGCGAAGATCTCCGCCGTGCTGCCCTCGGCGTTGCGCGAGGATGCCGAGTTCGCCGGCCTGCTGGTCGGCCCCGGCGGGTCGCCGCCGGTGCATGTCGAGCTCACGCCGATCCGCACCGCCATCCGCGCCGAGCACAAGCTGCGGCTGACCTATCGCGACGCCGGCGACGCCGCGACCGAGCGGGTCGTCTGGCCGATCGCGCTCGCCTTCTTCGACCATGTCCGCGTCGTCGCCGCCTGGTGCGAGATGCGCGAGGATTTCCGGCATTTCCGCTCGGACCGGATCGTCGCCGCCGCCGACACCGGCGAGCGCTATCCGACGCGGCGCCGTGCCCTCATGGCCGCCTGGCGCGCCGCCGAGCACATCCCCGAGCAATATTAGCCGGAGCGCTGCTGACGGAATCTGACAGGGCTTCGGCATAGCGTCCTCCCGACAGAGGAGGAACGAACATGACGATACCGCGAAACTGGATTGCCACCGCCAGCGCCGATCACGTCCGCGTCGGCCGTGAGCTCGGCATCATGCAGGTCTGCCACGGCAAGGCGGGGCCGCTGCGCCGCATCGCCGCCGGCGACCGCATCGCCTATTACTCGCCACGCAGCGAGATGCGCGGCGGCGCGAGCGTGAAGTCCTTCACGGCGCTGGGGATCGTTCTGGACGATGCGATCTATCAGGTCGAGATTGCGCCGGGCTTCTGCCCATTCCGCCGCCGCGTCGCCTATCTCGACGGCGTCGCGGCGCCGATCCTGCCGCTGCTCGACGCGCTCGACTTCACCCGCGGCAAGCGCAGCTGGGGCTACGCCTTCCGCTGGGGGCTGTTCGAGGCCAGCGAGGCGAGCATGGCGGTGATCGCGGCGGCGATGCGGATCGAGCTCTCGGCAGAAGCGGCGTGACTAGGCCGGCGTGAAGGGCTCGGCGGGAAAGCCGATGCTCGTCTGCGCTGCCTCCATGCGGTGGGTCGGGCCGATGCCGATGCCCCATTGGTCGTTGCGGCCGGGCGCCCAGACCCAGGCTTCGGGGCCTTTGACGGTGTAGCTCTCGTCGACCTGCTCGACCTCGGCGGTGTATTCGATGACCATACCCTCGGGGCCGAGGAAATAGGCGAAGACGTTGTCGCCGGGGCCGTGGCGGCCGATGCCCCATTCGATCGGAAATCCGTTGTCCCGCATGCGGCCGGCGCCGCGCATGACGCTGTCGATCTCCGGCATCTCGAAGGCGATATGGTGCAGCGTCGCGGCGTCGCCTCTCGCAAAGGCGATGCTGTGATGGTCCTCGTTGCAGTTGAGGAAGGTCAATGCCTTGGTGCGGTCGATGATGCGGAAGCCGAGATGGCGGCACCAGAAATCCGAGGTGGATTCGGGGTCCGGCGCGTTTAGGACGAGATGCGCGATCTTGCCGGGCCGGTCGGCGCGCGGCGCCGTGTCCGGATGGCGCGCGGACTCGGCGATGACGCGCAGGTTGCGGCCGTCGGGATCGCGGAAGGAGAATCCGTAGCCGCCGCCGGTCTCGGCGATCGCCGCCGGCGTGGTCAGCGCGGCGGCGCCCGCGAGTCCGTCGTGCAACGCGTCGACGGCGGCGCGATCGGGTGCGGTCAGGTCGATCCGCAGCATCGCCGCCACGGGGTGGCGATGGAGGCCGATGATGTGATGGTCGGGGCCGGTGCCGCGCAGATAGACGCCGCCCCGCGTCTCGGCAACCGGCGTCAGCTGCCAGATGCCGGTATAGAAGTCGCGCGCGCGGGCGAGGTCGACGATGCCGAGATCGATGCTGCGCAGCCCGTTGATTTTTGCGTTGCCCATGCCCGCCTCCCTGACGACGCGGCATTTGACGCCGAGGGGGGTATGATCTCAATAGCGAAACGCAGATCTCGTCACGCAGAGGAGCCGCGATGATCATCGCGCAAATCACCGATCTCCACGCCTGCGCGCCCGGCCGCTTCTGCAACCACGTCGTCGACACCAACGCCATGCTGGCGGCGGCGGTGGAGGCGCTGCTGGCGCTGCGGCCCTTGCCGGACGTCGTGCTGGCGACCGGCGATCTCGTCGAATCCGGGAGCGCCGAGGAATATGCGGTGCTACGCCAGGCCCTCACCCCCCTGGCTATGCCGGTCTATCTGATCCCCGGCAATCACGATCGCCGCGCCGAATTGCGCGCGGCATTTCCCGACGCGTCCTATTGGCCGGCCGGCGAGAAGCTTTGCTACGTCGTCGACGACCATCCGGTGCGGCTGATCGCGCTCGACACACTGGTCGAGGGCAGCGGCGAGGGCGAGATCGGCGCGGCCCAGCTCGAGTGGCTGGCGGCGGCGCTCGCCGACGCGCCGGCGCGGCCGACGGTCATCTTCATGCACCACCCGCCCTTTGCGACGGCGATCGGCCATATGGACCGCATCAACTGCCGCGACGGCGCGGCGCTCGCAGCGATCGTCGCGCGCCATCCGCAGGTCGAGCGCGTGCTGTGCGGCCATGACCATCGCCCGATCCAGACCCGCTTCGCCGGCACGATCGGCAGCGTCGCACCAAGCACGGCGCATCAAATGCTGCTGGATCTGCGTCCCGGCGCGCTCTCCGGCTTCGTCCTCGAGCCGCCCGGCCTGCATGTGCATCACTGGGCAGCGGACACCGGCGTCGTCACCCATCAGGCGGCGATCGGCCGTTACCCGGGGCCGTTCCCCTTCGTCGGCTAGCGATCAGCCGCGTCCATGCGGCGCCATGAGGACGAGCGCCGGGCCGAGCGGGACGATGCCTGTCGGGTTGATCGTCCTGTGGCTGCCGTAATAGTGGCGCTTGATCTGGTCGAGATCGACCGTCGCGGCGACCCGGGGCAACTGGTAGAGGTCGCGCAGATAGGCCCAGAGATTGGGATAGTCGACGATCCGCCGGACGTTGCATTTGAAATGCCCGTGGTAGACGGCATCGAAGCGGACCAGCGTGGTGAATAGCCGCCAGTCGGCCTCGGTGATGCGATCGCCGCAGAGATAGCGGCCGCGCCCGAGACGGATCTCGAGCTCGTCGAGCGTCGCGAAGAGGGCGCGCACTGCCGTCTCGTATTTTTCCTGCTCGGTCGCGAAGCCGGCCTTGTAGACGCCGTTGTTGACCGTGTCGTAGATGCGGGCGTTCAGCGCATCGATCTCGCCGGCGAGGTCGGCGGGATAATAATCGGGCGCCGGTCCGGCGAACTCGTCGAACTCGCGGTTCAGCATGCGGATGATCTCGGCGGATTCGTTGTTGACGATCGTCCGGCGCTGCTTGTCCCAGAGGACGGGGACGGTGACGCGCCCGGTGTAGTGCGGATCGGCGAGGGTATAGATCTCGTGCAGGCGCTGCTTGCCGTAGAGCGGCTCCGGCTCGGCGAAGACCCAGCCCTCCTCGAGCATCAGCGGCGCGACGGCGGTGACCCCGATCACGGCGTCGAGCTGCTTCAGGGCGCGGAAGACGAGGGTGCGGTGCGCCCAGGGGCAGGCGAGGGAGACGTAGAGGTGATAGCGTCCCGCCTCGGCCTTGAAGCCGGAGCTGCCGTCGGCGGTGACGCGGTCGCGAAAGCGGCTCTCCTGGCGCAGGAAGGCGCCGCCGGTCTTGCGCGTATCGTACCATTTGTCCTGCCAGACGCCCTCGACCAGGAGACCCATCGCCCTATTCCTTCTTCGGTGCGAGATGATCCTCCGGCCCCGCAACCCCGGCGGCAAGCGCGATTATTTGCGCGCCGGGAAGACGGTCACCATG
>JAQGID010000314.1 GCA_028291405.1 Rhodospirillales bacterium | reverse complement strand
TCGCGAAGCTCGATGCCTCGGAGGGCGCGGCGGCAATCGGTCATCGTAACACTCCCTCGTTTCGATATCCGCTGAATGTCCGCAGAACTGCCGTCGATTCCCGTTGCGTTCCGACGATCGCGGCATTAAAAGCGGCGGGATTGCGCGGTTTGCGGCTGCTGCCATCCCTTGGTAAGGGAGTGGTCTAGCGGCCTAAGCGTGATCTCACCTGGGAACATGACAGGGAACATGGGGCCATCAACCCCTTGAATTTGCAGGGGTCTCAATAGCAATCATAATCCCAAGGTCGGGGGTTCAAATCCCTCTCCCGCTACCATTTTAAAAATCCGGCAAGTCAATGGCTTACCGGGTTTTTCTTTGCTGGATGCATGCGAGAGGCGGAGCGAGCTTCCCGCAATATCGGGCGGCGGCCGGCTTGCTCCTCCACCCGAGCATCGATCTCCTCGGCGCTACCAGAGGCGCTGTGCGAGGCGCTCGCCGCGTTGAACAAGGTCCTCGAACAGGCGCCGCACCTCGGCTTCCTCGCCCCAGCCGCGGGGGCCAACCGCGGCGGCTATCCCCGCCGGACTGTCCGGGTGCGGTTTCCGTGCCTCGTTCTCCACGGAATAGATATGACCGGCGCGTCGCTCGACTACGGCGAATCGGCCACTGCGGCCGACCAGCAGGTGACTGCCGCGCTGCTCGATGATGACCGGTTCGCGCATGGCCGGACCTGCTGGCTCAGCGGTGATGGAAGTGGTGAGAATGGTGACGGTGGAATCCGAAACCGAAGCCCAGGCCCACTGAGCCGTAATAAGGCGGATAGTACGGATAGTAGGGCCCGTAAGCGTACGCGGGATAGGGATAGGGATAGGAGACAACCGTCGGAAGCTGGACGTTGTCGCCCTTAGCGGTCATGCATTGGGCGTAGCCGATGTCGTAACGGCGTTGCAGCGAGGTATCCGAGGCCTGTGCGGCACTGAGCCCGCTCGCGCCGCCGACAACGAGGCCGCTGCCGGCACCGATGGCTGCGCCGGCAGCCGGATTGCCGGCCGCCGCGCCGATGACGGCGCCGGCCGCCGCTCCCACAACCGTGCCGAGCGCCGTGCTGCCGACGGCGCTTTGCTGGGCGGCATCGGCCGGGGCCACATTGCCGATTTGCGCCGCGGCGTATTGGCGGCACGTCGCATCGTCGGCTTGAAAGGCCTCGAAGCTCTTGCCCGTTCCCGGCAGAGCGACGACTGCCGGACCGGTGGGCGGCGCCACCGCGCAGCCGCCGAGCCCCAAGGAAAAAAAGACCGCTGCCGCGTATCCGCTCCGGCGCATCTCAACCTCCCTATCCCGCATTGCTGCCAACAGCAGGATACGCCCCTCGTTGCAACCTGCCAGCCCGCAGCGCCGGAACCGCGCCGGAACTGCGAGGGTTTCCAGTGCGAAGGAGTGGGGGCCCTCGGGTCCCTGTTGGGCGGTGGTCATAATGTGGGAGTACGGCGGATGTCGGGAGATCACTTGCGCGCGATCGTCTTCAACTGCACGCTCAAACCCTCCCCGGCTCCGTCGAACACCGCGGCTCTGGCTCAGGTCCTGATCGCCGAGCTCGAGCGGCAAGAGGTCGCGGCGGAGTTGGTGCGCGCCGTCGATCTCGACATCAAGCCGGGCGTGCAAAGCGATATGGGCTCCGGCGACGCCTGGCCGGCGCTTCGCGAGAAGGTTCTTGCCGCCGATATCGTGGTGATCGCGACCCCGACCTGGCTGGGCCAGCCGTCGAGCGTGGCGCAGCGCGTCCTCGAGCGGATGGATGCGATGATCACCGAAACCGGCGATGACGGACGGCCGGTCGCCTACGATAAAGTCGGCGGGATCGTCGTCACCGGCAACGAGGACGGCGCGCATCACATCATCGCGATCGTCGCACAATGCCTAATCGATATCGGCTTCACGGTGCCGGCGCGCGCCTGGACCTATTGGAACATGGGACCGGGACCCGGACCCGATTACACGCAGACCGACCACGGTCACGAATGGTCGGCAACGGCGGCGCGCAATGCCGCCCGCAACCTCGTCGCGGTCGCGCGAGCGCTGAAAGCGGCCCCGTTGCCGAAGCCCGAAGCATAGGGCGCCGACGGATCCGCAGATTCGATGATCTGAAATTAAGTGTCGAAAGCTCTCTAACGACGGGTGCATCGAGGTCGGCGCGACGCCGTCGCCGGCGGCGTTGGGGAACGCATTGCGGGGTCGCGGCTAATCGCATACCGTTGTCCGCATCGGTTACGATTGCGACGGGAGGCGACATCATGGCAGGCGGTCCTCTCCAGGACGACGAGGCGTTCTTTCGCGCCCGCGGCTTCGGCCAGACGATCGGGTTCGGTGAGCGGCCAGCGCTGCTGATCGTCGATCTCGTCAAGGCCTTCACCGACGCGGCAAGGCCGCTGGGCGCAGATCTGGATGCGCAGGTCGTGGCGAGCAATCTACTGATCGACGCGGCGCACGACCGGGGCATCCCGGTCATCTTCTCTAGCGTCAGCTACAGCGATCCGAAGCTGAGGGACGCCGGCATCTGGGCGTTGAAGCAGAAGGGCACCGCGTCGCTGATGGCGAGCGGCGACGGGCCGGAGCTCGACCCCCGGCTACATTTCCGGCCGGGCGATGCGATCCTCATGAAGAAATACGCCTCGTGCTTCTACGGCACCGATCTCATATCGCGCCTGCTGGCGGGGCGGGCCGACACGCTGATCATCACCGGCTGCACGACCAGCGGCTGCGTTCGCGCCTCGGCGGTCGACGCCTGCCAGATCGGCTTCCGCCCGATGGTGGTGCGCGAGGCGGTCGGCGATCGCTCCGCCGCGGCACATGACCAGAGTCTGTTCGATCTCAATGCGAAATACGCGGATGTCGTCTCGCTTGAAGCGACTCTCCACTATCTTGCCGCCATCGGCCACAACGCCAACGCCACGTGAGGGAGGCCGCCATGTCGGTTCCACAGCAGCATGATCGCTTTCCCTATTCGCCGATCGTCGATCGTCCGACGTTGCGCTGGCCGAACGGCGCCCGCGTCGCGGTCTGGCTCATTCCCAACATCGAGCATTTCCTCTTCGACCGGCCCTCGACCTCGATCACCGCAGCGACCACCGGCCTCGTCCCCGACGTGCTGAACTATGCCTGGCGCGATTACGGCGTCAGGGTCGGCATCTGGCGGATGATGGAGGTGATGGAGCGCCACGGCTTCAAGGGCACCGTCGCCCTCAACGCCGACGTCTGCACGCATTACCCGCGCATCATCGAGGCCGGCAACAAGCTCGGCTGGGAGTGGATGGGGCATGGGATCAACAACTCGATCCTGATCAACGAGCAGGACGAGCGCGAGGAGCGGGCGCTGATCGCCGACGTCGTCGGCCGCATCGCGCAAGGCACCGGCACGCGGCCGCGCGGCTGGCTCGGTCCGGCGTTGAGCGAGTCGGTCCGCACCCTCGATATCCTCGCCGAGAACGGCATCGAATACGTCGGCGACTGGACCAACGACGACCAGCCCTATCGGATGAACGTCGCCTCGGGATCGATGCATTCGATGCCCTATTCGGTCGAGATCAACGACATTCCGGCTATGCTCGACCTCAAGCAGAGCCCGGCGGATTTCGGGCAGATGATCCGCGATCAGTTCGATGTGCTCTACGAGGACGGCAAGAGAACCGGCCGGGTCATGTCGATCTGCCTGCACCCGTTCCTGATCGGCCATCCGCATCGCAGCAAGTATCTCGACGAGGCGCTGAAGCATATCGCGTCGCGCCAGGAGGTCTGGATCACGACAGGGTCGGAAATCCTCGACGCCTATAAGGCTGGGACGGTCTAAGCCGATGCGCTGGGCACGGTACGAGAAGGACGGCATCCATTACGGCATCGTCGAAGGCGATCGTGTGGTGGAGATCGATACGAGCCCCTTCGACACCTGGTCGCGGACCAGCCGCACGCATGCTCTGGATGCGGTCCGCCTGCTGATCCCCGTGGTGCCGACGACCTTTTATTGTGTCGGGTTCAACTACGCCGCCCATGCCGCCGCCTTCAACAAGAGCGTGCAGGGCATCCCGACGCAGCCCGACGTCGGCTACCGTGCCAACAGCGCCCTGATCGCGCCGGGCGAGGCGATCGTCATCCCGGCGGATTCGGCCGGCGTGCAATACGAGGGCGAGTTGGCGGTCGTCATCGGCAAGACGGGCAAGCACGTTTCCGAGGCGGAGGCCCTGTCGCTGGTTCTCGGCTACACGATCGGCAACGACGTCAGTGAGCGCGTCTGGCAGGCCTCGGACGCGACGCTGTGGCGCGCCAAGAACGCCGACACCTTCAAGCCGATGGGGCCATGGATCGAGACCGAGGTCGATCTGCCGTCGCTCGTTACCAGAGTGCGTGTCAACGGTGAACAGACCACCGAGTTCAGGACCAATGAGATGGTCTTCGGCGTCGCCACCTATATCAGCACGATCTCGCGGTACATCACGCTGCGGCCCGGCGACGTGATCTGGATGGGGACCGAGGGCTCCAGCGTCAATCTCCAGCACGGCGATGTCGTGGAGATAGAGATCGACCAGATCGGGACCCTGCGCAATCCCGTCGTCGCCGAACGGATGATCAGCTAACGGGCGCCGGACGCATCAGCGGCGCCAGGGCGTTGCGCAGCGCCTCCGACAACGGTGCCGGCCGGTTGCTCGCGCGATCGACATAGACGTGCACGAAATGCCCCTGCGCCGACGCGATTTCCTCGTCATTGCGGAACAGCCCCACCTCGTAGCGGACGCTGCTCGTGCCGAGATGCGCCACCCTGATGCCGGCGGCGACGCGATCGGGAAAGGCGATCGGGCTGAAATAGCGGCAACTCGTCTCGACGACGAGGCCGATCTGCGTGCCGGTCTGAATATCGAGGCAGCCGCTCTCGATCAGGTACTGATTCACCGCGGTATCGAAAAACGAGTAGTACACAACGTTGTTCACGTGCGCGTAGACGTCGTTGTCCATCCAGCGGGTGGTGATCTGGACGAACCGCGCGAAGGTGGCGCGCGTCTCTGCGGCGGGGCGGTGGCTCATCGTTCAATCTCGGCAAAGCGGGATGTCGGCTACCCGACAACCGTTTGAGTACCCTAGACAAAGCAACTCCATTCGGAAACCTCGGTGCTGCCATGCGGTCGGGAACATCGAAGTAACTTGCATAATGAAAGTCGATGGATCATATCACTTGCATGTTGATAGTGACCCGTCGGTGACTCCATGCAGCGCAAGAATCTCGGCGATATGCAATGCCCCATCGCCCGCAGCCTCGAGCGTGTCGGCGAATGGTGGAGCATCCTTATCCTGCGCGACGCGTTCCAGGGTCTGACGCGCTTCGATCAGTTCCAGAAGAGTCTCGAGATAGCGCCCAACATGCTGACGAAGCGGCTCAACGCGCTCGTCGAATCGGGATTGCTCGAGCGCCGCCAGTACAGCGAGCATCCGCCGCGCGACGAATATGTGCTGACCGAGCGTGGCCGCGACTTCCGGCCGGTGCTCTGGGCGTTGCTCGCCTGGGGCAACAAGCATTTCGCCCCCGAGGGGGCCAGCGTCGTGCTCGTCGACAGCGAGACCGGGACGCCGGCGGATCCGATCATGGTCGACCGGACCACTGGCCGGCCGCTCACCGAGCTTGCCTTCAAATCCGCCCCGGGACCGGCCGCCGACGAACGCACCCGGCGGCGCCATGCCGCCCGGAGCCCGTCATGAGCAGCACCGTCGTCGATCGCGAGACCATCTCCGTCGCGCCGCGGCGCGGCGCCGCGATCGGACGCAAGCGCCTGGCCGTCTCCGGCGTCGCCCTGCTCGTGGCGCTCGGCGGCGCCTGGTACGGTCACGAATGGTGGACGGTCGGCCGCTTCATCGAAAGCACCGATGATTCCTACGTCGGCGGCGATATCACGGTGATCGCGCCGAAGGTCGCCGGCTTCATCGCCGAGGTGGCGATCACCGACAATCAGCCGGTCCACGCCGGCGACCTCCTGGTCAGGTTAGACGACCGCGACTACCGCGCGGCGCTCGCGAAGGCAGAGGGCGCCGTCGCGGCGGCTCAGGCCACGCTCGCCAATCTCGATGCGAGCCGTCGCCTGCAGGAGTCCGTGATCGCGCAAGCCCGCGCCGATGTCGTCACTACCGATGCCGAGGCGACGCGCACGCAGTTCGACGTCGTCCGTTATCGCCAGCTGGCGACCGAGCAATTCGCTTCGGCGCAGCGCTTCCAGCAGGCCGACGCGGATCACAAGAAGGGCCTCGCCGCCGGCGAGCGGTCGCGCGCCGTCCTCGCCGCGGCGCAGCGCCAGCTCGACGTCATCGACACGGCGAAGCAGCAGGCGCAGGCGGCGCTGGCCCAGGCCGAGGCCGATCGCGACGTCGCGCGCCTCAACCTCTCCTATACCGAGCTGCGCGCGCCGATCGACGGGACGATCGGGAACCGCAGCGCCCATCTCGGCGCCTTCGCCGCGATCGGCGCGCAGTTGATGTCGCTGGTCCCGGCGCGCGGCCTCTGGGTCGATGCGAATTTCAAGGAGAGCCAGCTTGCCGCGATGCGGCCGGGGCTGAAGGCGACGATCACGGCCGACGTGCTGCCGGGCGAGGTCTTTCACGGTCATGTCCTGAGCCTGGCGCCGGCGACCGGCGCACAGTTCAGCGTTCTGCCGCCGGAGAACGCGACGGGCAATTTCACCAAGATCGTCCAGCGCGTGCCGGTGCGCATCCTCCTCGACGGCGACGCCGCGCTGCTGGGTCGTCTGCGCCCCGGCCTCTCGGTGACGGCCGCGGTCGACGAGCGGCCGGGCAAGGGGCGTCGGAGCGAGGGTGGGGCGAAGTGACCGCCGCCGCTGCCGTCGGCGGCGCCTTGCCGGCAGCCGAGCCCGGCGAGCTGTCGCCGACCAAGAAGATTTTCGCCTTCGCGGTGATGTGCGTCGGCTTCTTCATCGCCCTGCTCGACATCCAGATCGTCTCTGCCTCGCTGCGTGACATCGGCGGCGGCCTTTCGGCCGGGACCGACGAGACCTCCTGGGTGCAGACCAGCTACCTCATCGCGGAGATCATCGTCATTCCCTTGTCCGGCTGGCTGTCGCGGGTGATGTCGACACGCTGGCTGTTCTGCGTCTCCGCTGCCGGCTTCACCGCTACCAGCCTGATGTGCGGCTGGGCCTGGGACATCCAGAGCATGATCGTTTTTCGCGCGCTGCAGGGCTTCCTCGGCGGCTCGATGATCCCGACCGTCTTCACCGCCGCCTTCGCCTTCTTCAAGGGGCCGAAGATCGTCGTCGCGGCGGCGACGGTCGGGGCGCTCTCGTCGCTGGCGCCGACGCTGGGGCCGACGGTCGGCGGCTGGATCACCGACAACTACTCCTGGCACTGGCTGTTCTTCGTCAATCTCGTCCCCGGCATCTTTGTCGCCGTCGCGGTGCCTCTGCTCGTGCGCATCGACAAGCCGGATCTGTCGCTGCTGCGCGGCGCCGATTATCCCGGCATGGTGCTGATGGCGATCTTCCTCGGCTGTCTCGAATACACGCTCGAGGAAGGGCCGCGCTGGGGCTGGTTCGGCGACCACACCATCCGGACGACGGCCTGGATCGCGGGCGTCGGCGGCATCGCCTTCATCTGGCGAAGCTTGACCTTCGCGCGGCCGATCGTCGATCTGAGGGCGCTCAAGGCGCGCAATTTCGCGCTCGGCTGCTTTTTCTCCTTCGTCACGGGCGTCGGCATCTTCGCGACGATCTATCTGACGCCGCTGTTCCTCGGGCGGGTGCGAGGCTTCAGCGCGCTCGAGATCGGCATCGCCGTCTTCTCGACGGGCGTCTTCCAGGTCCTGTCGATTCCGATCTACACCTTCTTGGCGCGGCGTGTCGATCTGCGCTGGCTGATGATGTTCGGCCTCGCCTGCTTCACGCTCAGCATGTGGAACTTCACCCCGATCACCCATGACTGGGGCTGGCGCGAGCTGCTGCTGCCGCAGGCGCTGCGCGGTTTCGCGCAGCAATTCGCGGTGGCGCCGACCGTGACGCTGACCCTCGGCGGCCTCGCGCCGGAGCGGCTCAAGCTTGCCTCAGGCCTCTTCAACCTGATGCGCAACCTCGGCGGCGCGATCGGCATCGCCGCCTGCGGCACGATCCTCAACGATCGCACGAACCTCCATTTCCTGCGGCTCGCCGAGCATCTCAACACGGCGAACGCGGCGGCGGTCGATCTCCTGCGGCGCGTCACCGTCGCCGATACGGCGGCATGGGGCGGCGATGCCCTGCATGGTCACGCCGCGGCCTTGAGCACGCTCTGGTCGGTCACGATGCGGGAGGCGCTGACCCAGACCTTCGCCGACGCCTTCCTCGTGATCATGCTGTGCTTCGTGGTTGCGACCGCGACGGTGCCGCTGATGCAGAAGATCGCGGCGCCCCGCGCGCCGTCGAGCGACGCGCATTGAAATCGAAAGCAGGAGAATTGTCATGACGAGTGATGTCAGACAACGACCGACCGCGGTGGTCATCGGGGTCGGCGCGGAGCGCGGTCTCGGGGCGGCGCTTTGCCGACGGTTTGCGGCCGAAGGATACCACGTGCTCGTTGCCGGACGCACCGCGACCGCGCTCGATGCGGTGGTGCGGACGATCGCGGCCGCAGGCGGCAGCGCCGAGCCGATCGTCGCGGACGCCACGAGCGAGGACGACGTCATTCGCCTGTTCGACCGGGCGATGGCGCCTGGCGCCGGCAGGAGCCCGGCCGATCTCATCGTCTACAACGCCGGCAACAACCGCCGGATCGACTTCCGTGAGCTCTCGGCGGAGTTGTTCGAAAGCTTCTGGCGAGTCGGCTGCTTCGGCGGCTTTCTCGTCGGGCGAGAGGCGGCACGTCGCCTCGTCCCCCGCGGTCGAGGCACGGTCATCTTCACCGGCGCTTCGGGCAGCTTGCGCGGCAAGCCGGGGTTCGCGCAATTCGCTGCGGCGAAGGCCGGGCTGCGCATGATCTCGCAGAGCATGGCGCGCGAGTATGGCAAGGACGGCATCCATGTCGCGCATGTCGTCATCGACGGCGGCATCGATGGCGAGAAGCTGCGCAAGGGTGCGCCGCAAGCGGTCGCCGAGCGGGGCGAGGATGGGATGCTGGGG
>JAQGID010000281.1 GCA_028291405.1 Rhodospirillales bacterium | reverse complement strand
CATCTCCTTCGACCTCGACCGCGGCGAGACCGTCGCGCTGGTCGGCGAGAGCGGCTCCGGCAAATCGGTGACGGCGCTCTCGATCCTCCAGCTGCTGCCCTATCCGGTCGCCTCGCACGGGCCCGAGAGCAGCATCCGTTTCGACGGGCAGGAGCTCATCGGCGCGCCGCCGGCGCTGCTGCAGAGCGTGCGCGGCGGCCGGATCGCGATGATCTTCCAGGAGCCGATGACCTCGCTGAACCCGCTCCACACGATCGAGAAGCAGATCAGCGAGACGCTCTTCCTGCACAAGCGCATGAGCAGGGCGGCGGCGCGCGCCCGCATCCTCGAGCTGCTGCATCTCGTCGGCCTTGCCGATGCCGAGCAGCGGCTGGGGGCCTATCCGCACCAGCTGTCGGGTGGCCAGCGTCAGCGCGTCATGATCGCGATGGCCCTCGCGAACGAGCCCGACATTCTCATCGCCGACGAGCCGACGACCGCCCTCGACGTCACGATCCAGGCGCAGATCCTCAAGCTCTTGAAGGAGCTGCAGGCGAGGTTCGGCATGGCGCTGCTGCTGATCACCCATGACCTCGGCATCGTCCGCAAGATGGCCGACCGGGTCTGCGTCATGACGCGCGGCGAGATCGTCGAGCAGGAGAAGGCCACCGAGCTCTTCGCCTTTCCGCGCCATCCCTATACGCGCCGTCTCCTCGCCGCCGAGCCGAAGGGCAGGGCGCCGGTCCCCGAGACGGTGCCGCCGGTGCTTCTGACCGCCAGCGAGATCAAGGTCTGGTTCCCGATCAAGACCGGCCTCTTCCGCCGCACGACCGGCCACGTCAAGGCGGTCGACGGGGTCGATCTCACGGTGCACGAAGGCCAGACGCTGGGCATCGTCGGCGAATCGGGTTCGGGCAAGACGACGCTCGGCCTCGCCCTCTTACGCCTGCTCGATTGCGAGGGGCGCATCGCCTATGACGGCAAGGAGCTGGAGACGCTCTCGGGCAGTCGCATGCGGCCCCTCCGGCGCGAACTGCAGATCGTCTTCCAGGACCCGTTCTCCAGCCTCTCGCCGCGGCTCTCGATCGGCCAGATCGTCGAGGAGGGGCTGAAGGTCCACGGGATCGGCGGTTCGGCCGAGGCGCGCCGCGACCTCATCGCCCAGACCTTGCGCGAGGTCGGTCTCGACCCCGATTCCGCCGACCGCTATCCGCACGAGTTCTCCGGCGGCCAGCGCCAGCGCGTCGCCATCGCCCGCGCCCTCGTCCTCAAGCCGCGCTTCATCGTCCTCGACGAGCCGACCTCGGCGCTCGACATGTCGGTGCAGGCGCAGATCGTCGACCTCCTGCGCGAGCTGCAGCAGCGCCATCGCCTCGCCTATCTCTTCATCAGCCACGACCTCCGCGTCGTCCGGGCGCTGGCCAGCGAGGTCATCGTCATGAAAGACGGCAGGGTCGTCGAAACCGGCAGCGCCGAGCGGATCTTCGCGGCGCCGCAGCAGCTCTATACCAAGGCGCTGCTGGCGGCGGCGTTCAATCTCGAGGCGGTGGAGACGGCGGCAGTGCGGAGCTGATCGCCGCTTAGCCCTGCTCGGCTGCGCGCTGCAACTCGGCGATGTCGAGCTTGACCATGCCCATCATCGCCCGCATGACGCGGCTCGATTTTGCGGCATCCTCGTCCTGCAGCAGCTCGCCGAGGATCTTCGGGACGATCTGCCAGCTCAGGCCGAATTTATCGGTGAGCCAGCCGCAGCGCTGCGCCTTGCCGCCCTCGAGCAGCCTGTCCCACAGCGCATCGACCTCGTCCTGCGTCTCGCAGCTGACGAAGAACGAGATCGCCGGCGTGAAGCTGAAATGCGGCCCGCCGTTGAGGGCGATGAACTCCTGGCCGCAGAGCTGGAACGTCGTCGCCATCACCGCGCCCTTCGACCCCGGCCCGGCATCGCCGGAGCGGCGGATGTCGATCGTCTTCGAATCCGGGAAGATCGAGGTATAGAAGGCCATCGCCTCTTCGGCCTTGCCGTCGAACCACAGGAACGGGGTGATCTTCTGCATCTGTCGACTCCTTGTGCACGCTGAGGCTCAGTACAGAGGACGCAGGCGAAAGGCCCGATGCGACATTGCTTGTGAAATTTTTTTCCCGACTCCGTCGTGCCCGGGCTTGACCCGGGCATCCACGTCTTCTCTCTGGGCAGCTGTGGCGCGTGGATGGCCGGGTCAAGCCCGGCCATGACGAGAGTAGCGAATCACTCACGAAGCAACCCCAGTACCTCTCACACCAGCGCCCCCGCCCGCCCGTCCTCGATCGTGAATGTCTTCAACGTCGACAGCGTCGCGTCCTTGTCGGTGATGTCCGAGACCACCTGGAACTTCGTCGTCATCGTCTCGCGCGTCAGATCGACCATGGCGTAGCCGCGCTTGCGGCTCTCGAAGAATTTGACGTGCGGGCTCGCGGGCAGGAACGCGGCGAAGAGGTCGTAGGGGACGCCGGGCGAGGTGATCGAGGTGCCGACGAACTCGGTCGCGACGGTCGGCGAGCGCGGGTCGTCGAAGTCGAGCTTGAGGTCGTTGGCCCAGAACGAGTGGATGTCGCCGGCGAGCACCACCGGGTTGGCGGGTCGGCTCGCGTGAATGTGCTGCAGCAGCCGCGTCCGGCTCGCCGGATAGCCGTTCCAGTCGTCGGTCCAGAACCCCTTGCGGCCGGTCTTGTCGAACTCGTGGAGCTGCGCCATCAGCACGTCCTGGGCGACGACGTTCCAGCGCGCCGTCGAGCGCGCCAGCCCGTCGAACAGCCATTGCTCCTGCGCCATGCCGAGCATCGAGCGGCTGGGATCGACCAGCTCGGGGCAGGTTGCCGCCGTCTCGAGATGGCCGCCGCCGTTGGGCGGGGCGTAGCAGGCCTCGCGCGAGCGGTATTGCCGCCCGTCGATCATCGAGATCTCGGCGAGATCGCCGAAGGCGAAGCGGTCGTAGAGCCGCATGCTCGGCCCGTCCGGACGCGAGCGGCTCGGCCGCACCGGCATGTGCTCGTAGAACGCCTGGTAGGCGGCGGCGCGGCGCAGCAGGAATTGCTGCGGATCGTCGAAGGTCTCCGACCATTCGTCGGCGTAGTCGTTCTGCACCTCGTGGTCGTCCCAGGTCATCAGCGCCGTGACCTCGGCATGCAGACGCTGCAGATCGGGGTCGGTGCGGTACTGCGCGTAGCGGTTGCGGTAGGTGGGCAGCGTCGACGCCGTGACGCCGTCGCTGTGCTGGCGCAGCGTCGGCCGCCGCCGGTTGGTGACCTCGTAGATGTAGTCGCCGAGGAACAGCACGAGGTCGGGATGCTCGTCGGCGAGATGGCGATAGGGCGAGAAATATCCGTACTCCCAGTTCGAGCAGGAGACGAAGGCGAAGCGCAGCCTGTCGAGACGGCTGCCCGGTGCCGGTGCCGTGATGGCGCGGCCGATGCGGCTCGTCGCGTCGCCGCTGGCGAAGCGGTACCAGTACGGCCGGCCCGGCTTCAGCCCGGCGATCTCGAGATGCGTCGACCAGGCGAATTGCGGCTCGGCGACCGCCGTGCCGCGTCGCACGATGTCGCGGAGCTGCGGATCGGTCGCGATCTCGTAGGTCAGCTCGACCGGTCCGCCGCGCATGCCGCCCGGCGTCGCCGGATCGGGCGACAGCGGTTCCGGCGCGAGCCGCGTCCACAGGACGAAGCCGTCGGGCGTGGGCTCGCCGGCGGCGACGCCGAGGCTGAACGGGTCGCCCGTCCACCGTGGCGCGCGTTCGCCGACGCAGCCGACCAGCGCCGGCGCGGCGAGTAGCGAGGCCGCGGCGCCGGTCGCACGCAGAAACGAGCGGCGTGTCAGATCGGCGCCCCCGCTGCCCGGTTGCCATGGCCTCATGCGGCTCTCCGATCCGTCCCGCGAATAGTCGGACGCAATTCAGGCGCCCGCGAGTCCCCACCCGCGGGCGATCTCCGCGATCGTATCGGCGACCAGCTTGGGATCGGTGCGAGGAACGTCGTGCAGCGCGTCGAACTCGCCATAGCTCCAGCCCGGCGCATCCTTGACGCGCGCCGCGATCGCATGGAATGGGCTGCCGGCATAGGCGCGGCAGAGGATGTAGTGGCGCTGTGGCCAGGTCTGGGTCGGGCGCACCGACACGAACTTGTCCTCGAGCGTCTTGACCGGCTGCGGCGTGAACATGCGGCCGATCCGCTCGGCGTCGGCGGCGCTGAGCGCGGTCGGGCTGGGTGGGCGCGGCACCGATTTGCCGCCGTCGTGGTCCTGCGCCAGCTTGCGATGCAGCGCCGCGCCGTGCGGCCCGACGAGGTCCCAGAGCGATTGCCCGCTCTCGGGAACGAAGGCGTCGAGGTAGATCATGCCGGCGACGCGGCCCGGCTCGCGATCGGCTGCGCCGGTGATCACCATGCCGCCGTAGCTGTGGCCGACGAGCAGCACATTCTCCAGCTCTTCGTAGCGCATGAGGCCGGCGACGTCGGCGATGTGGCTCGCCAGCGAGACGTTCTCCGGCGGGACGTGGCTGCGCTCGGCGATGCCGGTCAGTGTCGGCGCGTAGACGTCGAAGCCGCGCTGGCGCAGCAGCTTCGCCGCGCCCTTCCAGGACCAGGCACCGGCCCAGGCGCCGTGCACGAGAACGATCGTCGTCATCGCCGAATCTCCCTTGTCGAAGCTGCGCGCGTCATTCCGCCGGCGGCGGCGCGTCCGGCTGCGCCGCGGGCGCGCCGCCGTCGCACAGGGTGCGGCCGGTCGCGCCGACCAGATCGCCGAACTCGCGCAGGAAGACCGAGCCTTTCACGGTGCGTTGCACGAGGACGCTGCGGCGGTCGTGCTCGTCGACCTTGCGGCGGGCGAAGCCGAGCTTGCCCAGCCGGTCGAGCGCGCGCGTCACGGCCGGCTTGGAGATGTTGAGGAGCGCGGCGAGGCCGCGCACGGTGTGCGGTCCCGCCGTCATGTAGACGGTCAGCACCAGGGCAAGCTGGCGCGACGACAGATCGGGCCCCTCCTGCCGCACGTTCGCGACCAGGACGCGCCGCCACAGATCCAGCGCCTCGGTCGGCGTCAAATCGAATTCCATCGGTCCTCCCGTTCCGCCGATCGCGCCCGGTCTAGCCGAACCGCCCGCGGATGTATTCGTACAGCGCGCGCAGACCGATCGCCTCGCCGCCTTCCGGCCGGCCGGGCCGCGCGCTGCCGTTCCACGCCATCACGTCGAGATGCGCCCACGGCGTCGCGCTCGAGACGAACTCCGCGAGGTAGAGCGCCGCGACGATCGCGCCGGCGAACGGCGATTCCGACACGTTGTTGAGATCGGCGACCTTGCTGTCGATCAATTTGCGATACGGCTGCCACAACGGCAAGCGCCACAGCGGGTCCGCCTGCGCGATACCGGCGCGCAGCAGACCGTCGGCGAGGGCATCGTCGTTGCTGAACAACGCCGGGAGATCGGGACCGAGGGCGACGCGGGCGGCGCCGGTCAGCGTCGCGCAATCCAGGATCAGCGCCGGCGTCTCGCTGTTGGCTTCGGTCAGCGCGTCGCACAGGATGAGCCTGCCCTCGGCGTCGGTATTGCCGATCTCGACCGTCTTGCCGCTGCGCGTCTTGACGACGTCGAGCGGCCGGATCGCGTTCGCCGAAATCGCGTTCTCGACCGCGGGCACGAGCAGGCGCAGGCGGATCGGCAAATTCGCCTCCATCAGCGCGCCGGCCAGCCCCATCATGATGGCGGCGCCGCCCATGTCCTTCTTCATCAGCCGCATGTTGCCGGCGCCCTTGATGTCTAGCCCGCCGGTGTCGAAGGCGACGCCCTTGCCGACCAGCGTCACCTTCGGGGCGCCCTCGTCACCCCAGCGCAAATCGATCAGGCACGGCGGGCGGGCGCTGGCGCGGCCGACGGCATGGATCGTCGGATAGTTGGCGGCGAGCAGCGCGTCGCCTGCGATCACCGTGCAGCGCGCCCCGCTGCGCTCGGCCAGCGCCTGCGCCGCGGCGGCCATCTCGGCCGGTCCCATGTCCTCGGCCGGCGTGTTGATGAGGTCGCGCGCCAGGAAGATGCCGCGCGCCAGGCGCTCGACCGTGCCGCGATCGGCGCGCTCCGGCCAGACCAGCATCGCCGGGCTGGGCTTGCGCGATTTGTAGCGGCTGAAGCCGTAGGTGCCGAGCGCCCAGCCGAGCGCCGCCTGGGTCGTCGCGGCCGCGTCCCAATCCGCGGCGAGGCGATAGGACCCCTCGGGCAGCCTCTCGGGAAGGCTGGCAAGCGCCCACAGCGGATCGTCGCGCTCGACGCCGACCAGCACACCGCCGAGCGAGCCGTCCGGACGCGGCAGCAGGGCGGTCTTGCCGGGCTTGGCGGTGAAGCCCGTCGCCTTCAGCCAGTTGCGCTCGTGCTCCGCCGCGCCGAGCAGGAAGCCCGGCAGCTCGTCGCGCGTCAGCGGCGTCAACGTCACCGCGTTTCCGGGATCGGATGTGAAATTCGCGAGCACGATGAGACCTCCCGGGTGTTCGGAGGAGGAAGGGTTGAGAGCGTACCGTCGCGTAACATGCCGCCGATGGCACCGCTTGAAAAGAGCCATGGCGCCGAAAGACCGTACTTCCGAGTTGGGTTGCGTCGGCTCGGCGTTGCCGCCACAGTGCGCGACCGTAACAGCGACGGGGCTGGGTGATGGCCGAAGCGACGATCTACCTCGCGAACAAGAATTATTCCTCGTGGTCGCTGCGTCCCTGGCTGGCGCTGAAGCGGACGGGGCTCGCCTTCGACGAGGAGGTGATTCCGCTGCGCCAGACGACGACCCGCAGCGACATCCTGCGGCATTCGCCGTCGGGCAAGCTGCCGGCGCTGCGCCACGGCGACGCTCTCGTCTGGGACAGCCTCGCGATTTGCGAGTATCTCGCCGAGACCTTCCCGGAGGCGCGGCTGCTGCCGCAGGATCGGCTGGCGCGCGCCATGGCGCGCTCGGTCAGCGCCGAGATGCACTCCGGCTTCGCGGCGCTGCGCAGCCATCTGCCGATGAACATGCGCTCGTCCTTTCCCAATCGCGGCGTCACGCCGGAGGTCACCGCCGACATCAATCGCATCACTGCGATCTGGCGCGAGTGCCGCGCGCGATTCGGCGGCGGCGACGAGCCCTTCCTGTTCGGCCATTTCACGATCGCCGACGCGATGTACGCGCCGGTCGTCAGCCGCTTCCGCACCTACAAGATCGAGCTCGACGAGATTACGCTGCCCTATGCCGACGCCATCTGGGCGATGCCGGAGCTGCAGGAATGGCTGGTCGCAGCCACCAACGAGCCCATGATCATCGACGACGCGGAATTCTAGGCGCCGACGCGCATGGTATGAGTCTCATGGTTGAGTCTGCCGAGTTCCTCGACGCGCTGCTCGCCCTGCCGGTCATGGGGCGGGCGCTGCTGTCGCCCGACGGAAACCTCGTCGCCTGGAGCTGGTCGCGCAAGGCGCCGGCCGCTGACATCTATCTCGCCCCGACCGCCGGCGAAGCCGCGCCGCAGCGCCTTACGGCGACGCCGAACGATACCTACCTCATCTCCTGGGTCCCGGATTCGACGGCGCTGATCGTCGCCGAGGACCGCGGCGGCGACGAGCGGCTGCAGCTTTTCCGTCTCGAGCTCGACGGCACGATGACGGCACTGACCGAGCCCTCGCCGCCGTTCTTCGCGCGCGGCGGCGAGATCGACGCGAGCGGCCGCTATCTCGTCTTCGCGGCGAATTACGATCCCGGCTCGCGCGCCGGCATCGCGGCGAGCTGGGTCATCCGCCAGGACCTCGCGACCGGTAAGCGCATCGCTTTGGCGCGGCCGGCGAAGCCGCATGCCTTTCGCCCGAGCCTCGACCGCAGCGGCAGGCGGATCCTCTATTCGCGGCGCGACCGCGATCCCGCCGGGACGCAGATCTGGCTGGTCGGCATCGACGGCGGCGACGACCGCGAGATCCTCGACTTCGGCGCCGCCGTCAAGGCGAGCGCCTCGTGGTTTCCCGACGGGAACCGCATCCTGGTCCTCGCCGAGACGCCGAGCCATAAGCGTCTCGGCGTCTACGACCTCGCGGGCGGCGAGGTCGCCTGGCTGATCGACGATGCGTCGCGCAGCATCGAGGCGGCGCATGTGCCGGACCGCGGCGGCCGCATCGTCGTGGTCGAGACGGTCGAGGCGCGCAGCCGCGCCTTCCTGCTCGATCCCGTGAGCGGGGAGGAGACGCCGGTGGCGACGACGCAGGGGACGCTGCTGCCACTGGGCCAGCTGCCCGACGGCGCCTGGCTCGGGCGGCGCTACGACGCCGCGCATCCCGACGAGCTCGTGCGGTTTTCGCCGGGGGGCGAAGCGGCGCCGCTCGCCAGCCCCTTCGCCGGCAGCGCCTTGAGCGAAGCGGATCTCGCACGTCCCGAAGACTTTTGCTGGCGCTCGACCGACGGTATCGAGATCCAGGGCTGGCTCTATCATCCGGCGCAGCCCGCCAAGGGCCTCGTCGTCCAGGTGCACGGCGGCCCGACCGGGCACAGCGAGGACGCGTTCTCCGCCTTCATCCAATCGTGCCGCGCCGCCGGCTTCGCGGTGCTCGATCCCAACTACCGCGGCAGCACCGGCTTCGGCCTCGAATTCCGCGAGGCGATCCGGCGCGAGTTCTGGGGCGGGATCGAGCAGGACGATATCCGCGCCGGCGCCGAGGCGGTGATCGTGCGCGGCCACGCGCCGCCCGGCAAGGTCGCGGTCACCGGCACCTCCTACGGCGGCTATTCGTCGTGGTGCGCGGTGACGCGCTGGCCCGCCGATCTCCTCGCCGCGGCGGCGCCGATCTGCGGCATGACGGATCTCGTCGTCGACTATTACTCGACGCGTCCAGATCTGCGCCCCTACAGCGAGGAGATGCTGGGCGGCAGCCCCGAGACCGTCCCCACGCGCTATCACGAGCGCTCGCCGATCCACTTCGTCGACCGCATCGCGGCGCGGCTGCTGATCGTCCAGGGGATGAACGATCCCAACGTCACGCCCGAGAATCTGACCGCCGTCGAGGCCGCCCTCGAGGCCGCGGCGATCCCCTACGAGACGCTGCTCTTCGACGACGAGGGTCACGGCATCCGCAAGCCGAAGAACCTGCGCGTGCTTTACGCCCGGTTGATCGAGTTCTTCGGCGAGGCCTTCGCGGCGCGGTGAGCCTCAGCCGACCGTGCTGCTGTGCACGACGTCTCGGACGATCGGATAGATCTCGTTGTTCCAGCGCCGGCCGCTGAAGACGCCGTAATGGCCGACGCCGGTCTGCACGTAATGCCGCTTCATATAGGGCGCCAGGCCGGTGCAGAGGTCCTGCGCTGCCAGCGTCTGGCCGATCGAGCAGATGTCGTCGCGCTCGCCCTCGACGGTCAGCAGCGCGGTCCGCTTGATCGCGCCGGGATCGATCGTGCGGCCTCTGAGGGTCAGCTTGCCGAGCGGCAGGGCGTATTCCTGGAAGACCAGCCGCACCGTCTCGAGATAGAACTCGGCCGGGAGATCCATCACGGCGAAATACTCGTCGTAGAAATCCTGGATGATCTTCGCCTTCTCGTTCTCGCCGGCGGCGAGATGCTCCTGCATGTCCTTGAACGCCTTGAGATGGCGCTCGAGGTTCATCGTCATGAATCCGGTGAGTTGGAGAAAGCCGGGATAGACCTTGCGCGTCGCGCCGGGGAAGCGCGACGGCACCATGTCGACGAGGTTCTTCTCGAACCATTCGATCGAATGCTCAGTCGCAAAATCGTTGACCCCCGTCGGATTGATCCGCGTGTCGATCGGCCCCGCCATCAGCGTCATGCTGCGTGGCACGCAGGGATTGCCATCCTCGGCCATCACCGCGACGGCGGCGAGGGCCGCCACCGACGGCTGGCAGATCGCCACGATATGGGAGCCGGCGCCGAGCACCTCGAGGAACTCGATGACGTGCTCGATGAAGGAATCGAGCCCGAACTGGCCCTCGCGCAACGGCACGTCGCGCGCGTTGTGCCAGTCGGTGATGTAGACGTCGTGGTCGGGCAGCAGCGTCGTCACCGTGCCGCGCAGCAGCGTCGCGAAATGACCCGACAGCGGCGCCACCACGAGGACGCGTGGCTGGCTGGCGACGATGTCCTTCTTGAACTCCGCGACCTTCTTGAAATGCAGCAGGCTCGCGAAGGGCGTCGAATGGACGATCTCCTCGCGGATCGCACGCTCGCGGTTGCCGACCATGACGATATCGATGCCGAATTCAGGGCGGCGATGCGTCAGCCCGCCCCACGCCGCGATCTGGCACGCCGCCACCGTCCGGCGCAGCGTTATGTCGCTGGCGAGCTGCGCCGGCGAGGTGTTCAACAGCTCGCCGAGAGCTTGCGCCATCAGGCGAAAGGGCGCCGCCAAATCCTTTTGAAACTGGTAGGCCTTGTAGAGCATCGAGGCTGACCGAATGTATGAGGCGGCCGATGCGCCGCGCGGGTTTTGAAATGCAAGATGCACGCCAGAGGGTGCCCCCACTTGGCACAGGGTTTGCGTTTATCGCTGCGAACGACTGCGAGATGCAGCGCACCTGAAGACGGAGCACCGCATGGCCAAGGCCACTCTTACGATCAGCAGCCGGAACTACTCGTCGTGGTCGTTGCGCGGCTGGTTGCTCGCGAAATTCGGGGGGTTGGAATTCGACGAGGTCGAGATCCCGCCGGACGATGCCGCGGCACGCGCCGAGATCCTGCTGCTCTCGTCCTCGATCCTCGTGCCGTGCTTGACGCACAACGGGATCGCCGTCTGGGACACGCTGGCGATCGGCGAATACCTCAACGAGATCAAGCCGAAGGCGGGGCTGCTGCCGGAGGATCTTGCGCTCCGCGCGCGCTGCCGGTCGATCTGCGGCGAGATGCACTCCGGCTTCAGCGCCCTGCGCTCGGCATTGCCGATGAACCTCAAGGGACACTTCCCGGGCTTCAAGGTCTGGTCGCGCGCCGAAGCCGACATCGAGCGGATCTGCACGATCTGGGGCGACTGCCTCGCCGAGCACGGCGGCCCCTTCCTGTTCGGCAAGCGCCGCGGCATGGCCGATGCGATGTTCGCGCCGGTCGCGACACGGTTCACGACCTATGACGTCAAGCTCGACAAGGCGTCGGCGGCCTATTGCAAGACGATCATGGCGCTCCCTGAGATGGGAGAATGGATCACGGCGGCCAAGCTCGAGCCCGAGGACATCGAGGAGCTGGAGGTCGAGTTCTGAGCCGGCTTCGCGCCGCCACGGCTTGCTTAAGCGGCAGGCACCGCCCAACCGGCAGGCAACCCTTGCCCGTTCCCAGTTACGCGCCGATCGCGGCGCGGCTTCGGCGCTGCCGATTCGGTGCGCTTTGGACGGAAGCGTTGCTTGGCCCGAATTTTGCGTCCCTGGTCGACGAGATTCGCCGGCTGCGTGTAGCCGGCGCCGGCGCGGAATCAGGGAGAGCGACGATGGACACTCTTGATCCGACGAATTCAACGCCTGCGACCGTTTTTTCCCACAATCGCGAAGGCGACACCGAGTTCGTCAGCGGCGGGCTGCGCGATTTCTTCCGGTATCGCGACCTCGGCATCGCCGCCGCGACGAACGGCCAGGTCATCGCCCAGCTCGTCAAGGCTGAGCGGCCGCCCGAGGAGGGCACCGGCTGGCATCGCCACGAGGCGAATTTCCACATCGTCCTGATGCTCCAGGGCTGGGCGCGCTTCATGTACGAGGATAAGGTGACGCTGGTGAAGGCCGGCGACTGCGTCCACCAGCGCCCCGGCATCGTCCATTTCCTGTTCGACTACTCGCCGGACATGGAATACCTTGAGATCGCCTCGCCGGCGGATTTCAAGACGATCGAAATGCCCGGCCCCGCGCCGGTGCCGCCGCCGACCCCCTGGAGCTGAGCAGATTCTCTGGCGTCGTCGCGACTCGCTCCGTCGCGATTCGCGGGCATGACGCGGAGCACGGGACAGCCTGCCGAAAGGCGGCGCGGCACCTCGCGCGTTGCGCCCCTCCTGCCGTGCGCCCTTTGGATTTTTCCGATAAGCCCTATCTTCTCCGACGCGATGCGCCATGCGAGGCTTCTGTCGACCGGAGGCTGCATCGGGCTATAGTGGGCAAGAATGATGAGACGCTCGCCGAGCGATGGCTGCGGTGAGCCCGTGCACGTAAAGGACGGACCATGAGCGAGACTGTCACCTTCCCGCCGGGCGTCGAGTTCAAGGCGACGCTGGAGCCCGGGTTCGCCTCCATCCTCACGGCTGAGGCGCTTGCCTTCGTCGTCGGGCTGCAGCGCAAGTTCGGACCCGAGCGCAAGCGGCTGCTGGCGCAGCGCGACGCGATCCAGGCGAAGCTCGATGCCGGCTGGAAGCCGGAGTTCCCGAAGGCGACGCAGGGGATTCGCGACGCGGACTGGACCGTCGCGCCGCTGCCGAAGGATCTGCTCGATCGCCGCGTCGAGATCACCGGCCCGGTCGACCGCAAAATGATCATCAATGCGCTGAACTGCGGCGCCAACGTCTTCATGGCCGACTTCGAGGATTCCTCAACGCCGACCTTCGCCAATCTCATCGAAGGCCAGATGAACCTGCGCGACGCGATCGCCGGCACCATCACCTTCGACGACCCGACGACGCACAAGCATTACGCCCTCAATCCCAAGACCGCGGTTCTCATGGTGCGGCCGCGCGGCTGGCATCTGCCGGAAAAGCACATTGTCGTCGACGGCGAGCCGATGTCCGGCTCGCTGCTCGATTTCGGCCTCTACTTCTTCCACAACGCCAAGGCGCTGATCGCCAAGGGTACCGGCCCCTATTTCTACCTGCCGAAGCTCGAGAGCGCCGAGGAAGCGGCGCTGTGGAACCAGGTCTTCGTCCACTCGCAGACCGCGCTCGGCGTGCCGAACGGCACGATCAAGGCGACCGTGCTGATCGAGACGATCCTCGCCTCCTTCGAGATGGATGAGATCCTGCATGCGCTGAAGGACCACTCGGCCGGGCTCAACTGCGGCCGCTGGGACTACATCTACAGCTATATCAAGAAGTTCCGGGCCGATCCCGCGGCCGTACTGCCGGACCGCTCGCAGGTCACGATGACGACGCATTTCCTGCAGTCCTACGTCCGGCTTCTGATCAAGACCTGCCATCGCCGCAACGTCCACGCGATGGGCGGCATGGCGGCCCAGATCCCGATCCGCAACGATGCCGCCGCGAACGAGGCGGCGATGGCGCGGGTCCGCGCCGACAAGGAGCGCGAGGCGAGCGAGGGTCACGACGGCACCTGGGTCGCGCATCCCGGGTTGGTGCCGATCGCCAAGGAGATTTTCGACAAGGCGATGCCGGGGCCGAATCAGCTGGCGCGCAAGCGGCAGGACGTCAATGTCGCGGCGAGCGATCTGATCAAGGCGCCGACCGGCACGATCACCGAGGCCGGGCTGCGCGCCAACGTCAACATCGGGCTCGGCTACATCGAAAGCTGGCTGCGCGGCATCGGCTGCGTGCCGCTGCACAATCTGATGGAGGATGCCGCGACGGCGGAGATCAGCCGCTCGCAGATTTGGCAATGGATCCGCCACAAGGCACATCTCGACGACGGCCGTCTCGTCCACCTGCCGTTCTGCGAGGCGATCCTCGCCGACGAGCTCGCCAAGCTCAAGGCGGCGGCGGGTGCCGGCAACCGCTACGACGACGCGGCGGCGCTGTTCCACGAGCTGATCGCGGCGCCGGAGTTCGTCGATTTCCTGACGTTGCCGGCCTACGACATGGTGGCGTAGCCCGCAAGCCGAAGACGGCCGCCGCGGAGAGCGGCGGCGCTATCGCTCCGACCGCTTCGTCTGGATCTGCCGGATGACGCTCGCGATCTGGTGCCAGATATGCGCGGCGCCGCCGGAGTCGCCGAGCTCGGCATTCGCCGCCCGCTTCTCGGCGACGATCGCGGCGTTCTTGCCATGGGCTTCGATGAGGTTGCGCGCTGCGCGCTCGATGTCTTCGGCCATGGCGGGACGCTATCGCGTGAATGCGACAAACGCATCAACATAAATTCGGTGCATAACATTTAATACAACCGGCTGGCGCGTCGACGTCGCCGCCAGTGCCGGGTAGCATCGTCGGAAGACGGGCTCAGGACTCGCGACCGCGACGGGAGGAAAGGGTGAGGATTGTCGATGCCGCGCTGGCCGCCGCCGTTGCGGTGCTGCTGGCGGCTCCGGCGCAGGCGCAGAAGGCGAAGAATACGCTGCGCGTTGCGACGACGGGTCAGACCAACACCACGGTCTCGGTCGAAAACCCCCAGCCGGAGACCGATCTCGTCAACGAGGCGGTCTACGACGGCCTCGCCTGTTACGACATCAAGACCGCGAGCTTTGCCCCGCTGTTGGCGGAATCCTGGACGCAGATCGACGATCTGACGACCGAGTTCGCCTTGCGCGAGGACGTCGCCTGGCAGGACGGCTCGCCCTTCACGGCCGACGACGTGGTCTACACTTTGCGGTACTTCGTCGACCCGGCGAGCAAGCTGCGCTTCGCGCCGGAGAATTTCTCCTGGCTGGCGCGCGTCGAGAAAATCGACGACCACCGCGTCCGGCTGGTTGCCAAGAGGATCGATCCGCTGGCGCTGATCAACCTGGCGAACGTCGGCAACATGCTGCCGGCGAAGCTGCACTCCGCCAACGAGAACAAGCAGGATTTCGGCCGCCTCCACCCGATCGGCACGGGCCCCTACAAGGTCGTCGCGATCGATCCCGGCAAGCATGTGACGCTGGCGCGCAACCCCGACTATCGCCACGGCAACGAATGCAAGCCGGCGGCGGCGATCGGCACGATCGAAATCGCCTCGATTCCCGACGCGCAGACGCGGATGGCGCAGCTCGTCACCGGCGGGCTCGACATCCTGCGCGCCGAGAGCAAGGACCAGGCCGAGGTCTTCGCCGGCAACCCGGATTTCATGGTGACGGCGGTCGAAGGCGCCTCGTTCAGTTATCTGACGATCGACGCGCTCGGCCGCGCCGGCAATGCGGCGCTGACGAAGGAGCCGGTGCGGCAGGCGATCGTCCAGGCGGTCGATCGCGCGACCGTGGCGCATCACGTCATGTCCGGCGGCGACGCGGTGCGCGTCACCGACGGGCTCTGCGCCCCGTTGACGCGCGACTGCGGCGTCGCCGACAAACCTTACCCCTACGATCCCGCCGCGGCGCGCCGGCTGCTCGCAGATTCCGGCTATCCCGATGGGCTCGATGTCGAAATCGCGGCATCGGGCGGGATGGCGACGCTCGCCGAGGCCCTGTCGGGCGAGCTGCGCAAGGTCGGAATTCGCGCCAAGGTCAGCCCGCTCACCGCCCCGGCCTATATCCAGCAGATGGCCGCCGGCAAGATCCAGCTCTCGGCGAGCAGCTTCGGCCTGCCGGACGTCGCCAGCAACGTCGAGCTGTTCTTCGACGGGACCGCCAAGGATGCCTGGCGCGACCCGGCGATCGCGCCGCTGGTCGAGGCCGGCCGCGAGACGCTCGACCATGGCAAGCGCCTGGCGATCTACGCCCGGATTCACGACCGCATGAACCGCGAGGCCTATATTCTGCCGATCGCCTCCAACCCCGGCGTCTTCGTCCACGCGAGGGATCTCGCGGTCCCGCAAGATTCCAACAACAAGTGGAACCTCGAGCTCTACAAGCTCAAATGGCGTTAGGGCGTGCCGGACGAGGCGGCGCGTAGCCAAATAGCGATCACCGACCAGTTGCTCGCTCTGCAACTTCCGATCAACTTTGAAGATAAGTATTGCAGAAATGGCGAGAGTACTACCAAAAGCCAATAATAAAGATAACTTCGTGAGAACACAAAGGGATGGAATAAAAAATGGACTGAGTCCCGTGGTTTTTTCTTCCACAGCATTGAAAGGCCGGTTATATTCTACGCCTCGGTTGAGGCCCCAGTTTGGGACGAACGTTCCGATACTATGGGGAGTAATGCCATGGACGATAGTGGCCGCGAAAAAGGACCTGATCGCAAGAAGGTCAAGGCTGCGACGCATCTGGCGCTAAACGGCATTCTCGTCGGTCTCGTCTCGGCCTTGCCGATGTCCCCGGCGCCGACGCATGATTGGGTGCAACCCACGAGGCCGCTGGTCGAGCGAATCGATGAAGTGAGATCGCTGCTGCAACTCGGTCAAAGCCAATCGTCGGCGGGGTCCGACGAGAGTCTAGCGCAGTGGTTCAACTGGCGGGATCACAGCTTCAGCAACTGGCCGAACGGAAATTTTCGGAATTACTAGCCTCGTCGGCTGGCAGCCGTCGAGAATTGCATGCCCGCACAGCAGTGGAGGGCCGCAATTTGTTCTCCGGAGCCCTGGCCGCTCCCCAGGCAGCAAGGCGCATCG
Source organism: Rhodospirillales bacterium (assembly GCA_028291405.1). Classification (GTDB taxonomy): domain Bacteria; phylum Pseudomonadota; class Alphaproteobacteria; order ATCC43930; family CGMCC-115725; genus URHD0088. The sequence continues at coordinate 50,544 of JAQGID010000281.1, read as the reverse complement.
ATCTTCTGGTCCTGCAGCCGACGCCGTTCTGCAACCTGAATTGCGACTACTGCTATCTTCCGAATCGCGCGTCCCGTGCGCGTATGTCGATGGGCACGCTCGACACGGCGTTGAAATGCGCGTTCGAGAGCGGCTGGGTATCTGATCGGCTGACGGTGGTGTGGCACGCGGGAGAACCGCTCACGCTGCCGGTCGACTATTACCGCGAGGCGTTCGCGGTCACAGCGAGCCGAAGGCCGCCGAACATCGGACTCGACCACTCGATCCAAACGAACGGCGTCCTCATCGACGAGGCGTGGTGCAGCTTTCTAACGGCGCACGAGGTTCGCTTGGGGGTAAGCCTCGACGGGCCGGCGTTCCTCCATGATGCGCATCGTCAGACACGCGCGGGCGGCGGCACGTTCGAGAAAGTCATGCGAGGAATCCGCTGCCTTCAGGAGCATGCCGTACCCTTTCACGTGATTACCGTCTTGACCCGGGCCTCCTTGGACTTTCCCGAGCAGCTCTACGAGTTCTTCGTCGGTGCGGAGATCGGCGATGTCGGCTTCAACATTGAGGAGATCGAAGCCGAGCATACCGAATCGAGCCTCGGCGCGGCTGGCACCACCGAGCTGTTCGGGAGCTTCCTGGCGCGCTTCCTGCGTCTCGTCCGAACCGGTCCTGCGCGGCTGAGGGTGCGCGAATTCGTCGGGGCATATGCTGCGATCCGACTGGCGGGGAGCGGGACGCGGCACAACCATCAGGTCGACCCTTTCGGGATCGTGAGCATTGACCATGCCGGCAATGTCTCGACGTTCTCGCCCGAGCTGCTCGGCCAGCGCCGCGCCGACTACGGGAACTTCATCTTCGGCAACGTTCACCACGACGATCTCCACGCGATCGAGAGGATGCCGACCTTCCGGAAGCTGCGGGACGAGATCGAGCGCGGCGTAACGCGCTGTCGGGAGACGTGCGAATATTTCTCGGTGTGCGGCGGCGGCGCCCCGGCCAACAAGCTATACGAGCTCGGCACTTTCGAAGGCACCGAGACGATGTACTGTCGGCTGACCAAGAAGACAGTGCTCGATGTGGTGCTCGAGGATCTCAAGGCTCATCCGCCGGCGATCGGAAGCTCGATGGACGCCGCGCCGACGCCGGGCAGCGGCATTAGCCTAGACGAGGGGCGTACTTCGAAACACTCGGAGGGCATCGCATGTTTGCAAGATTCGCTGCCTTGATACGCGGCTACCGGACCGTGTCTGCCCTCTTGGCGCTTCCGATTTTAGCTTTCGTCGCGATTCCGCCTGCGTATCGCGCGATCGAGTCGTGGTCACCATCCGGCGGCATGATCTTCGTCGACATGCCACAGATCTACTCTCGCGCGCGCTTGGTGAACGACCGCTTCGATCAAAACGCCTGGCTCACGACGCAACTGGATCGAACATTCAAGAAAGACGAAAAGGAACTCGTCTTCGGAGATCAGGCTATCCTTGATCTCTACATGGTCAATGACTCGCGCATCGCGGCAAGGGGGGCGGCGACGTTGCCCAACGCATTGCGGGAAACCGTACCCGCAACAGGCGAGTCGCCGAAGGCCGGCCCGCCGGCCCAATCCGGCGGCGATGCCGCACCGACCGAAAGGACGAGTGCCGCAAACGGCAATGCGCCGCGGCCGGAGCCGCCCGTATCCTCGCCGATCGAGCTATTCCACGATATCCTCGCTTATCGCGAGGACGTACGGACCGAGATGATGGAAACGATGCTCGATGACGGGCACGACATCCGCGGGAACACGATCTACCGACTCAAGTTCGACACGACGATCCTGCCGTCGCATGGCGCGAGCGCCTGGGCGGTGCTCCGCGTCCGCGTCGCGAATGATGATAAGCCGGAAGGGCAGGCGAAGGTCTACGCCGATTGGATTCGCGAGTCGGAACGAGAGCTCCTGAGAAGCCTAAAGCTTCGCGAGATTGCCTTTCTCAGTGGAAAGATGAATGCCGACGACCTGCAAGATTTCTTCCGTTTTCTTTTGCGTCGGGTGGAACCCGGGTTTTCCCGTGGTGAGCTTGTGTCGGTGACATCAATTCTCTGCGACGAACGTCTGTCCGACCGCAAAGGCGACGAATGGAGTCCGGTGTCGCTCGTCGGTCTTTCCCGCTGCTTCGATTCGGTATGGGGAAATGCGCCCGACGCAAGTAGCAGGTCTGTCGATCCATACTTCGAGCGGATCAAAAGACCGGCCGATTACGCATCGGACGAGATGCGGTCTTTCCTCAGAATACGACCGATGATCGTCTACTACATGAGCGAACAATCGGACTCGGTGAGCCGGGAAAGGTACCGGCGGTGGCGGGCCAACATGGCGAGGGCCAGCCAGTTGCTGGCCCCGCCGGGAATGATCCCAGGCAATACCTCAGCCTCGCCCGGTTGCGCCCATCAGAGCTGCGCGGACCTGGCAACGTCGATTGGCGATTTGACGCGGGAAGAGCGGGGTTTTCTGCGGCACGCGATCGTCCAGTACATGATCGACAAATACGAGCTGCGCGCCCGGCTCAAGGAGCTCGCGCATGTCGGTGAGGTCGGCTGCGAGATCGGAGACTGCCGTTTCATTCTCGAGCCGCTGATGAAGACGACGGGCGCGTCGCCGGAAGGCCCGGATGCGGACTGTCCCGAGTACGAAAGATATGGTGGCGGCTGCATTGCCGGCTCGGCGATCAGGACGCTTTTCGACAGGCTGGATGCACATCAAGACAGCCCGATCTACGCCTATGCCGTTACGCCCAAGGAATCCGTTCAGCGGATTTCCGAGCTTTCGGCAAGCGTACGGTCGCGCCAATTGCTCCTCGCGATGTCTCAGCAAGGAGTCGCCGTCAACGGCTCACAGGAGTTGGACGCTTTGAGCAAGGCTCAACGCACGCTGGGTACGATCAATCGGCGCCCGCTCGTCGTCGGTTTTGGAAATATCGGTCACTCCGAGACGGTCGCCGAAGCCGCGCCGCCCGCGGTGGCCGAGTTCGGTTGGCTGCTCGGCCCTCGTGCCGATTTCGATCCGCAAAGCGGAAACCCTGCCTTTCTTCATACGGCGGTCCAGCACGGCCTATCCGCGATCATCTCGCTGCCGAGTTGGTGGAGTCGGTTGCGCGTCGACGTGACGACCTGTTGGATTGCTCCGGACGACGCGTCGCTGACCGGTTCCCATTTCACCACTGAGGTTTGCAGGCCCGGTCCGCACGTCGAAGCGCGGCTGTTCAGTTTGCGGGTTCCCTACACGGTCGCCGAAGTGCAGCGAAAGCTCGGCTATACGGTTGACCGAGTGCCACATGTAGAAGAGGACGTTCCGGATATCCTCGGGTATTTTTATGAGGGCGACACGGAGGACGTGAGGATTCTCATCCCGGGCGGCGATCTTTGGCGCAGCACCGTCGTCACGATGGGTGCGCAGCGGGCCAAGCGTATCGAGGTGCTGCCGAACATGAAAGGCATCATTGCCGACTTCGATCACGTGCCCGACCCGGTTCACTGGGAGCATCGTTACGGCACAACCATTCCGGTCAGCGTTTGGACCAGCGAAGGTGAGACATCGGCGGGATTTGTATGCATCGTCCGCCGCAGCTTGAAGGAGACGCTCGACCCGCCGAGCAAGCAGGCCGTCGCGGGATTAACGTCGGATCAACAGGCGAATACGAATTTCATGGACTTCCCGCTCGACCCCGCGAGCAAGCACGAGGTCGTCGGGCCAACATCGAGTCGACCGGCGAGCACGAAGTTGACGAGCCCGCCATCCGCACAGCGCCTCGACGCGAGGGAACGCTTCGATCAGCAGGCAACGGCTTGTAAAGCGCCTGGCGATCAGCCGGCAGACGCGGGCAGGGGAAACGAACCCGAGATGAAGACTGACGTCGGCACGCGCGCCGGGGCTTCCGCTCCTCGATCGTGACCGGCGCCCGAGCGTCGACTCGACCATGCGTCCTCACGCAAGGGAGCGGAAGCATCGGCACGCCCGGCCTCGCGTCAGCCGCGCCAGGCGGCTGACGCCACCTCAGATATCGTAGCCGTCGCCGCCGGGCAGGCCAAAGACCTCTTCCGGCTCGCTCATCCCCTTGACGGGGTGGAACCCGAGCGAGACGAGCTGGCAGAACGCCGCCTTGGCGAAGGCCTCGGAGACGAGCAGCGGGCGCCACAGCCGCTTGGTCAGCGTCTCGAGGCGGCAGGCGAGGTTGACTGCCGGGCCGATCGCGGTGAAGTCGAGCCGGTCGGCCGCGCCGACATTGCCGAGAATGACCTCGCCGATATGCAGCCCGATGCCGATGCGCAGCTCGCTGCGTTGCGCGGCGGTGCGATCGCGGTTGATCCCGGCGATCCGCTCCAGCGTCTCCTTGGCGGCGGCGAGGGCGATCTCGGCGGCCTCCTCGCGGCTGCTGAACCCGAGCGGGAAGATCGCGAGGACGCCGTCGCCGATGAATTTCAGGACCTCGCCGCCGCGCGCCTGGACCGGCGCGGTGACGGCGTCGAAATAATCGTCGAGCAGGGCGATCAGCTCCTCGCTCGGCAGGCGGTCGGAGAGCGCCGTGAAGCCGCGCATGTCGGTCGCCATGATGACCGCCGAGATGCGCTCGCCCTGGCCGCGGCGGATCTCGCCGTCGAGGATGTGGTCGCGCGCCGTGCGGCCAAGATAGGTCGCGAGCAGCGTCTCGGTGGTGCGGCGCGCCGCCTTGTTCTCGACGACCAGCGAGAAGCTCGGCATGAGCTGCCCGATCTGCGCGATATGCGCCTCGGTGAAGCCGCCTTCGTGGTCGGTCGTCCAGGTCATCACCTGGTGCCGCCCGTTGAGGAAGGTCAGCGGCGAGGCGAGATAGTCGGTGGCGCCGGCCTTGCGCAGGTCGACGAGCAGCGGAAAGCGGGCGATCGCCGCCTCGTCGTCGAGGCGATAGCGCGCCGCCTGGCCGGTTTCCGAGACGCTGCGCATCGGCGAATCGAGATAGTCGGCGGTGTCCTGGATGCCGTGGCCGACGCGATAGATCTCGGTCGTCCGCTTGGCGCGGTTCCAGCGGAAGCCGAAGCCGAGGATCTGCGGGTGCAGCGTCGAGACCGACAAGGAGACGCGCGAGATCGGCAGGCCGGCGCCGAGCAGGCGCCAGCACAGCGCGTCGAAGAACTCGCCGTCATGCGGCAGGTGGCGGCCGCGGCTCAGCATCCAATCGACGATGTCGCCGTCGACGATCGGATGCCCTTTCCCGATGATCGTGTCGACGACCGTGATGAAGCCGCCCGCGACCTCGGTGGCGACGGGGCGGAGCGGTCCAGTCGCGAGGATACGGGCGGTTGCTGCCGTCGCCATGCTGCCGTCCTACTCCGCTGCCGCGCCGACGGTGGCGCGGGCGCGCTTGCGCGTGCCCGTTGCGGCGTCGGGCTCCATCAGCACTTCGAGCAGCACGCGCTGGATCTCCTTCAGCTTGCTGTCGTGCTCGACCTTATGGCCGAACAGATTCTTGACGTAGAAGACGTCGACGACCGTCTCGCCGTAGGTCGAGATCTTGGCGCTTGAGATCTGCAGGTTGAGCGAGGTGATCGCGCGGGTCAGGCGGAACAGCAGGCCGGGCCGATCGCGGCCGTTGATCTCGATCACGGTGTGGCCGGCGCTCGCCTTGTTGTCGAGGAGGACGCGGGGCTCCACCGTGAAGACGTTGGTCCGGCTGGCGATGACCGGGGCGCGGGCGAGCTCGATGTGCGGCTTGGTGCGGCCGCTGAGGACGTTTTCGAACAGCACGGCGAGCCGCGCCAGCTTGTCTGGGCGGTCGAAGGCGCCGCCGCTTGGGTCCTGGACCCAGAAGGTGTCGAGCGCCATGCCATTGGTCATCGTCATGATGCGCGCATCGACGATGTTGGCGCCGGCGAGGGCGAGGGCCCCGGCGATGCGCGAGAAGAGCCCGGCATGGTCGGCGGTATAGAGCGTCACCTCGGTGACCGAGCGCGCCATATCGACGCGCTTGTCGACGGTGAGCGGCGCCTCGTTGCGCTCGGCCTCGCGGATCAGCCTGGCGTGGCGGGCATGCGTCGCGGCGTCGAACGAGAGCCAGTAGAACGGATAGCCGCGCGCGACGAAGGCGGCGAACTCCGCGTCGGTGAATTCCGGCAGCTGGCGGCGCGCCGCCTCCTGCGCCGCGGCGATGCGGCGATCCTGCGGCTCGGCGACGAGGCCACCCGACATGACGTCGAGGCTGCGGCTGTAGAGCTCGCGCAGCAGCGCCGCCTTCCAGCCGTTCCACGTCTTCGGACCGACCGCGCGGATGTCGACGACGGTGAGGACGAGCAGCAGCTTGAGCCGTTCGGGCGATTGCACCTCGCCGACGAAATCCTCGATCGTTTTGGGGTCGTCGATGTCGCGTTTCTGCGCGACGTTGCTCATCAGCAGGTGCCAGCGCACCAGCCAGGCGACCTGCTCGGTCTCCTCGCCGGTGAGGCCGAGCCGCGGGCACAGCTTGCGCGCGACGGTCTCGCCGAGCATCGAATGGTCGCCGCCGCGCCCCTTGGCGATGTCGTGCAACATGACCGCGAGATAGAGGACGCGGCGCGAGACGACGGCGCCCATCACCTCGGTGCACAGCGGCAGCTCGCCCTTGAGCTCGCCGCGCTCGATCTTGCCGAGCATGCCGATCGCGACCAGCGAGTGCTCGTCGACCGTGTGGATATGGTACATGTCGTACTGCATCTGCGCGACGACGCGGCCGAAATCCGGAATGAAGCGGCCGAGGACGCCGGCCTCGTTCATCCGCCGCAGCGCGATCTCGGGATCCTTGCGCGAGGTCAGGATCTCGAGGAACAGCCGGTTCGCCTCGGGATCGGCGCGCAGGCTCGCCTTGATCAGCTTGAGGCTCTGCGTGATCAGGCGCAGCGCCTTGGGATGGATGTCGAGGTCGTGCTCCTGCGCCACGTGGAAAAGGCGCAGCAAATTGACCGGATCGTCCGCGAAGGCGGTGTCCTTGGCGACGGTCAGGCGGCCGGCGTCGATCGCGAAGCCGGCGATGCTCTTGCGGCGGAAGCCGAGACCCTTCCAGGCGAACCGCGGCTTGCGCTCCTGCTCGGCCTCGAGCACGGCGCAGAAGATGCGGGTGAGGTCGCCGACGTCCTTGGCGACCAGGAAGTAATGCTTCATGAAGCGCTCGACGCCGCGCGTTCCGGCATGGTCGGTATAGCCCATGCGGTTGGCCATCTCGACCTGCACGTCGAAGGTCAGGCGCTCCTCGGGGCGGCCGGTGAGATAGTGCAGGTGGCAGCGCACCGCCCACAGGAAGTTCTGGGCACGGTCGAAGCGCGTCGCCTCCTCGTCCGAGAGCACGCCGAGCTCGACCAGCTTGCCGATCTCGTCGACGCGGTAGATGTATTTGGCGAGCCAGAAGAGGGTGTGGAGATCGCGCAGCCCGCCCTTGCCCTCCTTGACGTTGGGCTCGACGTGGTAGCGCGAATCGCCGAGCCGCTGATGCCGCGCGTCGCGCTCGGCGAGCTTGGCCTGGACGAACTCGGCGGCGCTGTCCTTGACGATCTCCGCCTCGAAGCGCCGTTTCAGCTCATCGAAGACCTTCTCGTCGCCCCAGACGTAGCGCGCCTCGAGAAGCGCCGTGCGGATCGTCAGATCGGCGCGCGCCTGACGCAGGCTCTCATCGATCGAGCGGGTCGAATGGCCGACCTTGAGCCCGAGGTCCCAGAGCGTATAGAGCGTGAACTCGACGATCTGCTCAATATGCGCCGTCAGCTTGTAGGGCAGCAGGAACAGCAGATCGACGTCGGAATAGGGCGCGAGCTCGCCGCGGCCGTAGCCGCCCACGGCAACCACCGAAAGCCGCTCGGCCGAGGTCGGGTTGGCGAGCGGGAAGACGTGCGTCGTCGCGAAATCGTAGAGCGTGCGGATCAGCTGATCGACCAGGAAACAGTGCTCCCGCACCGTCTGCTCGCCGCCCGCACCGGCCTCGAAACGCCGCCGGATCTCATTGTGCCCGGACGCGAGCGCCGTCTTCAGGATGGCGACGAGCGGCTGCCGGTCGCCCGCGGCGACGGCCGGCATCCCGCCGATCGCCGCAAGCTGCTCGCTCAGCGCGCGGCGGTCGACGATGTCCCGTTGTTTCGCGATCGCGCCCATTGTCCCTCGTTATGCCCTTTAGATGGTTAGGCTCATTTATACACGCAATGGGAGCTTGCCGCGATGCAGGGTTGCGAAAACAGCAGTTTGCGCCCGGTCCGGCCTCGGAACGCCGCGGCCGGTGCTCCCGTTGGCAGAACGTGAACGCGATTTCGGAGACGCGATGCTCTATACCGGCTCACGGCTCACCGGGGCGGCGATCGCCGCGAGCGACGGCGAGATCGGCAGCGTCGACGATCTGCTGTTCGACGATACAGACTGGACGATCCGCTGGATCGTCGTCGATACCGGCGGCTGGCTTGCCGGTCGCAAGGTCCTGCTGCCGCCGTCGTGCCTCGGCGAGCCGACCGACAACGGCGGCCGGCTGCCGGTCTTGCTGACCCGCCGGCAGGTCGAGGATAGCCCGCCCGCCGAGAACGAGGAGGCGCTGCTGTCGCGGCGCTATGAGGAGGCGATGCTGGCGCATTATGCGCTGGCGCCTTATTGGTCGGACCCCGTCCCGGTTGCCCTCGCTGGCGACCGGCCGGCGAGCGCGCCGCCGGGCGGTGGCGACGCCCAGCCGGCCCTGCGCAGCATGCGTGAGGTCACCGGCACGGGTATCCACGCTATCGATGGCGAGATCGGGCATGTCGAGGATTTCCTCGTCGACAGCGATGGCTGGGCGGTGCGCTACATGATCGCCGATACGCGCAACTGGCTGCCGGGAAAGAAAGTGCTGATATCGCCGCGATGGCTGCGTGGCACGCAGGGGGAACGGGGCGACGTCGACGTCGCGCTGACGCGGCGGCAGATCGAGGACAGTCCGGAGTGGGATCCGGATGCCGCGCCCGACCGCGGCTACGAGACGCGGCTGCACGATTATTACGACCTGCCGGGTTACTGGTAGCGGGCTATCGCGACGCCCCGCCGCCGCCGGGATGCACCCGCAGCCGCGGCCGTGGCCTCGGGCGCGGAACGGTGCATCCGAACGCGTCGAGCAGCCGCCGGCGCCACGGTCTGGCCACGATCGGCGGCCGGCGAAGCGGGCTGTCGATCCCGAACAGCTTGGCAAAGCACTCGTCGTATTCCGCGCGCGACAACCGGCCACTCATGATCGCTCTCCGTCGCAAGGAATACCGCAGTCTCGCGCTTTTCCGAGGCCGCGTCAGTGCGCCGCGTCACATCTAGCGACGGCGTCGTTCAGAACGACGTGCGCATGCTGAGCTGCAGCTGGGTTTCGACGGCCTGCGCGGCGAGTCCGGCCTGCAACCGTTGCGCCCGGTAGGAATCGAGCCGCAGGATCTCGCTCGTCAGCCGCAGCCAGCGTCGCGGCCGCCACGACAGTGCGACGGTCGCGGCATGGCCGTGCTCGCTCAGATCGATGGCGTTCGGCGGGTTGTCCTCCTGCGTCGCGAAGGTGTCGACCCGCGCTGCCAGGCTCCAGTCGCCGAAATAGCGGCCGGCGAGCACATAGGCCGATTGAAACTTCGTCAGGGCCCGAAAGGCGGGGGTGCGGGCGATCTCGGTCTCGCCGGCCATCACCTGACCGAGCACCACGAACTCGCCGAGATCGACTTCGGTGCCGAGACTGTCGAAGCTGGTCCGCCAGGCGACGATCCCATCGCGCACCGCACGCGGGTCGCCGATATTGTCGTAATGCAGAAAGTTCACCCGGCCGAGCCCGTTCTCGCGCCACGACAGCCCGCCGTACCAGCCCGGCCGGTCGTCGACCTCCTTGAAGCTGCCGTCGTAATAGGGGACCGAGCGGCGGAATTGCCGCGCCAGCGCATCGGGCAGCCGTGGCTTGTCGAAAATTCCGGTCGGAAAATCGCCCATGGCCCAGCCGCGCCAGGCGAGCAGCGTTCCGGCCTGGTCGTTCCAGCCGTAGACAGAAAGCGTCAGCGCCAGCGCGCCGCGCGCGACGCGCCGCTCGATCGCGCTCTCCAGGCCGAAGGTCCGCAGCTCCTCGCCGACCCAGCTGTTGATCGCCGAGGGCGTCAGCGACCACGGGCTGCTCCAGCCGGTGCCCTCGTTCTCCAGCGAGACCGGCGGGTAGAAGGCGCCGAGCTTGTTCGACCAGAGAAATCCGCTCGTCGCGATCGGCTGGTAGCGGGCATAGGCCTCGAGGACGTCGAGCGCGGTGCGCTGGCCCGGCGCGGCGCGAAGGGTCCCGAGAATCGCGAGCCCGGGGGCGAGGAGCGCCCGTCCGTCGGCGATGATCTCGTCGAAATGGAAGCCCGGCTGGGGATCGCCGGCGCTGCCGTAGCGCAGCTTGCCCAGCCCGCCGTTCATCCAGCTTTGCTGGCTCGAGGGCTGCACCAGCCGGGCATCGGCGAAGCCGTTGAGGCTGAACTCCTGGGCGCTGCCGATCGAGGCGGCGACAGCGAGGCAGAGAAACGCGCCGGCGACCGGTGGTGTGCCGCGCCAGGCAGTCACGCGAGATGCCGCCGTGAATTGAGCTGAGGATTGAGCTGCTGCACGGCGGCAGCGGGATTCGGCGTCGTATCGAGCGCCATCGCCAGGGTCACGGTGACGACGGTGCCGACGCCCCGCTCGCTGTCGATCGTCAGCTGGCCGCCATGCAGCTCGACGAGGGCGCTGGTCAGCGGCAGGCCCAGCCCGGTGCCCTCGTAGCGGCGCGCCAACCGGCTGTCGATCTGCCCGAACGCCGACATTGCGATCGGCAGATCCTCCTTGGCCATGCCGATTCCGGTATCGGCGATGCGCACCACGCCGCCGCCGGCCGGCAGCGGCACGGCGCTGACCGAAACCGTCCCGCCGGGTTCGGTGAACTTGACGGCGTTCGACAGCAGATTGAGGAAGATCTGCCGCAGCTTCGCCGGCTCGCCGAACACCGTCAGCGGTTCGCTCGGCATCGCGATGTCGAGCGTCAGCTCGGCACGGGCGCATTGCTCGCGCACCATCGTCACGCAATCGTCGAGCACGCCACGGAGATCGTGAATCTCGCCGTTGAGCTGCAGCTTGCCGGCCTGACTCTTGGCGAGATCGAGGACGCCGTTGATGACGTCGAGCAGATGGCGTCCGCTGCTGACGATGTCGCCGGCGTATTCGACGTATTCCGGCTGGTCGATCGCGCCGAACATCTGGCTGGCGATCATCTCGGAGAAACCGATGATCGCATTGAGGGGCGTGCGCAGCTCGTGGCTCATGTTGGCGAGGAAGGCGCTCTTGGCCATGCTTGCCGCCTCGGCCAGCTGCTTCGCCTCCTTGAAGCGCTCCTCGCGCTCCTTGATGTCGGTGAAGTCGCTGAGGAAGAGGAAAAACCCGCCGTCCCGCGTGACGCTCCGGCTGAAGCGGATCCAGCGGCCGTCGGTCAGCGGGAACTCGCCGTCGGCGGCGAGGAATTCGACTTTGCCGCCGGCGAAGGTGATCGGCAGGGAGGCGTCCGGGGTGCCGGCAAGGGCTAGCTGCGAGCTGACGATCTCGAAGGCGGCGGCGAAATCGGCGCCGGCGACGACGTGCGGCACGACCACCGGGAAGAACCGGGCGAACTGGCTGTTCGCCAGGACGATGCGGCCCTCGGCATCGACCAGCACCATGCCCTCGCGCGAGCTCTCGACGGCGTCGACCAGGCGGCCTTGCGCCGAGCGGCGCTGCGCCTGCTCGCGCTCCATCATGACGCGGAGATTGTCCTGCATGACGGTCATCGAGCGCAGCAGCGTGCCGGTCTCGTCAGCGCCGCCCGGCGGGATCGGCGTCTCGAGCTCGCCGCCGGCGATGCGATTGGCGACCGTCGCCGCCGCGGCGAGCGGCCGGCTGATGCGCCGCGCCAGCACGAGCTTGATGCCGGCGGACAGCAAGATCGCCAGCAGCGAGGCCGCGGCGAAGGTGTATTTGAACCGGGCGATCGCCGACGTCGCCTTGCGGCGCTCGACGAAACTGTGCCCGGCGGTAAGCTCGATCAGCGCATCGAACCGCTCGATGACCTTCTCGGCGATGATGTCGACCTCGCGCTCGGCCTCGCCGGTCGGATCGTTGCGCCGCGCCTCGCTCCAGTCCGAAACGAGCGTTCGGATCTGCCCGGTGACGGCGCGCTCGTCCTCGGCGAGCGAGCGCTGCTCGGCGATTTCGAGATCCTCGGCGAAGCTGCGGGTGAGCTGCTCGATCCTGGCATCGACCGCGGCGCGCCCCGTCATCGGGACGAGCTTGCGGCGCAGCAGCTCCTTGTCCATCTGCATGAAGTTGAGGCTCGCCGAGCGGGCGAAGTTGATCGCCATCAGCGGGCGGTCGTAGGTGTCGACGACGATCGCGCCGGCGCCGGACAGCACATAGAGCCCGTAGGCGCCCAGCGCGGCGGTGGTCAGGCTCATGGCGATGAAGGCGCCGAACAGCTTGGCGCCGATCGAGCTCCGCCGCGGCATGCGAATCCAGGTCAAGCGAAGCCTCGCGGCGGCGCCGGGGATACGGCGGCAGGGTCACGGACCAAATTCGCTGCAGTTTGGCCGCTTGTGCTTAAGTATCCCTGAATTTCGCGCAAAGAAGTACTATTGAGCCGTGACGTTCAGGTGCATCTTCGGGTGGATGTGACACTGCACCTCGAACATGCCTGACGCTGAAAACGTCACGTCGATCACCTGTCCCGGCGGCTGTTCCGCGGAATCGAAGGTGAAGGCCGGCGAGGCGATGTAGATCTGGTGCAGGAACTCGTCCTCGTTGCTGAACCTGATCGTATCGCCCGTCTTGAGGACGACATCGCGAAGGCTGAAGGCGCGGTTCCGCTGCACCACGATGTGGCTCTCCGTGGCAGCGGCAAGCACGGCGCATTGTCCGGCGAGAAACAAGCCGAGCAGAATCGTCGCGCCGCGCGGCGGCGAGCGTCCGGCGGATGCCCGACCCTCATGGATCTTCTGCATCTCGGCTCCCTGGAGCGGTTGAGCGTCATAGGTTTTTGCAGAAAGGTGGTTAAGATTCCCTGAAAACAACTCGCGGATAGCTGGTCCGGAGCGGCGACTTCCCGCCGTTCTCAGCGGCGAGCGCGCCGTGCGGCAAGGGTCTTCGCCGCCGGCTTCTTCGCGACCGGCTTCTTCGCTGCCGGGATCCGGATCTTGAGAAGACGCGCCGCGTTCAGCCCCATGATCGCGGCGCGATCGGCACTGCTGAGCCGCGTGGCGCCGGCGATGAAGCCGACCGGGTCCTCGTCGCCCATGTCGAACGGATAGTCGGTGCCGAGCAGCACATGGTCGCTGCCGTAGAGGCGGACGAGATGCTCGAGTTGTTCCGGCGTGAAGACGAGCGTGTCGAAATAGAGTTTCTTCAAATAGCTGCTGGGCCGCCGCTTGATCAGCAGGCGGCAGTCCGGGCGCGCCTGATGGGCATGGTCGAAACGGCCGGGATACGAGGCAAGATAGCCGCCGCCGTGGGCGACGCAGATCTTCAGCCGGGGATAGGCGTCGAGCACGCCGCCGAAGATGAGATGGCTGACGGCGAGCGTCGATTCCAGCGGATTGCCGATCAGGTTGACGAAGTAATGCTCGGCAAGGCGGCGCCCCTCGGTCGTTCCCGCCGGGTGCATGAAGACGACGATGCCGAGCTCCTGCGCCTTCGCCCAGAACGGCCGCAGTTCCGGCTCGGAAAGTTCCCGCCCGCCGACGTTCGTGCCGATCTCGACGCCGCGCAGGCCGAGTTGCTTGACGGCGCGCTCGAGCTCGGCGATCGCCAGCTCGGGCGCCTGCAGCGGCACGGTGCCGAGACCGACGAAACGGTCGGGATGCTGCGCCACGACCTCGGCGATGCGGTCGTTGCAGAGTCGCGCCGCCTCGCGGCCGAGCTCGGGCTCGGTCCAGTAGTGGTATTGATGCGGCGAAGGCGAGATCACCTGGATGTCGATGCCGCGCGCATCCATGTCGGCGAGCCGCGGCTCGGGCAGGCGGATCCGCTCGTGGATCGTCGCCTCCTGCTTGCGGTTGACCTCGCGCGTCGCCTCGTTCGAGAAGACCAGGAAGGTCTCGTCCTCCGGCTTGAAATGCGGCTTCGTCAGCGCGTCGGCCGCGACCGAGAAGAGATGCGCATGGATGTCGATCGTGAAATGCCGCTTGCCGCGCCGCGCCTTGGCCGCGGGGGCGCGCACGGTCGCAGGCCGGGCGGCGGCCGGCAGGCAGGTGTGGAACATCTTGAGGTTTTCCTTGAGCTTTCTACGACTTGAGCGGCGGGTAGTCGCGCGAGTAGCTGGGTTTGGCGAGATACTCGGCCTCTTTCGCCGTCCAGAACTGGCTGACCTTGGGATAGGTCTTGATGATCGTGTTGACGAGCTTGCCGTTCTTGCGCTCGACCTTGCGGATGAAGACGTTGCCGACGACGTTGCCGAGGTGGTCGAACTCGATCGGGCCGCGCGGCGTATCCGTGATCGCGACGCCGCGCAGCGCCGCCATCAGCGCCGTCTTGTCGTCGGTCTTGCCGCCGGTCTTGGCGAGCGCCGCCTCGATGCACATGCCGTTGATGTAGCAACCAGAGGCGTACATGCCGGGGAGGTTGTCGTAGTCCTTGAGCATCGCCGCGACGAAGCGCTGGTTGCTCGGCGAGTCGAACTCGGCGGAGTAGAAACATGCCGAGATCGCGCCGAGCGCCTCGTCGCCGAGGCTCTTCAGCAGCGCGTCGTCGAAGGCGGTCTCGCCGCCGAGCAGCGGGAATTTCGTCTTGGCGCCGAGCTCGGCGTATTGCTGCGTGAACTTCAGCGGGTTCGAGCCGGCGAAGCCCTGCCAGACACCGTCGACCTCGCTCAGCTGCGCGATATAGGGCGCGTAGTCGGGCGTGACGATCGGCGTCCACAGCTTCTTGGTGATGGTGCCGCCGTGCGCTTCGAAGACCGTCTGGAAGCCGCCGACCTGCTCGTAGCCGAAGGCGAAATCCTCGCAGACCGTCGCGACGCGCTTCATCTTCAGCTCGGTCGCGGCATAGTCGCCGAGCGGCATGCAGCATTGCGACGATGTCGCCGACGCGCGGATGAACCACGGGTTCGGCTTGCGCTGCGTCATGTCGTCGGCCGCTGCGAGACTCAGCAGCGGCACCTTCGACTGCTCGATGTAGTCGGTGATCGCGAGCAGCTCGAAGGCGGCGAGGGGGCCGACGACGAAATCGACGTGATCGCGCTCGACCAGCTCCTGCGCCTTGGTCTTGGCGCCGGTCGGATTGCCGGCGGTGTCGGCGGAGATCAGCTCGACCTTGCGGCCTGCGAGGACGTAGTTCTTCTCCTTGAGGAAAGTCGTCAGCCCCTGCTCCATCTGCAGCCCGCCGGTGGCGAAGGGTCCGGTCTTGACGGTCAGCAGGCCGATCTTCGCCGGCGCGCTCTGCGCCAGCGCCGGGGCGGCGATTCGGAAGCCGAGATCGGGACGAATACCGAGGGCTGCGCCGGCCGCCGCTGTGCCGGCCAGGAACTTGCGGCGACTGACTGACTTGGTCATCGCTTTCCTCCCAGATGCCCGTTTGCCGGGACATGTCGTCCGGTGGGGTTTCACCGGAAGCTTGTGGGCGATGATCGAGCGGCGGGGCCTGATGAGCAAGGAATATTTGGGCCCATCGCCGGCCCATCCTCATTTGTGAGGAGAGTCGATGACACACCAAGGGCTGGTTGAACGCCGCCCACGAATGTGGTCCCTTGATCGACAAGAAACGCGCCGGCTCATTGCCGCGAGGAGGAAAGCATGAAACTCAGCTATTTCACCATGCCGCTGCATCCGCCGTGGCGCGATTACGGCGAGACGCTGAAGGAGGACCGCGAGTCGATCCTGCTCGCCGACCGGCTCGGTTTCAGTGAGGCCTTCATCGGCGAGCACGCGACCGACCGTGCCGAGACCATCACCTCATGTCTGATGTTCATCGCCAGCCTGGTGCACGACACAAGGCAGATCAAGTTGGGCAGCGGCACCGTCAATATGCCGAACATGCATCCCGTCGCGACCGCCTCGCAGGTCGCGATGATCGACCATTTGCTGAAAGGACGGTTCCTCTTCGGCATCAGCCCCGGCGGGCTGCTTTCGGATGCCGAAGCCTTCGGCAATCTCGACAAGGATCGCGGCGCGATGTTCGTCGAGGCGATCGACCACGTCCTCGGCATCTGGTCCGGCGAGGCGCCCTACGACCGCGAGGGCCAGTTCTGGAACATCTCGACGCGGCGCAAGATGGATCTCGAGATCGGCCAGGGCATTATCATGACGCCCTTTCAGAAGCCGCATCCGCCGATCGTCGTGACCGTGATGTCGCCGTTCTCGAAAAGCGCGACGCGCGCCGGGGCGCGCTTCTGGACCATGATCTCCGCCAATTTCCTGATGTCCCCTTGGGTCGCCTCGCACTGGAAGATGTACGAGGAGGGTTGCGCCGGGGTCGGCCGCACCGCCGATCGTGCCGACTGGCGCGTCGCCCGCACGATCTTCGTCGCCGACGACGAAGCGACGGCGCAGCGCTACGGCAAGGGGCCCGACGCGCCCTACCGGTTCTATTACAAGCAGCTGATGCGGAAATTGATCGGCAATGGACGGCCGGAGCTGTTCAAGGAGGACCGCGCGATGCCGGATTCGGATATCACCCTCGACTACGTCCTCGACAAGCTCGTGATCTGCGGCACCGTCGAGAGCGTCGTCGAGCAGCTGCTGGCGTTCCGCGAGCGGATCGGCGATTTCGGGACGCTGGTCTATGCCGGGATGGATTGGGTCGACGGCGGCCTCGCCCGCCGCTCGATGGAGCTGGTGGCGACCGAGGTGATGCCGCGGCTCAACCGCGCGATTGGTGGTGGGTCATGACCGGCCGGGAGCGCGGCATGACGCGGCAGGTCGGCATCGTCGGTCTCGGCATCATGGGATCGGCGATCGCGCGCAACATCCTGGCGAGCGGCGCCGTCGTCGCCGGCTTCGACATCGACGCCGCTCGGCTGGCCGAGCTCGGCGCGCAAGGCGGGACCGTCGCGGCCTCGGCGGCGGAAGTCGCCGGCGCCGCCGAGATCGTGCTGACCAGCCTGCCCAGCACCAAGGCGCTCGACGCGACGGTCGAGCAGCTGGTCGCGGTGCGGCGCGCCGGGCAGATCGTCTGCGAGCTCAGCACCCTGCCGATCGCCGACAAGCAGCGCGCCCGCGACGCACTCGCCGCCGCCGGCATCACCCTGCTCGACTGCCCGCTGAGCGGCACCGGCGCGCAGGCGGTGACGCGCGATCTCGCGGTCTACGCCTCCGGCGACCGCGCCGCCTACGATCGCGCCGAGGCGGTCTTCCCGATGTTCTCGCGCGTGCATCACTATCTCGGCGCGTTCGGCAACGGCAGCCGGATGAAGTTCGTCGCCAATCTGTTGGTCGCGATCCACAACGTCGCCTCGGCCGAGGCGATGGTGCTCGGCATCAAATCCGGCCTCGACCCGGCGACGATCGTCGACGTCATCCAGGGCGGCGCCGGCAACTCGCGCGTCTTCGAGCTGCGCGCGCCGCTGATGGCGCAATCGCGCTACGAGCCGGCGAGCATGAAGATCGACATCTGGCAGAAGGACATGGCGATCATCGCCGAGTTCGCCGCTGGCCTCGGCGTCACCGCGCCGCTCTTCGCCGCCACCGCGCCGCTCTACGACGCGGCGGTGGCGCAGGGCCTCGGCAGCAGCGACACCGCGGCGGTCTGCGCCGTGCTGGAGGGAATGGCCGGGCTGAGGCGTTGAACGACCTTTCGGGGTGACCGCCTCGGCTCGGCGCGCCGAATGTTCTGGACATGATTTTTCGGATCGGATAAATTAATGTCCATTTTAATTTTCCGAGGCGAAAATTTCTGTCCGCTGGCCGTTCCAACGCGATTTCTCTGAACTCCCGACGGGCCGGGCGGCCCGGCACGACGTGCGGACGCGCCCCCAGGCCGCCGCGGACCGTCGACGCGCAACGCTTCGGTGCCAAGATCGCGTGGCCGCCTGTAAATCGCCTGTTCTTACAGGCGGCACTCCCCAAGACCGCGCGTTTTGCTCAATCTTTGAGCAGCGCCTTCAGCCGGTACAGCGTCTCCAGCGCGCTGCGCGGCGTCAGCTCGTCGGGGCTGATCGCGGTGAGCGCCGCCTCGAGGGCGGAGGGCTCCGCAGCGGGCGCCGGCGGCGGCCGCCGCGCCGCGCTGAACAGCGGCAAATCCTCGGCCAGGCGGATGAGGGCGCTCGAGGGCTCGCCGGTCTCCAGCGTCTGCAGCACCTGCTCGGCGCGCGCGATGACCGGGCTCGGCAGGCCGGCGAGCTTGGCGACGTGAATGCCGTAGGAGCGATCGGCCGCACCCGGCGCCACCTCGTGCAGGAAGACGACGTCGCCCTGCCACTCCTTGACGCGCATCGTGAAGCAGGCGAGGTCGGGCAGCTTCGCCGCCAGCGCCGTCAGCTCGTGGTAATGCGTCGCGAAAAGGGCGCGGCAGCGGTTGGCATCGTGGAGATGCTCGACGCAGGACCAGGCGATCGAGAGCCCGTCGAAGGTCGCGGTGCCGCGGCCGATCTCGTCGAGGATGACGAGCGCCCGGGGACCCGCCTGGTTGAGGATCGCCGCGGTCTCGACCATCTCGACCATGAAGGTCGAGCGGCCGCGCGCCAGATCGTCGGCGGCCCCGACGCGGCTGAACAGCCGGTCGACGATGCCGATATGCGCGGCATCGGCCGGCACGAAGGAACCGATCTGGGCCAGGATCGCGATCAGCGCGTTCTGCCGCAGGAAGGTGCTCTTGCCGGCCATGTTGGGGCCGGTCAGCAGCCACAGCCGCTGGCCGGCGCGGAGATCGCAGTCGTTGGCGATGAAGCCGCCGGCGCCGCTCGCCGCCAGCGCCGCCGCGACGACCGGGTGGCGCCCGCCGGTGATCGCGAAGGCGGTGCTGTCGTCGATCGCCGGGCGGACGTGGCGGTTCGCAACAGCGAGCTCGGCCAGCGCGGCGCCGACGTCGAGCGCCGCCAGCGCGGCGGCAGCGCGGGCGATCGCGGCGCCCTCCTGCATCACCGCGGCGACCAGCGCGTCGAACAGCGCGAGCTCGAGGGCGAGCGCCTTGTCGGCGGCGCTGGCAATGCGGCTCTCGATATCGCCGAGCTCGACCGTCGTGAAGCGCATAGCGCTCGCCATCGTCTGGCGGTGGATGAAGCGCGACGGACCATCTGCGGTCTGCATCAGCTTCGGCGCGTGCTGCGGCGTCACCTCGATGTAATAGCCCAGCACGTTGTTGTGGCGGATCTTGAGCGAGGCGACGCCGGTTTCCTCAGCATAGCGCGCCTGCAGCTGCGCCATCATGCGGCGGCTCTGGTCGCGCAGCAGCCGCAGCTCGTCGAGCTCGGCGTCATAGCCGGCGGCGACGAAGCCGCCGTCGCGGGTCAGCAGCGGCAGCTCGGCGGCGAGGGCGCGCTGCAGCCGCTCGACCAGAGCGCCATGCTCGCCGAGGTCGCGGCAGGCCTGCTCGACGAGCGCCGGCGGCGCCGCCAGCGCCGCGCCGGTCAGCAGCTTGCGCAAATCCGCGGTCTCACCCAGCGTGTCGCGCAGCGCCGCGAGGTCACGCGGCCCGCCGCGCCCCAGTGCGATGCGCGACAGCGCCCGCTCGATATCCGGGCAGCGGCGCAGGACAGCGCGGAGATCCTCGCGCAGCCGCTCGCCGACGACGAAGAACTCGACCATGTCGAGCCGCGCGCCGACCGCCGCCGCATCGGTCAGCGGCGCTGCGAGATGCTCGGCGAGCAGCCGCGCGCCGGCGCCGGTGACGCTGCGGTCGATCGCCGCGAGGAGACTGCCGCGCCGCTCGCCGTTCAAGGTCTCGGTCAGCTCGAGATTGCGCCGCGTCGCGGCATCGATCTCCATGACCGCGCCCACGGCGAGACGCCGCGGCGGCGCGAGCAGCGGCAGGCGGCCGCGCTGCGTCAGCTCGACGTAATCGATGAGGGCGCCGGCGGCGGCGAGCTCGGCACGGCCGAAGCTGCCGAAGGCATCGAGGGCGACGACGCCGTAAAGCGCCTGCAGCCGCTTGCGGCCGCCCTCGCTGTCGAAGCGCGGATTGGCGAGCGGCGACAGCGCGGTCTTCCAGTCGCCGAGCGTCTCGCGGAGATCGTCGCGCTGCAGCAGCCGCTCGGGCAGCAGGATCTCGCCCGGCGCAAGGCGGGCGAGGGCGGCGCCGAGCGTCGCGGCGGCGACCGGCTGGGTCGCGAAATCGCCGGTCGAGAGGTCGAGCCACGCGAGGCCGAAGGCGCCGGCGGCATCGCCGAGTGCCAGCAGGTAATTGTGCCGCTGCGCATCGAGCAGCCCGTCCTCGGTGATCGTGCCCGGCGTCACGACGCGGATGACGGCGCGGCGCACCGGCGATTTGCCGCCGCGCTTCTTCGCCTCGGCGGGATGTTCCATCTGCTCGCAGACGGCGACTTTGAATCCCTGGCGGATCAGCCGCGAGAGATAGGCCTCGCTGGCATGCACCGGGACGCCGCACATCGGGATGTCGGCGCCCTCGTGCTTGCCGCGCCGCGTCAGCGTGATGTCGAGCGCCGCCGAGGCCTTCACCGCGTCCTCGAAGAACAGCTCGTAGAAATCGCCCATGCGGTAGAAGAGCAGGCACTCGGGGTTTGCCCGCTTGATCTCGAGGTACTGCGCCATCATCGGCGTCGTAGCCGCCTCGGCGCCGTTGCCATAGGATGGCGGCCCGTTGGACGATGCGGCGTCGCTCGGATCGACAGGCGCGGCGGTGGGCAGGCTGGCGGTCATGCTGGCGGGCGGGCTCGGGCTCGAATGCGGGCTGGGGGCAGGCTTGGTCTGCATCATGGGTCGCGGTCGCGATGCCGGAGGAACCTACCACGCCCGCACCGCGGCGCGGAACGCAAAGGGAGTTTGACATGGCCGAACCGACCGAGAAGTTTCCGATCGTCCGCGAGGCGGTCGCCTCCTTCGCCGATCGGGAGCATTTCCAAGCCGCCGTCGGCGAGCTCTTCGCCGCCGGGTTCGAGCCGACCGATCTGTCTGTCCTCGCGCGTCATGATTCGCTCGATGCCGCGGGCAGCCTCGCCGGCTATCCCAAGGAGCCGCATCCCTGGCTGCCGGCCGGTCTCACGGACGAGATCAAATGGGTCGGACCGCTCACCGTCGCCGGCATCGTGCTGCTGTCGGGCGGGCCGATCGCCGCCGGCCTCGGCGCGCTGGTCGCCGCCGGGCTCGGCGGCGCCGCGCTCAAGGAGGTGCTCGATCGCTACACGACCAGGCCGCACAGCGAAGAATTCGCGGCGGCGCTCGCAGCGGGGGCCGTGCTGCTCTGGGTGCGTTGCGCCGACGACGACCGCGAGATCCGGGCGACCCGCATCCTCGCCGCGGCGGGCGGCCAGAACGTGCACATCCATGGGCGCTCGCCGATCTGAGGATCGTCATGAGCGTCGGTGCCGACGCGAAGATGGCGGCGGAAACGAAGATCGGGCGGCACGTGACTGCCGCCCGATCAAGGTAGTCTGCGCCGGATACTCTTTAGTGGGCGGCGCGTTCCGGCACGAACGACGTACCGCCCTGACTTACGCTCGAAGGTCCGGCGACTACTTCTTCGCCGGCGCCTTCTTGGCAGCAACCTTCTTCGCCGGAGCCGCTTTCTTGGCGGCCGGCTTCTTGGCTGCTGCCGGCTTCTTCGCCGGAGCTGCCTTCTTCGCCGGGGTCGCCTTCTTCGCGGCCGGCTTGCTCGCGGCGGCCTTAGCCGGAGCCTTCTTCGCCGGCGCCTTCTTCGGCGCCGCCTTCTTCACTGTCTTCTTCACTGTCGACTTTACTGGTGCCATGTTGTCCCCCACTAGGGCGAGTGAACGGCCTTTTATACATGATCGTGGAGCGATAGTCGCGCCATATCTTGCGGCCGAACCAAAAAAATCGCTAGATTTGGTTGATAACTGGTTAACGCCAGAAATTTTACGGCGACTGATGCAGTAAATCGCCCGCTTGACCCCCCTCTTCCCCACCTACTTATACTGCCCGAACGTCGTCGCGAGGCTCCGCTGACAAATCAACCAATTCCTCTGTCGCGCATCTTACTGGTAGCCGGCCTTGCTGCCGCGCCGAGCCTCATCGCCTTTATTTTGCTGGTGGTCGGCGGAGCACTCTCGCTCGACCTCGCGTTGCTCGCGGAACTCGGAGTCTTCGTTGTTCTCGTTCTGTTGGTCGTGCCGGTGGCTCGCGGCCTCGGCGAGCTGCGGCAGGCGATCGAGGCGATGACCGATCACGACGGCGCGGCGCCGCTGGTGCGCAGCGCGAGCCCCATCGTCACCGAATTGTGGATCGCGATCCTCCGATTGACCCGGACTTGGCGTCATCGCCTCGTCGAGCGCGAGGCCGAGCTGGCGGCGACCTTGGCAGTGCTCGCCGCCTTGCCGGATCCGGTGCTGCTGCTTGATCAGCGCCGCACCATCGTCCGCGCCAACGCGGCAGCGGCGGACATGTTCGGCAGCAATCTCGTCGGTCGCGATCTCGCGGCAGTGCTGCGCAACCCGGCGATTCTCGGCGCGGCCGATGCGGTGCTGCGCGGCGACGGCGAGCGAAACGTCGAGCTGACGATGAACCTGCCAGTCGAGCGGCAGTTCAGCGCGCGGCTGGCACCCTTCGCCGCGAACGTCGACGGCGGTGCCGTCATTCTGACGCTGCACGATCTGACCGCCACCAAGCGCAGCGAGCAGATGCGCGCCGATTTCGTCGCCAACGCCAGCCATGAGCTGCGCACGCCGCTCGCGACGCTGCTCGGCTTCATCGAGACGCTGCGCGGCCCCGCCCGCGAGGATCGCGATGCGGAGGATCGCTTCCTCACGATCATGCACGAGCAGGCGTCGCGGATGGCGCGGCTGATCGAGGATCTCCTGTCGCTGTCGCGAATCGAGATGAACGAGCACGTGACGCCGACCGGCCGCGCCAATCTCCGCCACGTCATCGGCAGCGTCAGCGCGACGCTCGAGTTCCGCGCCAAGGCGCGCGGCATGCGGATCGCCCTCGATCTGCCATCCGATCTCCCCGATGCGCAAGGCGATCCCGACGAGCTCGCGCAGGTCTTTCAGAATCTTCTCGAGAATGCGATCAAATACGGGCGCGAGGGGACCGTGATCGAGGTCACCAGCCGGCTGCCGCCGCGCCGCGACGCGGCGGCGCCGCTGGTCGCCATCGCGGTGCGCGATCATGGCGAGGGCATCGCACGCGAGCATTTGCCGCGTCTGACCGAGCGATTCTACCGGGTCGATACAGCGCGCTCGCGGGCGATGGGCGGCACCGGGCTCGGCCTCGCGATCGTCAAGCACATCATCAACCGGCACCGCGGCCGCCTCGAAATTACCAGCGAGCTCGGCGAAGGATCTGTCTTTACGGTCTCGCTCCGTGCCGCAACGGCCGAGGCTGTCGTCGGCCGCGAGGGCGGTGACGGCCGATCGTCATCAAACTGAAACATATTTGTCATAGGATCGCCGCCTACCATGTCTATCAGACAGCGGGACGGAGGCGCTCTCGGCGCCGCCGAACATTCCCACGAGGAGACTCCGAATGGTACGCTACAGCACCGCATTGATGGGTGCGCTCGTTGCCGCAACGATGGCAGCCGCGACCCACGTGCAAGCAGCGGAAATTTCCGGCGCCGGCGCGACCTTCCCGTATCCGATCTATGCCAAATGGGCCGAGGCCTTCAAGGCGAAGACCGGGATCGCGATGAACTATCAGTCGATCGGCTCGGGCGGCGGCATCAAGCAGATTCAGAGCAAGACCGTCGATTTCGGCGCTTCCGACATGCCGCTCAAGGCCGAGGAGCTCGAGAAATCCGGTCTGCTGCAGTTCCCGATGATCATGGGCGGCGAGGTCGCGGCGATCAACGTCAAGGGCATCGAGAGCGGCAAGATGAAGCTCGACGGGCCGACGCTCGCCGACATCTACCTCGGCAAGATCACCAAGTGGAATGACCCGGCGCTCACCAAGCTCAATCCCGGCCTCAAGCTGCCCGACCAGGCGATCGCCGTCGTGCATCGCTCGGACGGATCGGGCACGACGTTCATCTTCACCGACTACCTCTCGAAGGTCAGCCCGGAGTGGAAGGAAAAGGTCGGCTCGAACACCGCGGTCGAATGGCCGGTCGGTCTTGGCGGCAAGGGCAACGAGGGCGTCGCTGCGAACGTCACCCGCACCGACGGCTCGATCGGCTACGTCGAGTACGCCTACGCGCTGCAGAACAAGATGGCCTACACGCTGCTCGCCAATAAGGAAGGCGTCTACAACAAGCCGGATGCGTCCTCCTTCCAGGCCGCCGCAGCGAATGCCGATTGGAAGAACGCGCCCGGCTTCTATCTCCTGCTGACCGATCAGCCCGGCAAGCAGAGCTGGCCGATCACCGGCGCCAGCTTCATCCTGATGTACAAGCAGCAGGACAAGCCCGAGGTCGCCAAGCAGGTGCTGCAGTTCTTCGACTGGTCCTATCACAACGGCCAGAAGATGGCCGAAGAGCTCGACTACGTTCCGATGCCGGATCCGGTCGTCAAGCTCGTCGAGGATACCTGGAAGACGCAGATCAAGGGCCCCGACGGCAAGCCCATCTTCGCCGGTCCGGCCTCGTAAGCAGCCTCGAGAACGGCGGGAGGAGATCTCCTCCCGCCGCACCTCTTTTCGGGATCGCCTCGTGACCGACATCGCAGCACGTCAGTTACCCAGAAGCTCGAACGGCAAGATCGGCGATCCCCTCTTTCGCGGCGTCGCGACCTTCTTCGCGGTCCTCGTCCTCGTCATCCTCAGCGGCGTGATGATCGCGCTGGTGCATGGCGCCCTGCCGGCGCTCGGACATTTCGGCTTCGGCTTTCTCCTCACCGATTCGTGGAACCCGGTCACCGACAAATTCGGCGCCCTGGCGCCGATCGTCGGCACGCTCCTGACCTCGGCCATCGCGATGCTGATCGGCATCCCGCTGGCCTTCGGAGTCGCCGTCTTCATCACCGAGCTCTGCCCGGTCTGGCTGAAACGGCCGCTCTCGACGATCATCGAATTGCTCGCCGCCGTGCCCAGCATCATCTACGGCATCTGGGGCCTCTTCGTCTTCGCCCCCTTCATGCAGTCCTACGTCGAGCCGGCGATCGTCAACACGCTCGGAAACGTCCCGGGGATCGGGAGATTCTTCGCGGGACCGCCGCTCGGCATCGGGATCCTGACTGCCGGCATCATCCTCGGCATCATGGTGCTTCCGTTCATCTCCTCGATCATGCGCGACGTCTTCGAGACCGTGCCGCTGATCCTGAAGGAATCGGCCTACGGGCTCGGCTCGACGACCTGGGAGGTCATGTGGCAGGTCGTGCTGCCCTTCACCCGCATCGGCGTCGTCGGCGGCATCATGCTCGGCCTCGGCCGCGCCCTCGGCGAGACGATGGCGGTCACCTTCGTGATCGGCAATGCGCATCGCGTGCAGACCTCGATCCTAGCGCCAGGAACGACGATCTCCGCCTCGCTCGCCAATGAATTCACCGAGGCGGTCGGCGATCTCTACCTGTCGTCGCTCTTCGCGCTCGGCTTCATCCTCTTCGTGATCACCTTCATCGTGCTGGCGATCGCCAAGCTGATGCTGGTACAGATGTCGAAGAGGGCCGGGACATGAGCGCCGTCTCTCCAATCTACGCCCGCCGCAAGCGCGCCAACATGCTGCTGGTCGCCGCCGCGCTGGCGGCCACGACCATCGCCGTCGCCTGGCTCTTCGTCATTCTCTACGAGTTGCTGCTTAATGGCCTGTCGGCACTCGGCCCGACGCTCTTCACGCAGATGACGCCGCCGCCGGGCAGCAAGGGCGGATTGCTCAATCCGATCATGGGCAGCATCCTGATGACCGTCATCGGCACGCTCATCGGCGCGCCGGTCGGAATCATGGCGGGAACCTATCTCGCGGAATACGGGCAGCACAGTCGGATCGCCGGTGTCGTCCGCTTTATCAACGACATCCTGCTCAGCGCGCCGTCGATCATCGTCGGCCTCTTCGTCTACGACATCATGGTGTTGCAGATGGGGCATTTCTCGGGTTGGGCCGGCTCGGTCGCTCTTGCCATCCTCGTCGTGCCGGTCGTCGTTCGCACGACCGAGGACATGCTGACGCTGGTCCCGAATGGGTTGCGCGAGGCGGCGACCGCGCTCGGCGCACCGAAGTGGAAGGTGATCGTGACGGTCGCCTATCGCGCCGCGATGCAGGGCATGCTGACCGGCATCATGCTCGCCATCGCGCGCATCGCCGGCGAG
Organism: Rhodospirillales bacterium; assembly: GCA_028291405.1. Classification (GTDB taxonomy): domain Bacteria; phylum Pseudomonadota; class Alphaproteobacteria; order ATCC43930; family CGMCC-115725; genus URHD0088. Next base: position 24,282 of record JAQGID010000281.1, on the reverse strand, counting down.
ACGGCGCCGCTGCTCTTCACGGCGCTGAACAATCAATTCTGGACGACGAACCTGAACGCGCCGATGGCGAACCTGCCAGTCGTCATCTTCCAATTCGCGATGAGTCCCTACGCGGACTGGCAAAGCCTCGCCTGGGGCGGTGCGCTGCTGATCACTTTCACCATCCTGATCCTCAACATCACGGCGCGAATCGTCGCCACATGGAGCAGTTTCAGCCGATGAACGCCCAGCAGCACGCTACGACAGGCGCCGCGCCTTCGAACGCCACGCTCGGCGCGCCGCGCATCGAGGTCAAGGCCAGGGCGACCGAGCCCGAGGGTCAGGCCAGGCCGGATCTTGTCGAGAAGGTCGTCATTCGCGACATGTCGTTCTTCTATAAGGACTTCGAGGCGGTCCGCGGGATCAATCTGGCGCTTTACGACCGCCACGTGACAGCCTTCATCGGGCCGTCGGGCTGCGGCAAGTCGACGCTGTTGCGGACCCTCAACCGCATCTACGATCTCTACCCAGGACAGCGCGCCACCGGCGAGATACTCATCGACGGCCACAACATCCTCGAGCCCGGCCAGGATCTGAACCTGCTGCGCGCCAAGGTCGGGATGGTCTTCCAGAAACCGACGCCTTTCCCGATGTCGATCTTCGATAACGTCGCCTTCGGTATCCGGCTCTACGAAAAGCTTCCGGCGGCCGAGCTCGAGGAGCGCGTCGAATCGGCGCTGCGCCGGGCGGCGCTCTGGGAAGAAGTCAAGGACAAGCTGAAGCAGAGCGGCCTCAGCCTGTCGGGCGGCCAGCAGCAGCGGCTCTGCATCGCCCGCGCCATCGCGGTCCGGCCGGAGATCCTGCTGCTAGACGAACCGGCCTCGGCGCTCGACCCGATCTCGACGCAGAAGATCGAAGAGCTGATCTCCGAGCTCAAGTCGGACTACTGTATCGCCATCGTGACCCACAACATGCAGCAGGCGGCGCGCAGCTCCGACTACACGGCCTTCATGTACCTCGGCGAGCTCGTCGAGTTCGACGAGACCGAGACGATCTTCACCAAGCCGCGCGACCGACGCACCGAAGATTACATCACCGGCCGGTTCGGCTGAACCGGACCAGCGAGAGGAAACACTCGATGGCCTCCGAACACATCATCAAGAGCTACGACGACGAACTTCGCCGGCTCAACAATGCGATCACCCAAATGGGCGGCCTCGCCGAAAGCCAGCTCAGCGCCGCGATCGAGGCCGTCGTCAAACGCGACAGCGATCTCGCCGCGGAGGTCGTGCAGGGCGATGCACAGGTCGATCAGCTCGAGCACGACGTGGACGGACTCGTCGTTCGCCTGCTCGCGCTGCGCCAGCCGATGGCGCGCGATCTCCGCGAGATCCTCTCGGCCCTGCGCATCGCCGCCGACCTCGAGCGCATCTGCGACTATGCCGCGAATGTCGCGAAACGCTCGATCGCGCTCAACCAGGCGCCCCCGGTTCGGCCGGTCTACGCGCTGCCGCGCATGGCGCGGCTCGCCGAGACGCTGACGAAGGACGTGCTCGACGCCTATGTCGAGCGCGACGCCGAACGGGCGCTCGTCGTTTGGGCGCGCGACGAAGAGCTCGACGAGATGTACTCGGGCCTCTTCCGCGAGCTGCTGACCTACATGATGGAAGACCCTCGCAACATCACCGCCTGTACGCATCTGCTGTTCATGGCCAAGAACATCGAGCGGATCGGCGATCACGCGACCAACATCGCCGAGACCGTCTACTTCCTCGTGCACGGCAAACCGCTCACCCAGGCGCGGCCGAAGGGCGACCGCTCGAGCCTGGCGGTGGTCCAGCCGGACGATGACGACCGGCCTCTCGGCGGGAAAGAGGATTGAACGTGAAGCCGCTGGTTCTCATTGTCGAGGACGAGGCCGCCCTCGTCACCATGCTGCGCTACAATCTCGAGAAGGAGGGGTTCGCGGTCTGCGAGGCCTCCGACGGGGAAGAGGCGCTCGTCCAGATCGCCGAGCGCAAACCCGACGTCGTGCTGCTCGACTGGATGTTGCCGCTGGTCTCGGGCATCGAGGTCTGCCGGCAGATTCGCCGCTCGCCAAGCTCGCGCACGCTGCCGATCATCATGCTGACCGCGCGAGGCGAGGAGGGCGATCGCGTCCGCGGCCTCAACAGCGGCGCCGATGATTATGTCGTCAAGCCGTTCAGCCCGAGCGAGCTCATTGCGCGTTTGCGCGCCGTGATGCGGCGTGCCAAGCCGGCGAGCGCCGAGGAGGTGCTGCGGTTCGCCGATCTCGCGATGGATCTCGCGGCGCATCGCGTGACGCGCAACGGCAAGCCGGTGCATCTCGGTCCGACCGAGTTCCGCCTGCTGCGTTTCCTGATGCAGCATCCCGGCCGCGTCTTCTCGCGCGAGCAGCTGCTCGACCAGGTCTGGGGTCACGACGTCTACGTCGAGCCGCGCACCGTCGACGTCCATATCCGTCGCCTGCGCAAGGCGCTCAACGAGAACGAGACGGCCGACCTCGTGCGAACTGTCCGCTCTGCCGGCTATTCGCTCGACCTGGCGGGCGCCGACGCCGCCTGACCGCGGGTCACTGCGGTACGACGGAGAGGCGCTTCGTCACCCGTAGAATCGCGGCGTCGCTGGGATGCCCGCTCGTCGTGAAGCCGAGCTTGCGGCACAGTCGCAGCATCCGATCATTGTCGCGCAACACCTCGCCCTCGACCGTCGCGAGACCGAGAAGCCGCGCCCGCTCGATGAGCCGGCCCATCAGCAAATATCCAATGCCGCGCCCTTGCGCGTCGCTGCTGACCGCAACCGCGAACTCGGCAATGCCGCGTGCTCCCGAAAGCCGGCCGACCCCGAGAAACCGCTCGCCGTCGAGCGGCATTGCGGCGAGTGCCACGTCATGCGTCGGATTGGGGTTCGCCAAGCGATGCGCCAGCGCCGAGCCAAGCTCCCTGACCGGCGCGAAGAAGCGTCGCCGCAGGTCGGCGGGCGTCATGTGTGCTACCAGATCCTGGAGGTGCGCTTCGTCGCCGGGATGGACGGCGCGCAAGCGGATGCACGACCCGTCGGGCAGCGTGACAATCTCTTCGGGACCGGGGGCTTGCTCCATAGCAATCCAATCCCCACGAAAACCGACGACCTCGCGCGCTCAGCGACGGCCGCTGAACAGCGATTCGAGCCAGTTTGTGGCCCGCGCGATCACGGCCGGCTGCTCCGGTTGCCCCGAGGGCGCCGGCGGCGGCGTGCTCTGCAACGGCCGGACCGGCATGTCCTTCGTCGCGACGAGCATGAAGTCCTTCCAGGTGCGCGCCGGCAAGGTTCCGCCGGTGACGCGGTTCATCGGCGAGTTGTCGTCGTTGCCCAGCCACACCCCCGCGACGAGATCCGCGGTGAAGCCGACGAAGACCGCGTCGCGCGAATCCTGCGTCGTGCCCGTCTTGCCGGCCGCCGGCCGGCCGATCGCCGCCCCCTTGCCGGTGCCGCGGGCGATGACGCCGCTCATCAACGCCGTCATGTCGGCGGCGACCTGAGGCGTCATGATGCGGCCGAGGCCGGAGCCGCTGCGCTGAAACAGGATTTTTCCCTGACGATCGCGGATCTCGGCGATCCCGTAGGGCCATACGCTGGTGCCGCCATTGGCGAAGGTCGCATAGGCGCCGGTGAGCTCGAGCAGAGACACCTCGCTCGTGCCGAGCGCGAGACTCGCATCGTTGCCGAGGGGAGCCGTGATGCCGAGACGATGCGCCGCCGCGACGACGCGCGAAACGCCGGCCCGCATCTCGACCTGCACCGCGACGGTGTTGATCGATTCGGCGAAGGCATCGGCAAGGCTGACCGATCCGAGGTAGCGGCCGCCGTAATTGTGCGGCTGCCAGCCGCCGATGCTGATGGGTCCGTCGACCATGCGATCGGTCGGCCGCAGCCCGGCCTCGAGAGCGGCGAGATAGACGAAGGCCTTGAATGCCGATCCAGGTTGCCGCAGGGCCTGGGTCGCGCGGTTGAATTGGCTGCTGCCGTAGTCGCGGCCGCCGACCAGAGCCCGGACCGCGCCATCCGGCGACATGGCGACCAGCGCCGCCTGGCTCGCTGCCGCCTTGGGCCCGTCGCGGGCGAGTGTCTCGGCGACGGAAGCCTCGGCCGCCGCCTGCATGCGCGGGTCGAGGGTCGTGACGATCGTCAGATCCTGATTGCCGATGTTACCGAAATCGGGAATCTGCTCGATCAGCCAATCGGCGAAATAGCGGTTGCTGCCGTGCAACGAGGCGACATGGCCGAGCTGCACGCTCTCCCGTGCCGCAGCGGTCGATTGCTCCGGTGAGATGAAGCCGGCGTCGACCATATTGGCGAGGACCTGGCCGGCGCGTGCTGCGGCGACCTGAGGGTCGCGGGCGGGGCTGAACTTACTGGGCGCCTTGAGCAGCCCGCCGATGATCGCCGATTCGTACAATGTCAGCTGGCGTGCCGATTTGCCGAAGTAGCGATGCGCGGCGGCATCGACGCCATAAGTGCCAGCCCCGAGATAGACGCGGTTGAGGTAGATCTCGAGCAGCTGGTCTTTGGTGAACTTGCGTTCGAGCCACAGCGCCAGCATCGCCTCCTGGATCTTGCGGGCGGTGGTTCGTTCCGGCGTCAGAAAGATGTTCTTGGCGAGCTGCTGGGTGATCGTGCTGCCGCCCTGAACGACGTGGCCGGCGCGGAGATTGACGTACAATGCCCGCGCCAGACCGATCGGGTCGATACCGAAATGACTATAGAACCGTCTGTCCTCGGTCGCGATCACCGCTTCAGGCAGGTATTTCGGCATCTCGCGCAGGGTGAGCGGCTCGCCGAAGAGATCACCGAACGTCGCCAGCAGCCCGCCGTCGCTCGTCAGCAACGTTATGCTGGGCCGCCGCTCGGCTGTTTTCAGATCGGCGGTGTCCGGCAGGGTCAGGGCGAAATAGCCGAGAATTCCGGCAAGGGCGACACCGCCCCAGATCGCGACGACGAGAGCCCAGCGAAAGAGCGTCCATCCGATTCGGCGGCCGCCGCCGCCGGCCGGCGCGCCGGAAGCGCGGCGGGCACCATTTCCACGCTGTCGCGATGCGGCGTCGCCTTTCGCAGAGGTGCCGTGGGCCTCCCGCGCCGGGCTTTCGGCGCGCGGCGAGACATTTCGCGGCCGGCTGTCTTCGGGGTCGAGGCGGAGCTCGTGCCGGTTGCGCTCAGCCATTCAGCGCTGCCGGGAATGGGCGGTGCCGAGCATCGACGGTACACGCCGGAGCGACGGGAGCGGCGAGGGGTCCATGGAACGAGACTATCACAATCCGGACGGCCACGGGACCGGCGCGGCCCGCAGTCTGCATGTCGCTGATGAGGAAGCCATCCGATTTCGGTTTTTTCGTGGCGATCGATGGATCCAGTATCGCCGCCGGCACATGACCGGCCAAAACGCATTGACCCGATCTTCGCGGCGGCCTTAGATGCCCCTCCGAGCCCGATTGGGCGCTTTCAGGATCATGTCATCGTGACACCCGGCGGCAGTCTCCTCGATCTCGATGCTCTCGCGGCGACGCCGCTGACGAGCGAGCCCTATCCGCATCTCATCGTGCCCGGCTTCCTGCGGTCACAGACCCTCGAAGCCGTCGCGCGCGATTATCCCCGCATTTCGAAGCCTGGCAGCTTTCCGGTCAGCGAGGTCCGGTACGGCGCCCAATTTCAGGCATTCCTCCACGAGCTCGAGGGTCCCGCAATGCGCGAAGCCTTTGCCGCCAAATTCGGAATGGACCTCGATAACCGTCCGACGATGGTGACCGTGCGGGGACGGGCCCAGCGCAAGGACGGGCGAATTCACGCCGACAGCACGAGCAAGCTGATCACCGTTCTCGTTTATATGAACGCAGCTTGGGAAGAATCCGGCGGTCGTCTGCGCCTCCTGCGCAGCGCCGACAACCTCGAAGACTATATCGCCGAGGTGCCGCCGATCGAGGGGACGCTGGTCGCCTTCAAGGTGACGCCGAATTCGTGGCACGGTCACGAGCCGATCGAGGGCGAGCGCCGCGTCGTGCAGCTGAACTGGGTCCGCGACGCGGCGGTTGTCCGCCACGAGCAATCGCGGCATCGGTTTTCGGCGCGGATCAAGCGGCTGTTCGCCGCCTAGCTGCGGCGCAAGCCGGCTCGCAGCAATCGCATCAGGCTGACCGCCAGAGCCACGCCTTCACGCAGCCATAACGGCCATTCGCGCGTCAAGCTACGCCGCGGCGGATGCGCCATCGATGCAATCGCAAGCCCGGCGGCGCGAAACAGCAGCCGCGCGCGCGGCAGATGATAGGCCTCGCTGACGAGGACCAGCGAGCTGAACCCATGGTCGCGCATCAGCCGTGCCGTGAACGCCGCGTTCTCGTTCGTATTGTGCGACGCGGATTCGGTCAGGATCGCCTCTGCCGGGACGCCGCCCGCCAGGGCGAGATCGCGCATCGCCGCCGCCTCGGCCCGTTGCCGACCGCCGCCGCCGGACAGCAGGAGACGCGGCGCGACGCCGCGGTGGAAGAGCGCGATCGCGCAATCCATTCGCCGGACTAGAGCCGGGCTCGCGATGTCGCCCCGGACCGCGCAGCCAAGCACGACGATGACGTCCGCGTTCCGCTTATCCTGCGCGGCCATTCCTCTTCCATCGCGCTCTCGCGCTGCAATTGCCCTTGATCGAGACGCGCGCCAATCCTAGATATGGGTGGCGATGCTGCAAAGATCGCATATTTGGGTGCCGGTTGGACCCTTCTGAGGCCTGCTCGCTCGTGCCAGAGGAGGAGGAGACATGAGCCGCCTGTCGCTGTTTAATTCGCCGTTGCTGCTGGGCTTCGATCATTTCGAGCGTGCGCTCGATCGCGTCAGCAAGGTCGCAGCCGACGGCTACCCGCCCTACAACGTCGAGCAGACCCATCCCGACACCTTGCGGATCACCCTGGCTGTTGCCGGTTTCACGATGGACGATCTGAGCATTCGGGTCGAAGACAATCAGCTTGTCGTCCGCGGCAAGCAGGCAGACGACAAGGACCGCGTCTATCTCCATCGTGGCATCGCGTCGCGGCAGTTCCAGCGCTCTTTCGTCCTGGCCGAGGGAATCGAGGTTGCCGGCGCTTTCCTCGACAACGGCTTGTTGCACATCGATCTGGTGCGGCCGACGCCGGAGAGCCGGGTGCGCAACATCGAGATCAAGCAGGCGGGCGCCGGCGTACCACACCAAGTTTCCGTCGGGGCGCGCAAGACCCCAGTTTAAGTCCGTCGGAATACCCAGATCGAATCAAGGCCGCGGGCGCCGGCCAATGAGAGGCGTGCGCGGCGGTTGCAGGAGAACGGAATCATGAACCAGGTCGATAAGCTCAAGCAGATATCCGCCCAGGAATTCGCGTCCCTCGGGATGCAAGGACTGGCCTATGTGAAGCGCGTCGTCGTCAACGACGCCGTCGCCTATGCCGTGCACGCCGCGGACGGAACGGAGGTTGCGCTGTTGCCGGACCGCGAGATCGCCCTCGCCACCGTGCGCCAGCACGAGCTGGAGCCGCTCAGCGTCCATTGAGCGACTCCGACTCGGCGCCTCAGCTTCGCGAGAAGTCGTAGCCTTCCTTGACGATGCACTCGACGAGGGCAGGGGCGCCGCTCTTGGTGACGGCGATCGCCTTCGTCACGGCGGCAACGAAGTCGTCGGGGCGTTCGACGCGGAAGGATTGGACGCCCAGTGCCTCCGCAAGCTTCTGGTAATTGCCGCCGACGAGGTAGGCGCCGTATTTCGCGGTGGCGGTGACCAACGTGTGGCGCTCGGCCGCCATCACGCCGTTGTTGAAGACGATGGTGAGGATCGCGATGCCGTTGCGTGCCGCGGTCTCGAGATCCATCCCGACCATGCCGATCGCCGAATCGCCCATGACGTTGATGCAGAGCTTGTCCGGCGCGGCGAGCTTGGCGCCCATGATCAGACCCAGCCCGTGCCCGAGCTGCGTCGACTTGCCCCAGCCGATGTAGGATTGCGGCACGGTGCATTCCCAGAACGGCAGGAGCTGCTCGCGCGGGCTGCCGGAATCGTGTGTGATGATCGTGTTGTCGCGGTCGACGACACCCATCAGATCGGCGATCACCCGATATTGGTTGATCGGCGTCTCGGTCGAGGTCAGCTGTGGCCTCCATTCGGCGAGCCACGCCTCCTTGGCGGCGCGCACGTCGCGGCGCAGCTCGGGCTTGCGGGCGCCGACGCGGCGCAAGGCGTCCAGCAGCGCGTCGAGTACCAGCCCGGCATCGCCGATCAGGCCGATCTCTGCCGTGACGTCCTTGTTGATGTCCTCGGGATCGTTGACCGCGTGGATGACCGTCTTGCCCGCCGGCATGTTGGGTCCGAAGGGTGTCGTCGTCAGGCTCGATCCGACGGCGAAGACGACGTCGGCGGCGGCGAGGAAATCCTTGAGCGGCTTCGGCGCCGAGACTGCTGCGCCGCCGAGGGACAGCAAATGCGTCTCCGGGAAGGCGCTCTTGCCGGGGTTCGTCGTCAGCACCGGCGCGTTCAGCAACTCGGCAAGCTCGACCAACGCCGCCGTCGCGTCGGCGTAAAGGATGCCCTGGCCAGCGAAGATGACCGGCGCCTTCGCGCTGCGCAGCAGCTTCGCGGCGGCGGCGACGTCGTCGGGGTCGGGGGCGTAGCGATAATTGCGGGTCGGGGTGTAGTTGAGCGGCCCCTCGAAAGTCGCGCTCCACACCGATTCCGGGATCTCGAGGAGGACCGGCCCCATCTTGCCGTTGCGCATCATATGATAGGCGCGGCCCAGGGTCTTGGGGAGCTGCTTGATGTCGGTGATCTGGGTCGCCCATTTGGTGACGCCGCGGCAATTGTCGACGGCGCTGAAGGTCGGGCGGATGTCGCGTCGCTCCGGCGCCGAACCGCCGGTCACGATCAGGAGGGGTACGTTCTCGGAATAGGCCTGGGCGATGCCGGGGAAGGCGTTCTCGATGCCGGGTCCGGACTGTGGCGCGAAGACGCCGATGCGCCGGCCGCGATGAAGCCGGCTGTAGCCGTCGGCGATGCCCACCGCCACACGCTCCTGGCGCGACAGGATGGTCCGGATGTCCAGCCGCGCGCAGGCGTCGATCAGCGGGTTGCGCGGATAGCAGGTGAGGAAATCCGTTCCCTCCAGCTGCAGGATCTTCGCGACGACCTCCGCTCCGTCCATTCTTGATCTCCTCTGCGCCAATTTATGGCTGCCCGCCGTGTCGACCCGTCTCGGCCGGCCGCCGATATTGGCTCAGAACGGCTCCCGAAAGGCAAGCCGGCCCCGCTTCGTAAGCACTTCCGAGACACACTTCTCGGGGGAATTTCAGGCTGCGGCGTCAGCCGTGCGATCCGTCAGGAGAGCGTAGAGCGCATCCGATTTTTCACTACCGCGCAGCTTGTCGCAGACGGAGGCGCTGCGCAGCAGCCGAGAGATGCGCGCGAGCGCCTTGAGGTGGTCGGCTCCGGCGGTTTCCGGCGCCAGCAGCACGAAGATGAGGTCGACCGGACGGTCGTCGATCGCGCCGAAATCGATCGGTCGCTCGAGCCGCGCGAAGAGGCCATGAAGCCTGGTCAGCTCGGCCAGCTTCCCGTGCGGGATCGCAATGCCCATTCCGACGCCGGTCGAGCCGAGTCGCTCGCGTTCGACCAGCACGTCGTAGATGCGCCGCTCGGGCAGCCCGACAATCTGCGCCGCGCGCCGCGCCAGCTCCTGGAGTGCCTGCTTCTTGTTGGCGACGCGCAGGTTGGCGACGACGCTGCTCGGTGTGAGGAGATCCGCGATGTTCATCGAAGGCTCGACCTGACTTCCCTATTGGCCTCTTGCGACATCGCGACCGACCGACCCTGTCCTGGCCTCCCGAAGCCAAGGCTCACGACGTCGCGGCGCAACTCGCCGCCGAATCCGATCTCATGACTCCGAACGGATAACTGCATCAGGCAGACTTCGTTGCCTCAGGGCGATCTGTATCGAGGATGATCGCGCGGCCGTTCAAGGCGCGGACCCTACGAGCGATCGGTTGGCAAGTCAAGTTCGTGGGATCGGCGGGATAGGGGCGCTTCACATCTGCATGGACTTGTCGCGACGGCGCTGAACCGACGACGGAATATGCAGCGACTCCCGATACTTGGCGACGGTTCGCCGGGCGATGTCGACACCGTCTTTCTGAAGGATGTCGACGATCCGCTCATCCGACAGGACCTCGCCGCGGAGCTCGGCCTCGATCAGGGCCTTGATGCGGTACCGGACGGCCTCGGCGGAATGCGCGTCGCCGCCGCTCGACGCCTGGATCGATGACGAGAAGAAATATTTCAGCTCGTAGATGCCGCGCGGCGTCGCCATGAATTTGTTCGTCGTGACGCGGCTGACGGTGCTCTCGTGCATGTTGATGGCAACCGCGATGTCGCGCAGAATCAGCGGGCGCAGGAACTGTACGCCATGCGTGAAGAAGATGCTCTGCTGGTTGACGATCTCGGTCGCCACCCGCAGGATCGTCGTCGCCCGCTGATGCAGCGACTTCACCAGCCAGTTCGCCGATTGCAGACGCTCGGCGAGATACTCCTTCTCGACCTTGTTGCTGGAGCTGCGCGACAGCGTCGCGTAATAGCGATTGTTGACTAGGACGCGCGGTAAGGTTTCCTGGTTGAGCTCGATGATCCAACCGCCGAGCGGCTGCGGTCGCATCGTGATGTCGGGTACGACGGGCGCGGCCGTCACCGTATCGAGCGCGAGTCCCGGCTTCGGATTCAGCGCCCTGATCTCGGTGATCATGTCCGACAGGTCGGCGGCGTCGACGCCGCAGAGCCGCATCAGGGCCGGAGCATCGCGCGCCGCCAGGAGTGGCAAGTTTGCGAGCAGCATCTGCATCGCCGGATCGAGCCGATTGCATTCGCGCAGCTGAAGCGCGAGACACTCGGAAAGGTTGCGCGCGAAGATGCCCGGCGGGTCGAAGCGCTGCAGCTTGGCGAGGACCGTCTCGACGCGGGCGAGATCGCACCCGAGAGCCTCTGCGGCGGCGGCGAGATCGCCGGTAAGATAGCCTGCGTCATCGAGAAGATCGACGAGATAGACGCCGATGATGCGGTCGGCAGGATCGATAATGTCGAGGCCGAGCTGCGTCAGCAGATGGTCGCGCAGCGTCGTCGTCTGGGCGACGCCTTGCTCGAGGCCGGGGAGCTCGCCGCTGTCTCCCGTCCCGGCTTGCAGGCGCCACGCCTCCGCGTCGCCGGCGAAATCGACATCGCCTTCGCCCTCGCTGCCGGAGGCGGCGTGCCACTGATCGATGTCCTCGCCGGCGAGAGGCGGGTCGCCGCCGCCGAGCGTCGCAGTCTGGTTCGACGGCGGCGCCGCCGGTTCCTCGACGGGATCGGCACTCGTCGTCGCGTCGCGACCCTCGTGGTCGCTGTCGTCGATCTCGAGAAGGGGATTCTGTTCGAGCTCTTGCTCGACGAAGGCCGTCAGCTCGATATTCGACAGTTGCAGCAGCTTGATGGCCTGCTGCAACTGCGGCGTCATGACGAGGGCTTGCGTCTGACGAAGGTCGAGCCTCTGGGAAAGTGCCATGGTTAAAGGCTTATAGGCTAAACCTTTCGCCCAGGTAAACTCGCCGTACGTCGACGTCGGCGACAATCTCCGACGGTCGGCCTTCCATCAGGACGCGTCCCTCGTGGAGAATGTAGGCACGGTCGACGATCTCGAGAGTTTCCCGGACGTTGTGGTCGGTGATCAGCACGCCGATGCCGCGATCCTTGAGATGCGCGACGAGGTCGCGGATATCGTTAACGGCGATCGGGTCGATGCCGGCGAGCGGCTCGTCGAGAAGAACGAAATGGGGTCGCGTCGCGAGCGCCCGCGCGATCTCCACACGGCGCCGTTCGCCGCCCGAGAGGGCCATCGCCGGGGCGCGGCGCAGATGGGTGATCGAGAACTCGGCGAGCAAGGCGTCGAGCGTCGCCTCGCGGACCTCGGCGACCGGTTCGACGACCTCGAGGACGGCGCGAATATTGTGCTCGACCGAGAGGCCGCGGAAGATCGAGGCCTCCTGCGGCAGGTAGCCGATGCCGAGCCGCGCCCGTCGGTACATCGGGAGGTCGGTGATGTCGTGCCCGTCCAGGCTGATCGTGCCGAGATCGGCCCGGATGAGCCCGGTGATGATGTAGAAACAGGTCGTCTTGCCGGCGCCGTTCGGTCCCAGCAGGCCGACGGCCTCGCCGCGCTGCACCGCGACGTTGACGTCGCGCAGCACCGGCCGCTTGCGAAAGCTCTTGCCGAGGCTGCGCGCGACCAGCCCGGTGTTGTCGGCGACGAGGTGGGGAAGACCGACTTCGCGGTCCTCGCCGCTCGCGCCCCGATGCTCGCGATCCTGCGACAACGTCATGGCGGCGTCGGCTTTCCGGACGAGCGCGGCACGACAAGGCCGTGGACCGGCGTTCGCGGGCTCGCCGTGCCATTCGCGGAAGAGGCGGCGTCGCCGGGCAGCTCGCTGAGGATCCGGCTCACGTTGTTGTTGAGGTCGACGACGGCATATTGCCCCCGTAGCTGGTTCTCGCCGCGGGTGATGGTGACGCCGCCCTTGAGGGTGGCGATGCCGGTATCGACATTGTAGACGCCGCTCGCGCCCTGTGCGATGTCGGCCAAGGTCGTCACCGTGACATGGCCCTGCGCGTCGATGCGAGTGATGCGTGCCGGCTCGTTCGGCGGCCGAAGCACCAGGGCGACCAGCACGTCGCCGGCGAGCCGCTTGGCGTCCTCGCGGACGGCCAGGGCATCGCCGCGCGCCACGCCGAGGTTCTTGTTGTCGTACCATTCGAGGCTGTCGCGCGCCGTCACCGTGTCGCGCGGCGTGACGAGCTTCAGGTTCGCGCCGGTAAAGACGGCGGTCGCACTGTCGATGTCATAGACGGCATGGCTGCCGTAGACGGTCTGCGTCTCGTTGACGAGGCGGACGTTGCCGTCGGCCTCGACGCGATAGACTTCGGTCGGGCCGCTGATGGCGCCGGTGTCGGCATTCCTCGGCCGGTCCGGCGAGGTCGAACGGTAATGCGCGACCAGCGTGTCGGCGTAGAGCGTCGCGTTCCCGCGGGCCGCGCTCGCATTGCCGCGCGCGATATAGACATTGTCGTTCTGCCGCCACTCGATGCCCTTGTCGGCCTGGATATCGAGCGGCCGACGGTCGCCGGGCGCGGCGACCCCGAGCCCCTGCGCCCCCGCCGATGAGGCTCCGAGGGGGAATGCGATCGCACCCAGCAGCAAGAGGAGCACAAGCGAGCGACCGCCGATCACTTCGGCTCCCCCGTGGGGCGCGGCACAAGGTGGAGCTTCGCCTTGCCGGTGAAGGTGATGTTGTCGCCGTGATCGGCCAGAAGAAATCCCTCCGAGGTGATGTCGCCGAAGACCCCCTGACCCTGCACCGGATCGTGACCTTCGGCGGTGCCCTGCGGCATGTCGATATGGGCGCTGTCAGTGGTCAGCTCGTAGCCGCGATCGTGGAAAAGCTTCACGGCGCCGAACATGTCGAGCAATTGGCCCTGCGAGAGATAGACACCGGTCTGCGAGGTGACGGCGAGCCATGCGCCATTCGTCAAAGTTATGTCGGCCTTCGGTCCCTCGAGCGCCACAAGGTCGCTGCGGTTCGGCGTTTGCCGTGCCACGTCGGCGGTCACGACATAGGGGCGGTGAAGCTTGTCGAGGCCGGAATAATGCGCGTTGACCATGCGCAAGTCGCCGGCCTCGCCGAGATCAAGGCGGTTGAAGCTGACGCGGAGACGATTGAGCCCCTCTTGTAGACGCGGCCATACGGCGACCAACAGCAGCAAACCGACGGCCACCGCGGGAAGCAGGAACTTCATCAGGGCCACGAAGCGCGTATAGGCATGGCCGTGCCGCGCCGTAACGTGGCGCGTCATACCGATCGCGTCGCCTGATTTTGCCGTCACCGTCGGTTCTTCGGTCGGGTGCGGCGGCGGCACGGTCGGCGGGAGTGTCACGGTCGGCGAGGGCGTCTCGATGGGCTCCATCTCAGACGATTCCCGCGCGCAGGCAATCATGGACATGCAGGATGCCGATCGGGCGCTTCTGTTCGTCGACGACGAACAGGCAGGTAATGCGCGGCGTCTGGGCATTCATCAGATTGAGCGCCTCGCCGGCGAGGGCGCGTGGCCGAATCGTGCGCGGGCTGCGACTCATGATCGCGTCGACCGGCGCGTTCAGCAGGTCGTTTCCCATGTGGCGCCGTAGATCGCCGTCGGTGACGATGCCGATCAGCCGGCCGGCGACATCGGCGACGCCGACGCAGCCGAAGGATTTCGCGGTCATCATCAGGATGGCTTCGTGCATCAGCATGCCGCTCGGCACGAGCGGGATCTCATCGCCCTCGTGCATGATGTCGGCGACGCGCAACAGCTTGCGGCCGAGCTGGCCGCCGGGGTGGAGGATCTGGAAGTCCTGCTCCGAGAAGCCCTTACGCTCCAGCAGCGCGACCGCGATCGCATCGCCGAGCGCCAGCATCATCGTCGTCGAGGTCGTCGGCGCGAGTCCCATCGGGCAGGCTTCGGCGCTCTCCGGCAGCAGCAGGCAGACATCGGCGGCCTCGCCGAGGGCACTGGTCGCACGTCGCGTCATCGCGATGAGCGGGATGCTGAAACGTCTCGCATAGGCGACGAGGTCGGCGAGCTCGGCGGTATCGCCGGAATTCGACAGTGCGATCACCGCATCCGTCGCAGTGATCATCCCGAGGTCGCCGTGGCTCGCCTCGCCGGGGTGGACGAACTGCGCCGGCGTCCCGGTCGAGGCCAAAGTCGCGGCGATCTTGCGCGCGACATGGCCGCTCTTGCCCATGCCGCTGACTATGACGCGGCCGCGCACCGCGGCGATCAGCTCGAGCGCCGCGTCGAAACACCCGTCGAGGCTGTCGATGAGGGCGCGCAACCCGTCGATCTCCATGCGCAGCACGCGCCGCGCCGCGGCGACCGTCGCGCTTTCGACGGTCTGCAGGTCCGATTGCCTGGCGGGTTTTGTCATAAACGAATGCGCGCCCACGATAAATGGTCACGGGGCTCGCGCCGGCACGTCGGCGCAGGCGAGCAGCAGGCACTCCCGAGCGCGCAACGACGCGGTCCGTCCCGGTTCACTATGCGCATGCGAGTCCGAATGTCAAATGAACCGATGTGTCGCGACGC
This sequence comes from Rhodospirillales bacterium, assembly GCA_028291405.1. Classification (GTDB taxonomy): domain Bacteria; phylum Pseudomonadota; class Alphaproteobacteria; order ATCC43930; family CGMCC-115725; genus URHD0088. The sequence continues at coordinate 9,104 of JAQGID010000281.1, read as the reverse complement.
GCCGTCCGGGAACGCAACGCGGTCGGGCGCTCAATGTGCAAAGATGTCCTGATCCGGCCAGCCGGATAGATCGAGCGCCGCGCGCGTCGGGAGAAAGGCGAAACAGGCGGCGGCGATCTCGCTGCGGCCTTCGCGCGCCAGCATCTCGTCGAGTCGGCTGCGCAGCGCATGCAGGTGCAGGACGTCCGAGGCGGCGTAGCGGAGCTGCTCGTCGGTCAGGTCGGCGGCGCCCCAATCCGACGATTGCTGTTGTTTCGAGAGATCGACACCGAGCAAATCGCGGCAGAGGTCCTTGAGGCCGTGACGGTCGGTGAAAGTGCGCACGAGTTTCGAGGCGATCTTGGTGCAATAGACCGGCGCCGTGACGATCCCGAGATGCTTCTGCAGCGCCGCGATGTCGAAACGTGCGAAATGGAAGAGCTTGAGGATCGACGGATCCGTCAGCAGGGCGCGCAGCCGGGGTGCCGCATATTGCCCGGCGGCGAATTGCACGAGATGGCAGACACCGTCGCCGGCGGAAAGCTGGACAAGGCACAACCGGTCGCGATGCGGGTTCAATCCCATCGTCTCGGTATCGATCGCGACCACCCCGGAGAGCTGCACGTCTTCGGGGAGATCGCCGCGGTGGAGATGAATGCTCACGGATGGGGCTCGCGAGAAACGGTCAGTGCCCGCCCGCTGCCCTGCGCGGCGAGCCGCTTAGCCTAGCCAATGGTGCCCAGGAGAAGACTCGAACTTCCACGAGCTTTCGCCCACAGGTACCTGAAACCTGCGCGTCTACCAATTCCGCCACCTGGGCAGGCAGGGCTGATTTTCGAGACCGCTGATTAGTGCCGCTCCCGGGCGTTGTCAATTGGCAATCTCGCTTCTGCATTGCCCGTCTCGCCTCCGGCAGTGCGCTGATATATAGATTCAAGACCAGCAGAAACGCGGGTTCCTCCACTGGGAGCGCCCCCGCCAACGAGAGAGCACGAAGATGAGTGACAAGCGCGTCGCCGTGATCGGCGCTTCGGGGTTCATCGGCCGCTACATCGTCAAGCGCCTGGCATCGCGCGGCGACGTGATCGCCGCCGTCATGCGGAACATCGATTCCGGCCAGACCCTCCAGCCGATGGGCGACGTCGGCCAGATCGCTCGGTTCCGCGCCAGCATCGCCGACGAAAAGCGGCTCGCGGCAGCACTCGCCGGCAGCGACATGGTCGTCAATCTTGCCGGCATCTTGTACGAGCGCGGTGCGCAACGCTTCGAGGCGGTGCATCACGAAGGCCCTCGCCGCGTCGGCCGCATCGCGGCGGCAGTCGGCGTGAAGCGCGTGGTCCATATCTCGGCGCTCGGCGCCGCCGCCGATTCGCAGTCGAGCTACGCGAGGAGCAAGGCGGCAGGCGAGGCCGCCATCGCCGCGGCATTTCCCGGCGTCACGATCCTGCGGCCCTCCGTCGTGTTCGGGCCGGAGGACGAATTCTTCAACCGTTTCGCGGCGATGGCGCAGTTCCTGCCGGCCCTGCCGCTGATCGGCGGCGGCAAGACGCGGTTCCAGCCGGTCTATGTCGGCGACGTCGCGGCTGCCGTGGTCGCGGCGCTGGACGATCCGGCGACGGCGGGTCGCACCTACGAGCTCGGCGGTCCGCAGGTCTATACGTTCCGCGAGCTGATGGAGATCGTCCTGAGAGAGACCCGGCGGAAACGGCTGCTCGTCTCGGTGCCGTGGAGCCTGGCCATGCTGGAGGCGGCGGTGCTCGAGCTCGCACCTGTCCCGCTGCTGACCCGCGACCAGGTGCGGCTGCTGCGCTGCGACAATGTCGTCTCGCCCGGCGCCTTGACCCTGCGCGATCTCGGCATCACGCCGACGACGATCGAGGCAATCCTGCCGACCTATCTCGATCGCTATCGTCCCGGCGGTTGGTTCGGCGCTCATGGGATGGTGGCGTAGTAGTCTCAAAATGGGACTAAATCAGGGGATTTGATCAACTGAGCGGCGTCGGCATCGGCGAAATGTGAGTGTTTTTGGATAAATAGGTAAATATTTCTGACCTAATTGCCGAAAACTCCTCGCGCTCCGTCGAGAACTGCTTATATTCCCCCGAGGCGCCGGCGCTGGGCGGCGCTGCCCGCGTGAGGGGCCGCCATGCCGCAGAAGCTGCTGAAGTTCGTTTCCGTCGACAAATCCATGCCGCAGAAGCGCCCGGCAGGCGAGCGGCGGCAGGATTTTTCCGAGATCTATGGCGAGTTCGCTCGCCGCAACGCGGCGGAGCAGGCGGCGCGTTGCTCGCAATGCGGCATCCCGTTCTGCCAGGTCCATTGCCCGTTGCAGAACAATATCCCCGATTGGCTGAAGCTGACGGCCGAGGATCGGCTCGAAGAGGCCTATGAGGTCTCCTCCGCGACAAACAACATGCCCGAGGTATGCGGCCGCATCTGCCCGCAGGACCGGCTCTGCGAAGGCAATTGCGTCATCGAGAAGGGCTTCGAATCGGTAACGATCGGCTCGGTCGAGCGCTACATCACCGAGACCGCGTTCAACGAGGGTTGGGTGAAGCCGGCGCGGCCGCGCCGTGAGCTCGGCCAGTCGGTCGGCATCATTGGCGCGGGTCCCGGCGGCCTCGCCGCAGCCGACCAGCTGCGCCGCAAGGGCTACCGCATCACCGTCTACGACCGCTACGACCGGGTCGGTGGGCTGCTCGTCTATGGAATCCCGAATTTCAAGCTCGAGAAGGAAATCATTCAGCGGCGCCACGACCTGCTGAGCGCCGGGGGCATCGAGTTCGTGCTCGATTTCGCGGTCGGCCGCGACGCAGCCTTGGCGGAGCTGCGGCAGCGCCATGACGCGATCCTGATCGCAACCGGCGTCTACCAGCCGCGCGACATCGCCTGTCCGGGAGTCGGCCTCAAGAACATCGTGCCGGCGCTCGACTATCTCATCGCCTCGAACCGCAAAGGTCTCGGCGATGCCGTGCCGGAATTCGACAGCGGCGATCTCGACGCAAGCGGCAAGCGGGTCGTCGTGATCGGCGGCGGCGACACCGCGATGGATTGCGTCCGCACCGCGGTCCGCCAGGGCGCCAAATCGGTGCGCTGCCTCTATCGCCGCGACCGCGAGAACATGCCGGGCTCGCAGCGCGAGGTGCGCAACGCCGAGGAAGAGGGCGTCGAGTTCGTCTGGCTCGCCGCGCCCGAGGCCTTCGTCGGCCGCGGCAAGGTCCGCGGCGTACGTGCGCATCGCATGCACCTCGGCACCGCCGACGCCTCTGGCCGCCAGTCGCCGCAGCCGATCGAGGGTAGCAGCTTCACGCTCGACGCCGATCTCGTCGTCAAGGCGCTGGGCTTCGACGCCGAGGATTTGCCGGGCCTCTTCGGCGCGCCGGAGCTCAAGGTGACGCGCTGGGGCACCGTCGCGATCGACCAGCGCAGCATGATGACGGCGCTCGATGGCGTCTTCGCCGCCGGCGATATTGTGCGCGGCGCCTCGCTGGTCGTCTGGGCGATCCGCGACGGCCGCGACGCCGCCGAGCAGATGCATGAATACATGCGGCAGAAGGCGGCGGTCGCGGCTGTCTCCGCCGACGCTGCCGAATAGGAGGGCGCCATGGGCTTTGCCGAGCAATTCCGCGCCAACGCCGCGCACCTCGCTGCCGAAGGCATGTACGACCCGGCGGAGGAGCATGACGCCTGCGGCGTCGGCTTCGTCGCCGCGATCGACGGCAAGCCGCGCCGCGAGGTCGTCGAGGCGGGCATCGCCGCGCTGAAGGCGGTCTGGCACCGCGGCGCCGTCGACGCCGACGGCAAGACCGGCGACGGCGCCGGCATCCACGTCGAGATCCCACAGGCATTCTTCCGCGCCCATGTCGAGCGCATCGGCCATCAGCCGCGGCCGGGCATGCTCGCGGTCGGCATGATCTTCCTGCCGCGCACCGACCTCGACGCGCAGGAGCGCTGCCGCAGCATCGTCGAGGCCGAGCTCCTCAACTCCGGCTATCTCATTTACGGCTGGCGGCAGGTGCCGGTGAACATCGATGTCATCGGCGAGAAGGCCAATGCGACGCGGCCGGAGATCGAGCAGATCATGATCGCCGACCGGCGCGGCATGACCTTGGAGGCGCTCGAGCGCGACCTCTTCATCCGCCGCCGCCGCATCGAGAAGCGGGCGATCGCCGATCAGATCAAGGATTTCTACATCTGCTCGCTGAGCTGCCGCTCGGTCATCTACAAGGGCATGTTCCTCGCCGAGCAGCTGACGGTCTTCTATCCCGACCTGCTCGACGAGCGCTTCGTCTCCAGCTTCGCGATCTACCACCAGCGTTATTCCACCAACACCTTTCCGACCTGGCCGCTGGCGCAGCCGCTGCGCATGCTCGCCCATAACGGCGAGATCAACACGCTGCGCGGCAACGTCAACTGGATGAAGAGCCACGAGACGCGCATGGCGGCCGAGGTCTTCGCCGGCCATGTCGAGGACATCAAGCCGGTGATCCAGGCCGGCGGCTCCGATTCCGCGGCGCTCGACAACGTCATGGAGGTGCTGCTGCGCGCCGGCCGCTCGATGCCGATGGTCAAGTCGATGATGGTGCCGGAGGCGACGGGCGTCCAGAAGACCATGCCGCAGGCGCATCGCGACCTCTATTCCTATCTCAACTCGGTGATGGAGCCGTGGGACGGGCCGGCGGCGCTCGCCATGACCGACGGGCGCTGGGTGGTCGGCGGCCTCGACCGCAACGGCCTCAGGCCGATGCGTTATGCGATTACTGCCGACGGCTTGCTCGTCGCCGGCTCGGAGACCGGCATGGTCAGACTCGACGAGGCGGAGATCGTCGAGAAGGGCAGGCTCGGGCCGGGCCAGATGATCGCCGTCGATCTCGTCGCCGGCAAGCTCTACCACGACCGCGAGATCAAGGACGGGCTCGCCGCGACGCAGGATTATTCGAGCTGGGTCAAGCGCATCACCCAGATCGACAGCCTTATCCGCCAGAGCAACGAGGTCGCCGAGCTGAGCCGCGAGGAGCTGCGCCAGCGCCAGCTCGCCTTCGGCTGGAGCCTCGAGGATCTCGAGCTGATCCTTCACCCGATGGTCGAGGAGGCGAAGGAGGCGGTCGGCTCGATGGGCGACGACACGCCGCTCGCCGTGCTGTCCGACCAGTATCGCGGGCTGCACCATTTCTTCCGCGAGAACTTCAGCCAGGTTACCAATCCGCCGATCGATAGTCTGCGCGAGCGGCGGGTGATGACGCTGCGCACGCGGCTCGGCAATCTCGGCAACATCCTCGAGGAGGATGCCGGGCAGTGCAATCTGCTGCAGCTCGAATCGCCGGTGCTCTCGAACGCCGAGTTCGCGGCGATGCGCGCCTATATGGGCGACACCGCCGCGGAGATCGACGCGACCTTCGACGTCGCCGGCGGCGAGACCGCGCTGCGCGACGGCATCAGCCGCGTCCAGCACGAGGCCGAGGACGCCGTGCGCGGCGGCTGCACCCACGTCATCCTCTCCGACAAGGCGATCGGGCCGGGCCGCGCGGCGATCCCGATGATCCTCGCGACCGGCGCCGTCCACTCGCATCTCGTCCGCCAGCAGCTGCGCACCTTCACCTCGCTCAACGTCCGCTCCGGCGAATGCCTCGACGTGCATTACGTCGCCGTGCTGATCGGCGTCGGTGCGACGACCGTCAACGCCTATCTGGCGCAGGAGACGATCGCCGACCGCCACGGCCGCGGCCTCTTCCCCGGCCTCAGCCTCGAGGATTGCATCGCCCGCTACAAGAAGGCGGCCGACGAGGGGCTGCTGAAAATCATGGCGAAGATGGGGATCGCGGTGATCTCCTCCTATCGCGGCGGCTATAATTTCGAAGCGCTCGGCCTGTCGCGGACGCTGGTCGGCGAATTCTTCCCCGGCATGACCTCGCGCATCTCCGGCATCGGCCTGCCGGGCATCCAGCTCAAGGTGCTCGAGGCCCATCGCCGCGCCTTCGACGAGGATGTCATCGCCCTGCCGGTCGGCGGCTTCTACCGCTATCGCCGCGGCGGCGAGACCCATGCCTTCGAAGGCACCCTCATCCATACGCTGCAGAACGCGTTGGCGACCGATTCCTACGGGAAGTACCGGCTCTACAGCGAAGGCGTCGCCAAGATGCCGCCGGTCAATCTGCGCGATCTCCTCGAGTTCCAGCACCGCAAGGCGCCGATCTCGGCCGACGAGGTCGAATCGATCACCGAGATCCGGAAGCGCCTCGTCGCGCCCGGCATCTCCTTGGGCGCCCTAGGCCCCGAGGCGCATGAGACGCTGTCGATCGCGATGAACCGGATCGGCGCCAAATCCGACAGCGGCGAGGGCGGCGAGGATCCGGCGCGCGCCCGGCCGCGACGCAACGGCGACAACCCCAACTCGGCGATCAAGCAGGTGGCGTCCGGCCGGTTCGGCGTCACCGCGGAATACCTCAACAACTGCCGCGAGCTCGAGATCAAGGTCGCGCAGGGCGCCAAGCCCGGCGAGGGCGGCCAGCTGCCCGGCTTCAAGGTCAATTCGATGATCGCCCGGCTGCGCCACTCGACGCCCGGCGTCACGCTGGTCTCGCCGCCGCCGCATCACGACATCTACTCGATCGAGGATCTGGCGCAGCTGATCTACGATCTGAAGCAGATCAACCCGGACGCCAAGGTCTGCGTCAAGCTGGTGGCCCGCTCCGGCATCGGCACGATCGCTGCCGGCGTCGCCAAGGCCAAGGCCGACGTGATCCTCATCTCCGGCCACGGCGGCGGCACCGGCGCCAGCTCGCAGAGCTCGATCAAATACGCCGGCATCCCTTGGGAGATGGGCCTCTCCGAGGTCAACCAGGTGCTCGTCCTCAACCGGCTGCGGCATCGCGTCCGGCTGCGCGTCGACGGCGGCATCAAGACCGGCCGCGACGTCGTCATCGCCGCGATCCTCGGCGCCGAGGAGTTCGGCCTCGGCACCGCCTCGCTGGTCGCGATGGGCTGCATCCTGGTGCGGCAATGCCACTCCAATACTTGCCCGGTCGGCATCTGCACCCAGGACGACGCGCTGCGCCGGAAGTTCGAGGGAACGCCGGAAAAGGTCGTCAATCTCTTCACCTTCGTCGCCGAGGAGGTCCGCGACATATTGGCGTCGCTCGGCATGCGCTCGCTCGAGGAGGTGATCGGCCGTACCGATCTGCTGATGCAGGTCAGCCGCGGCGCACCGCATCTCGACGACCTCGACCTCAACCCGATCCTGGCGCAGGCCGACCCCGGCGAGTATCCGCGGTTCTGCACGCTCGAGGGCCGCAACGAGGTGCCCGACAGCCTCGACGCGCAGATGATCAAGGACGCCAAGCCACTGTTCGATGTCGGCGAGAAGATGCAGCTGACCTACAACATCCGCAACACGCACCGCGCCGTCGGCACGCGGATGTCGTCGATGATGACCCGCAAGTTCGGGATGAGCGGGCTGCAGCCCGGCCACGTCACGGTACGGCTGCGCGGCTCGGCCGGCCAGTCGTTGGGCGCCTTCGCCGTCCAGGGGCTGACGCTCGAGGTCTTCGGCGACGCCAACGACTATGTCGGCAAGGGCCTCTCGGGCGGGACGATCATCATCCGGCCGACGACCTCGTCGCCGCTGATCGCTCATAAGAACACGATCATCGGCAACACCGTCCTCTACGGCGCCACCGCCGGCAAGCTCTTCGCCGCCGGCCAGGCCGGCGAGCGCTTCGCCGTGCGCAACTCCGGCGCCGATGCCGTCGTCGAGGGCTGCGGCTCGAACGGCTGCGAGTACATGACCGGCGGCACCGCCGTGATCCTCGGCCCGGTCGGCACCAATTTCGCCGCCGGCATGTCGGGCGGCATGGCCTTCATCCACGATCCCGACGACGAGTTCGAGCATGTCGTCAACCCCGACACGGTGGTCTGGCAGCGCGTCGCAACGCAATATTGGGACGGCGTCCTCAAGGACCTCGTCGCCGAGCATGTCGCGACGACGCAATCGCGCTTCGGCGAGACGCTGCTGCTCGACTGGGAGCGCCAGTCGCTGAAGTTCTGGCAGGTCGTCCCGAAGGAGATGCTGACCCTGCTGTCGCAGCCGCTGAGCGAGGAGCTGGCCGTGGCGGCGGGCGAGTGAGGCGCAGGCTTTCGTCGCCGGTGCCCAAGAGTTGTGCAGATCCGAGATATTGATGCTCCGCCTGTAAAATCAGGCGGGTTAGAGGCGCTTGTGACTAAATCTTGCATCGGACCTTTCCCCGCCGCGGGCTCCTGATCGCGGCTGCAGCCAGGGGCGGGAACGACTAGAGAACAGCTCCCATAGACTCTTGCCCGCGAATCGGGCATACAGGTTGCGGCGGTCGCCGCCTTTTTCGCCTCCAGATGCTCCAACGTGTTCTGCCGTTGGACGCATGGTGCGTCTCGGAGTGCCGGCTCACCCCGGCATGAGAAAGGAGGCCACCTATGGTTGGCTTTTGCTCTTGGCCGATGCCTGTGTACGTTCAAGCGTACCAGCGCTTTCGGTTCGGCAGGTGGGAGAAAGTTACCTCCCACTGCCGCTCTCTTCCGAAGTCTTTCCGGGCCTAGGAAGTTGACCTGAACTCAGCGGCGACCGCCACTCTCTTCTTTTTTGCACTCTTGCTGGCAATTTGTCCCTTGGCAAGGGACTTATAGGGCTCACGGGCTCGGGAGTGCCGACGCAGCTGCGCCGACGAGCGCAAGCTTTCCTTGCCCCGCCTGTAGCAATGCCGCCATGTCCCGCGTCATTCCCATGATAGCGCTTGTCGCCAGATTGAAGAATATTTCTGCCTCTTCCTCGTCAAGGGTCTCGCGAGGGTGCATGAGTCTGTTCCGGTCGAGGTCCTTGATCTCGCGGAGGCACCGTAACGTTTTCTTCTGTGGCGCTACACCCGCGGCCCATTCTGTCCCCGCATCCTCAAGCTCTACCAGATAGTCATTCATTGTGCCGCCGCCCTGGACCTTAGCCGCAGGACCGACGAAGGCGCGGTAATAGTCGGCTAGTACCCGGAATCATTGATCCGCGAAATGGGCTTTGAGGCGCTTCTGATGGACTTGGGATTTCGTCCAGGCGAAGGGTTTGGCGGTGTCGTTGTAGGTCGCGATGAAGGCGTGGATGTGAGCCT
>JAQGID010000268.1 GCA_028291405.1 Rhodospirillales bacterium | reverse complement strand
AAGCTCGATGCCTCGGAGGGCGCGGCGGAGGTCGGTCATGAGGCTGCGGCCGGAAAGGCGTCGTGCTTGATCCCATCCAGAAGCCGCCCAGCGGCATGCTTGCCAACGCGGATCATGTCGAGCCCGTCGAGTTGCGCCATCTTCGCGCGGGCGATCTGAGGCGGCGTGATACCGTGGTCGAGGGCTTCCGGGAGCCCGACGTATTCGCCGTTCTGCTTGTGGAAGTAGGCGACGCCTGCGGAGGCGCATTGGTCTCGGAGTTCTCGATACCACGCCGGGTTCGCCGGGCGCGCGCCGGGGCCGCTCTCGCCGCCGCCGATCACCCAACCGATCGCCCTCTCGCCAGCCAGTTTGCTGCGAGGCTCCATACCGCAAACACAATCGACGTCCCGCGGACATGACGGGCACGGCTCAGCGCTTCCCCAAAGCCATCCCGTTATATCGACGGAACCGAGCAGCGGTTCACAGGAAAGGAACCGTACTGCCGCCGGCGCCCCCAGCAGGTGCGGGATGCGCCGATCGGCTTCGTCCTGGTTCTCGACCGTCGTGCCGAGCCAGACGTTCGGCCAGGGCCAAAGCAACCCGGGAACGGCCGCCATGCGAGGCAGCATCTTGAGAATGTTCTGCGGTCGCTTCGTCAGCAGCAGCCAATCAAGATGCGGCGTCGAGGAAATGAGCAGCCAGAGGTCCGACCGCCATTCGTCCGGCACCTGATTGTCAAAGACATCGGCGAGCGAGGCGCAGAAGACACGCGGCCTAGTCGGCTTGATCCAGCCCTTCTCGATCATAGCCGCTTCGTCGCCGTCGAACAGGGACGCCTTGGCCGTGTTCCACGCATATTGGGCGCCCTCGGCCTCCCGGTTCCATTTCAGTGGCTGCCGCCAGTTCGCCGGGGACGTGCGCCGACGCTCGCCCTGCCAAAGATGCGCGCCGCCAGTCCGTTTCGCCCAGGACTCGGCGTAGCAGTGGTCGCATGCCGGGCTGACCTTCGTGCAGCCGACCCATGGATTGAACGTGTGGTCGGTCCACTCGATAGCGGAATTCTCAGCCATTAAACTCTCCCAAAGTCTCCGGTGAACCGGCCTGCTAACCGATGCTAAACATAGCAGATTTAGTTAGTATTATCAACGTATTGCATATTCCTAACGAGGATTTCATTGCTCAATCATTCCAATGACATCTAGGTAAACTTTTCTCACAGAATCGCCGATGTCACTAGGTGTTTGCTAAACTAGGTTCCCGTTTCAGTCCTTCACCAGCTCGAGCTTCCGCATGGCCGATGCCGCGCGCAAACGCTGGTCCGCTTTCTTGGTGTAAAGCTCCAGCATCCCCAGCGTCCGGTGGCCGGTAATCGAGGCGATCTCGTGCGTCGAGCAGCCCGCCTCGGCAAGCCGTGCGGCGGCGGCCTTGCGGAGTCCATGGAACACCATTCCAGCGAGCTGGGTATGTTGGTGGATGATCCGGTAGATGCCGGCGGCGAAGCTGTCTGTAGGCCACGGACGGCCCCTCGAATTGATGAGGATGGTTTCCCGTTCGCCCTCCTTGCGCCATGCGTCGAGTTCGCGCTTCAAAACCCGGTGGACCGGGATCCAGAGCGATTCCTTCGTCTTCTCCTGCACGACCTCGATAGCGCTGCCGTCGTATTGCGCCCAGGTCATCGCACAGCAATCACCCTCCCGCTGGCCGGTGTAGAGCGCCAGGATGATGGCGCGGCGCATGACCTCGGGGAAGCTGGCGAGCGCGTATTTGATCTGCGCATCGCTCCATGTCGCGTGCGCGCCTCCTGGCAGACGCTTCAACCGGATCAGCGGGTTAAAGTCCCGGATCTCGCGTTCGACGGCGAAGTCCATCACAACCGACATGACCTTGACGAATTGGTTGCCAGCCTGCGGATGGTGGACCGCGATGGCATCTCGGATCGTCAGCACTTCAGACCGCCGAACGTCAGTAGCCGGCCTGCTGGACCAGACCTTGACGCTCGCAATGTGGCGGTCATAGTAGGCCCGTGATTTCGGCTTCAGGGCACGATAATCGGGGCTCGTCCGGTACATCTCGATTAGCGCTCCCCAGGATCCAGCCGGATTGGTTGATGCGGCGGCGTTCTTGGCCCTGTCGAGGGATGCGGCAAACTCCGGGGATCCTGGCTCGCCATGGATCCTTTTCCCCGTCAAACGCCACCGGTAGTAGGTCCTAACCGTGCCGTCGGCGAGCCGCTTTTGCTGCCGATAAACGCCCTTTGGCAAGGATTCCATCTGCTATCCCCCGAGTTATATCCGCCATCGATGCCTGACCGGCCCCGCTGAGGCCCGCGTTCCCGATGAGCGCGGCGTCGACGGCGTGACGGTCCCACCGTTTCAGGCGAGGAGTCAATTCGACGGGAGCCGGGAGGACGCCCTTGCGCACGAGGATGTCGACCATGCCCCGACTGATCCCGATGCGCTTGGCGACGTCGCTGACGCTGAGAAAGCGCTGCTCAATTCCATCCATGTTCAAAGTCCTTGCGATAGTCGATCGTCACCGAAGGCGGAGACGGCTTGCCGGCTCCGGGAGGAGCGAAGCGACGAGTAGAGCGGCGGTGGCGCAGCCAATCGCGCTGATCCTGTTGCCGTCATGTCATCTCCCGCCGCGCATCCGCGATGGCCTGGGGTGGCGCGTTCGCCAACTCGATCAGCACGTCGGCGTGGCAGGGGACTGGCTTGCCGTCCTTCCCGACGAGCGGGCACCAGCAGGCGAGGTTCTTG
>JAQGID010000258.1 GCA_028291405.1 Rhodospirillales bacterium | reverse complement strand
ATGACGCAGCGCCTCGCGGAGGTCGACCGGCCAGAGGCCGAAGACGGGATGCGTGCGGCCGCCGGACGCGGCGCAGGCGAGATCAGCGCCGTCATGCGCGATCGCGGTCTGCATCCGGGCGACGAGGTTGGTCGGCACGAAGGGCGCGTCGGTCGCGAAGCTCGCGACATGGGTGACGCCGGGCAGCCCGGCTGCCCAGTCGAGGCCAGCGAGGACTCCGGCAAGCGGCCCGGCGAAGCCGGCGACGCTGTCGGGCACGACCGGCAGCCCGTATTCCGCGAAGCGTGCGGGATCGCCGTTGGCGTTGAGCGCCAGCGCCTGAACCTGCGGGGCGACGCGGGCGATGATCCGCGCCAGGATCGGCTGGCCGCCGAGCCGGCGCAGCGTCTTGTCGCCGCCGCCCATGCGGCGCGACAGCCCGCCCGCCAGCAGGATGCCGGCGATCGTCACGACTCCTCCTCGGCGAGGCTCGACTTGCGGTGGTGGCGCGGCCCGTCCTCGGCGACGGCCGCGGGGTCGCTGTCGAAGACGATGCGTTCTGCGCCGGAGAGCGCGACGAAGCGCTTGCCCTTGGCCCGGCCGATCAGCGTCAGCCCGGCCTGCACCGCGAGCTCGACGCCCCAGGCGGTGAAGCCGGAGCGCGAGATCACGATCGGGATGCGCATCTGCACCGTCTTGATGACCATCTCGGAGGTCAGGCGGCCGGTCGTGTAGAAGATCTTGCCGGCAGGCGAGATGCCGTTGAGGTGCATGTAGCCGGCGATCTTGTCGATCGCGTTGTGGCGGCCGACGTCCTCCATATAGATGAGCGGCCGATCCTCCTCGCAGAGGACACAGCCGTGGATCGCGCCCGCCGCGAGGTAGAGGCTGGGCGCGGTATTGATCTTGCGGCTCAGCGCGTAAAGCCACGAGGTCTTGAGGATCGCGTCGGGATCGAGGCGGATCTCCTCGAACCGCTCCATCAGATCGCCGAAGGCGGTGCCCTGGGCGCAGCCCGAGGTCAGCGTCTTCTTGCGCAGCTTCTTCTCGAAATCGGTGCGGCGCAGCGTCCGCACGACGACGGTCTGGAGATCCTCGTCGTAGTCGATCGCGGTAATGCGGTCGTCCTCGCGCAGCATGTTCTGGTTGAGGAGATAGCCGACCGCGAGGCAGTCGGGATGATCGCCGACCGTCATCATCGTGACGATCTCCTGGCCGTTGAGGAAAAGCGTCAGCGGCCGTTCGACCACGACGGCGATCTCGACCGGCCTTCCGTCCTGGTCGACGCCGGATACCCGGTTGGTCAGGCGCGGATCCTCGGGATCGGGCGCGACGGCGAACTCGGCGAGGTCGGGAATCGTGGTCATGTCAGGAATCATGGGGTGCGGCGGGAGGTTGATCAAGAAAGCGGCAGCGCGGCGGGGCACCTGTAAGAACAGGCGAAATACAGGCGCGCGGCCAGTTTATTTCCTGAATGGAAATGAATTTGGCGGCTTGTCCCGCATCGAGATCGGAACCGTTGCAGGCAACCATGACAAGCACCTCCGCAAATGCGGCCGAAGTTATATCCGTTTTGAAAATTTGTCAACTGAAATGGATAGGAGCGTCATGAGCCGCGTCGCAACGTCCGCTTCGAGCCGGGTAGTCGTGTTCCGCAACATAATGCCGATTTGAGAAACGAATTTCGGTATGTTCTCCGCCCTCTGGCGGGTTTGATCCATAATGGGGAAAAATCCGGGCTTGTGGTCGGGGAGGCAGCTTAATGAAGACGGGAATGTCGCGGCGGGGGCTTTTGGTGGGCGCCGGCACGGCGGTTTCCATGACCATGGGCGGCGGGCTGTGGCGCCGTGCTTGCGCCGAGACGGTCGCGGCCACGCCACATCCGAGAACCCGCGCCATCCTGCTCGGCACCTCCGGCGGGCCGTTGGTCAAGGGCAGTCGCTACCAGACCTCGCAAGTGGTCATCGTCGACGACCATCCCTACCTCATCGATTGCGGCGACGGCGTCGCCTATCGGTTGGTGCAGGCCGGGGTGAAGCTCGGAAACTTGCGCACCATCTTCATCACACACCTGCATTCCGACCATATCGGAGGCTATTTTCCGCTCGTCGAGGAGGCATGGCAGTCGGGGATGAACGGGCCGCTCGACGTCTACGCTCCGCCGCCGATGCAGGAGATGACGCGGTCGTGGTTCGACACCATCCGCTATGAGATGAACATCCGAATCCAGGATGGCTTTCCGCCCTTTGAGGATCACGTTCGCGTCCACGAGATCCGCGAGGGCGGCACGGTGTTTCAGGACGCGCGCGTCAAGGTCACCGCGGCGGTCGTTCATCATCCGCCGATCGCGCCCGCCTTCGCCTTTCGCTTCGACGGCCCGGATCGCTCGCTCGTCTTTTCCGGCGATACCAGCAAGTCCGACGCCCTGATCGAGCTCGCAAAAGACGCCGATGTCCTGGTCCATGAAGTTGAAGACATGGCGATGGTCGAGAAGCTCATTCGCTCGATGCCGGGGCGCAATCTCGAGCTCGGGCTGAAGCATCATTACGAGACGCACACCTCGTCCGAGGAGGTCGGCAAAATCGCGACCGCGGCCAAGGTCAAGAAGCTGGTGCTGTCGCACCTCAGCCCATTTGCGGATGATCCGGAGCTGCCGGATCTGCTACTGAAGACAGTCCGCAAGGACTTTTCCGGAGAGATCGTCGTCGGCGACGACCTCATGGAAATCTAAGCTCCCGTCGCGGCGGGTGAACGTGCCGCTCGGAGAAAGTCGGCCAGGGGAGGACCAGGTGATCCGATCGATCCACAGGCTTTCGCTCGGCGTTCTCGCGGCGCTCGCCGCGATCGCGCTCTCGCCCGCGGCGCGCGCCGACGACGTCCATCTCGTCGTCAATGTTTTCGCCGGGCTGCAGAACCTGCCGCTGTTCGCGGCGCAGGACAGGGGCTTCTTCGCAAAGCGCGGGCTCGTCGTCGAGATCCAGAACACACCCAATTCCCAGGCGCAGCGCGACGGGCTCGCCCAGGGCAAACTCCAGATCGCGCATGCCGCAGTGGACAACGCCGTCTACATGGCGGAGACGGGCGCGGCCGATGTCGTCATCGTCGCCGGCGGCGACGACGGCATGAACGAGCTCGTCGTCCAGCCGGAGATCCGTTCCATCGCGGACATCCGTGGCAAGACCGTGGTGGTGGACGCGGTCAACACCGCCTTTGCCTTCCAGCTCTATCGCATCCTCGAACTCAACGGGCTCGGAAAGGGCGACTACGAAATCCTGCCCAAGGGCGGCTCGCCGCTGCGGATGAAGAGCATGCTCGACGACAAGGCCAACGCCGCCGCGGTCCTCGGGCCGCCCTTCGTCTTCCTCGCCGAGAAGCAAGGGCTGAAAAGAATGGGCTCGGCGGTGAAGTTCATCGGCCCCTATCAGGGCGGTGGCATCATCGTGCTGCGGTCCTGGGCGAAAGCGAACGCGCCCGTGCTCGTCAACTACCTCCAGGCCGTCATCGAGGGCGCGCGCTGGGCGATGGAGCCCAAGAACCAAGGGGCGGCGGCCACAATGCTGATCGATCGGCTGAAGATCGACCAGGATCTCGCCGCGCAATCGCTGCCCGTCGCCTTCGGCACGGGCGACGGCATGGCCAAGGACGCGCGCTTCGACATGAAGGGATTCGAGAACATGCTCGAGCTGCGCGCCGAGTTCGGCGATACCGGCAAGGCGCCGGCGAAGCCCGAGGCATATGTCGATCTATCCTATTACGAGCAGGCGATGAAGGGGATGTGACGGCGGCCGCCGCGACCGTGAGAGGTCGAGCTTGACAGCCCACTATGTACGGCCATATTAACAACATGCCCAAGCTCTCGAACCGCGACAAGATTCTGACCGAAGGCCTGCGGGTCGTGCACGAGCGCGGCTATGCCGGTGCGAGCGTTCGCGACATCGTCCAGGCGGCCGGCGTGCCGCAGGGATCGTTCACCAATCACTTCGCTTCCAAGGAGGCCTTCGGCCTCGAGATCATCGAGCTCTATTTCGCCAACAGCTGCGAGGTGATCCGCGAGACGCTGCGCAACGACGCGCTGCCGCCGCTGCGGCGGCTCGACGCCTATATCGAGGCGAGCAAGTCCCGGCTCAACCGCGACAGCATGCGAAACGGCTGCCTGTTCGGCAATTTCACCGCCGAGGCGAGCGATCACAGTGCGATCATCCGCGAGCGGCTGGTCGAGATCTTCGCCGAGATTCAGGAGTCGATCGCCTATTGCCTGCGCGCGGCCGTGGCGGCCGGCGAGGTGCCGGCGACCATCGACTGCGACGAGGTCGCCGGCTTCGTGGTCTCGTCTCTGCAAGGCGCCAATCTCCTCGCCAAGGCGCAGCGCAGCCCGGTCCCGGTCGAGCGGTTCAAGCGGATTCTTTTCTCGATGGTCCTGCGCTGATCCTAGCAAACTGACGATAAGACCGACGCATCCTTGCCTTCATTATCCTCCCCCGAGACATCTCCGGCCGCCCCCCACCCGACGACGCTGACGCGTCGCCGACCTCCCCCTCAAGGCAGAACGGGCCGTCACGTCTACACGCGACGGGCTCGCAATTCCCGAGATAGCGCAAGTCACATTGTCGGAGGCAATGGCTTCCGAGCGGATTGATTACGAAGACTGCAGGGCGTTATCGAGTGCATTGAGGCGACCGAGACGGCGGCTTGCTTTGTAAGAAGGGCCGTCGAGCAAGAGCGAGCGAGTCGCCACAAGCGACGGCTGAAGGTCTAGATGGGTTGGCGCGGCTCCAATGGGGCCGCGCCGTCACCCCTCCTATTACCGGAGTTCACCCGCGCCAAGGCACTATATGAGACGACATGACATTGGAATCGACGATCACATGTCCCCGGTGCGGGCATCAAGCGGTAGAGCGGATGCCAGAGGCATGCTTGCCAGTTTTTCTATGACTGCAAGGGCTGCGGCGAACTGCTGAAGCCGGTTCCGGGCGACTGCTGCGTATTCTGTTCGTATGGATCGGCGCCCTGTCTCCCGATCCAATCCAAGGCGATTGCTACATAATACCGGGAAAATACCCAGAGCGCCTCCAGAATGCGACAAAATATGGACATCCGTATTTTCCGCTTGACGGCATAAATACGGACGTACATGTTTAGTCATATTGCAGCGCAGCATGTCTCGCTCTGCCAGCCACGCCTGCATCCAGGAGAAACCCCATGAGCGCTCCCGTCGTCCTGATCACCGGCGCCCTCACCGGCATCGGCCGCGCCACTGCCCTTGCCTTCGCCCGTACCGGCGCCCGTGTCGTCGTCTCGGGCCGCCGCGACGATGAAGGCAACCAGCTCGCGGCCGAGCTGCGCGGTCTCGGCGCCGAGGCTGAATTCATTCGCGCCGACGTGCGCCGCGACGACGAGGTGCGGGATCTGGTCGATCGGACCGTCGCGCGCTTCGGCCGCCTCGACGCCGCCGTGAACAACGCCGGCACCGAAGGCACGCCCGGCCCGGTGACGGAGCAGACCGCCGAGAGCTATGCGGCGGTGTTCGAGACCAACGTGCTCGGCACGCTGCTCAGCCTCAAGCACGAAATGCGGGTGATGCTTGCCCAAGGCAGCGGCAGCATCGTCAATTTGTCGTCGACCGTCGGCAAGAAGGCGGCGGCGGGCGCCTCGGTCTATACCGCGAGCAAGCACGCGGTCGAAGGACTGACCAAGACGGCGGCGCTGGAGGGAGCGGCATCCGGCGTGCGGGTCAACGCCGTCGCGCCAGGTCCGGTCGCGACGGGAATGCTGGATCGCTTCACCGGCACCGCCGACCGCAAGGCGGCGTTGATCGGCGGCCTGCCGCTCAAGCGTGCCGGGACGCCGGACGAGATCGCCGAGGCCATCGTCTTCCTCGCCTCCGACAAGGCATCCTTCATCACCGGTCAGATCCTCGGCGCGGACGGCGGCAAGCTGGCCACCTGAGCATCCCTGATCGCGGAGAGCAGGCCCGCGGGAAGCGGGCCTGCGCCAGCGCGGCCATCCGCCGGCGCGGCAACGGCAACTAGCAAATAAAGGATTGGACATGGCAATACCGGCCGCTCTGCCGCAGCCGACGGAGACTCTCGACCCGAATCGCTGGGCGGCGCTCGTCGTCCTGCTGACCGGAGCCTTCCTGGCGCCGCTCGACTTCTTCATCGTCAATGTTGCGATGCCGTCGATCACCGCGGGACTCGGCGCCGACGCCGCCGAGGTCCAGCTAGTGATCTCCGGCTACGCCGTCGTCTTCGCGGTGTTCCTGATCACCGGCGGCAGGCTCGGCGATATCTTCGGCCGCAAGTCGATCTTCCTGATCGGGTTGGCGGGATTCGCGCTCGCGTCGGGTTTCTGCGGCCTTGCCTGGTCACCCGCGACGCTCATCCTGGCGCGGCTGCTCCAGGCGCTCGCCGCGGCGGCGATGGCGCCGCAGGCGCTGGCCTCGGTCCATGCCTTGTTTCCGGCGCACGAGCGGGGCCGCGCCCTCAGCATCTACGGCATCGCGATCGGATTGTCGTCGATCGTCGGCCAGCTGCTGGGCGGCGCCCTGGTCGGCGCCGACATCGGCGGTCTGGGCTGGCGGCTGATCTTCCTGATCAATCTGCCGATCGCGATCGTCACCTTCCTCGCCGCGATCCCGCTGCTGCGCGAGACGCACGGTCTGCATCGCCCGCGCCTCGATCTCGGCGGCGTCGCGCTGTCGAGCATCGCCCTGACCGTCTTCGTGCTGCCGCTGGTCGAGGGGCGCGCGCGCGGCTGGCCGTGGTGGTCGATCGCAATGCTGCTGACGACGCCGCTGTTCGTCGAGCTGTTCCGGCGCTACGAGCTCCGCCTCGCCAAATCCGGCGGCGATCCGCTGGTGGCGATCGAGGTCTTCCAGTCGCCGGGGCTGCTGCGCGGCCTCGGCGCCATCATGACGCTCTACGCCATGGCGACGTTCTTCCTGGTCTATTCGATCTATCTCCAGAGCGCGCTCGGCTTCACCGCCCTCCAGGCCGGGCTGGCGATCCTGCCCTTCTCGGCCGGCTTCCTGACGGGATCGACGCTCAGCCCGCTGATCGGCCGCCGCATGGGAACGGCGGCGCCGTCGCTAGGGTTCTGCCTGTCGGCAACCGGCGCAATCGCGACCGCGACGCTCGCCGATCTGTTCCCGGCGGGGACAATCCCGCCGTGGCCGCTGATGGCGCCGGCGCTGGCGATCATCGGGCTCGGCATGGGCGTCTCGATGCCAACGATGGTGCGCGTCGTCGTCGAGCGCGTCGCGCCGCATCGCGCCGGGCTGGTCGGCGGCATGGTCAACTCGACCCTGCAGGTGAGCTCCGCGGTCGGCATGGCGGTGCTGGGCGGACTCTTCTTCACGGCCCTCGGCAGCCGCAGCGATCCCGCATCGGTGACGCGCGCCTTCGCGATGACCCTCCTGGCGATCGCCGCCTGCCATCTCGGCGGCGCCGTGCTGGCCGCCGGTCTTGGCCAGCGGCGCCAGGCTTATCTGCAGGCGCGGTAGGGGTGATCGCGTCTTCCGCGCACGCCGGTCCTCGTCGCCAGCTCACCACGCCTCCCGTTCGTCGACCATGCCGCGACCCGGCGCGAAGAGATAGATCCGGTGGTCCATCTCGTGCTCGTCGCCGCTCGTGCGAAGGACCCATTCCACCTCGAGACAATGCTCGCCGGCGCTGCAGGCGAAGTCGAGCCGGCGGATGGTGATCGTCGTGTTTTGCGTGCGCGCCCGGTCGCCGTACCAGCAGGTGTAATCGAACCGGCGCGTCTCGCCCTGCCGCCACGGGCCGAGCGGAAATTTTCCCTCGCCGTCGCAGGCGGAGATGCCGAACCGACTGTCGGCGACGCGGCCGATCGCGGTCTGGTCGTCCCGCACCGCGAAGATCTGCTCGACGAGGCTGCGGTTGCCGCGAGAGCGGTCGTAGACGGTCAGCGTCTTGCCGGTCCTGGGATGGACCCATTGGCGCGGCCCGACCCAGACGCTGCCGTGCGCGAAGCGCTCGGCGAAGCTACCCGAGGGATAGGTGATCGTCTCCTCGCCGTCCCAGACGCCGCCGACGATCAATTGCAGCGGGATGAAGCGAGGCGGCGCCGACGGAACCGGCTCTGCGCCGGTCGAACCGGCGCAGAGCAGCAGCATTGCGGGGACGAGGATTGCTCGCAGCACAAGCACCGACCGGGGTTATGGTGGCACCGAACATCGGCCGGATGGATGAAAAAAGGGTTCGCGGCGACGCGCGACCCCATCGTTTTCCTCGCGAACGCGGTGACCCATTCGTCCGGGAGCCGGATGCCGGCACGATGGATCACCGCGCGCAGGGAAGCCGCGTGAGGGTTACGGGCGACGACGCCGTTGCCGCTGCGATGTGCCGACGCCCCGGCAGGTGACGGGGGCTGGCGGCTCTGTCAGGGATCGATCGCGTCGGCGCAGGCGTCGGTCGGCGTCGCCGCGGCATGGCCGACGAGCGGCACGATCTTGAGGGCCGCCGAGGCGACGCGGCAGGGCGCCGCGACGACGCCGCATCCCGTCACCATCGTGCACACCAGAAGAGCCAGCGCGATCCTGACCCGCGGCGCCGCCATCATGATCGGCCCCAGGTCAGCCGCCGGCCGGCTGCGTCATTTCGCATCGCCGGACGAGCCCGAGTTGCCCGCGTCGCCGGACGCCGCGGGGTGGTTCTGCGAAGCCTGCTCCGCCTTCTTCGCGGACTTCTTCTTCGCCTCGTGATGGCCGACGGCGCAGCCGATCCCGGCGCCGGCGACGCCATGACCGGAGCCGACCTCATGGCCGGCGACGCCGCCGACGGCAGCGCCCTTGAGACAGCCGGCGGCCTCGGCCGAAGGGGGGCCAGCCGCAGCCAGGGCGAGCGCCGCGCCGATGCCGAAGAGAAATGCCCGCATGATGACTCCGCGATCGTTATCCGTCCTCCGGATAACGATCGCATCGGCGGTTCGTTTCAAATGCCCAGCGCCGCTCTCTTTACTCGCGAGAAACGGCGGCGTCGCAAGCCTACTCCGCGGCGTGCTGCGCCGGGCTGCGGTCCTGCGCGGCCAGTCGGTCCATGACGCGGCGCATATGGATGCGGGCGGCGTCCGAGACGATGTCGACGACGTCCGCGTCGCCGAGCTCGCTGAGGCGCCGTTGCTGCGCGGCGACGACGGCCTGGTCCTCGAGGAAGGCGGCGGCGATCTCGCTATAGAGCTGCTCGGTCGCGGCGGGATCGTCCTGGCGGTAGCCGTTGGCCGTCGACCAGAAATAATGGCAGGTCGTCTCGGTCTCGGGCGTCAGGCTGTGCAGGATCCGGAGCGAAAAGCCGCCTTCGCGCGTCTCGGATTCCTGGGCGCCCTTGCCGACCTCGAGCGCGCCGCTCCACTGGATGATCGACGACGGCGCCTTGAACTCGAAATCCTGCCAGCGGTCGACCCGGCCGGTGAAGCCGACCGCCTTGGAATAGGTCGGCGGCGGCACCGAGTTCAGCATCCAGCGGACGTAGCGCAGCCCGTTCTCGTTCCGCGTCGTCTCCATCTTGGCGTCGACGTGTGCCGCCGGGTTGCCGCCGATCGTCGAGCCGTGGACATAGCCGAGATGCGTCAGGTCCATGAGGTTGTCGATCATCAGCATGGCGCTACCCTCGATGTGGTAGAGCGCGTGCTTGTGCGGCCATTTCTTGTGGTCGTTGTGCCACGGGTAGTCGATGATGAGCGCGGGATCGGCACGCGCCGGGTCGCCCATCCAGATCCAGGCGCATTCGTCCTTCTCGACGATCGGGTAGGAGCGGACGAAGGCCTTCTCGGGGATGTGGTCCTGGCCGGGGATGACGACACATTTGCCGGTCGCGTCGAAGATCAGCCCGTGATAGCCGCATTCGAGCCCCTGCTCGACGACCTTGCCGATGGCGAGCGGCGTGCCGCGGTGACAGCATTTGTCGATCAGCGCGCCGATCTTGCCGGCGCGGTCGCGGAACAGCACGACGGGCTCGTCGCAGATGCGGCGGCCGAGCGGCTTATCGCCGACCTCATGCGCCCAGGCCGCGATATACCAAGCGTTGCGAATGAACATGATCGTCCTCCTTTGCTGTCTCGGGCCGTTCGTCCGAGGTCCGCAGCGTCAGCGGACCCCGCCTTGGTTGCGCACCGGTCCCGTATAGCCCTCGAACCGCTTGCGCAACGAGGTCATCAGCTTCTCGTCGGCCACCAGCTCGCGGTAGCGGTCGGCGGTCTTGTAGGACGACAGCGTCTGCAAGCCGCCCGGCGGCGCCACGTCGGAGCGCGGCGAGAAGCCGCCGGTGCGGCTCTGCTGCTCCTTGGCGAGGTACCAGGTGAGATAGAGCTTGGCGGCATTGGGATGCGGCGCGTCCTTGAGGATCGCCGCCGAGACCGTGAAGAGCGGCGTCGGATCGCTGCGCGAAAAGGCCAGCTCGATCGGCTTGCCGTCCTTCTTGTCGCGCAGCACGGTGGCGGAAGTTGCGTCGAAAGTGACGAGATTGCTGCCGTCCTCGATGGCGCGCGCGACGCCCAGATGTCCCTGGATGAAATTCGGCTGGTTGGCCATGTATTTGTCCATGTAGCCCCAGCCGTATCTCTGGACGATCGTGTAGAACACGTAGAGCGTCGCGTCGTCGTCGTGCGGATAGGCGGTGATCAGCTTGCCGCGGAATTTCGGCTTGAGGAAATCGAGCGCCGATCGCGGCACCTCGGATGCCGGCAGGGATCGCGGGTTGTAGGCATAGCTCAGGGTGCTGACGCTGACCGCCATGTAGGCGCCGTCCTTGTCCTTGAACGCCGCCGGAATCGCGGCGAAGCCGTCAGGCTTGAAATGCAGCAGCACGCCCTGCCGGTTCCAGCGGACGAAATCCTGCACGGTCTGGAAGATCGTCAGATCGGCCTCGAGCCGATGATCGGCGAGCTGCTGGTTGATCTTCGCATTGAGGACGTTGCTGTAGCCGCCGGTGACGCTGACCGTGATGCCCGGAAAGCGCTTCTCGAACTCGCGTGCCCAACCCTCGTAGGGCGCAACCGGGCCGCCGCCGTAGAGGACGAGTGTCCTCTCGTCCTGCGCCTTGACGTAGAGCTCGTCCATCGTCTCGCCGCGCGGCGCTCCGCCGAGCGCGACCAGCAGAACGAGAGAACCGAGCGCGGGTGCGCTTCGCCAACCGAGCCGCCGCATCATTTGCTCCACGCGAAATCGATCACCTGGGTATCGATCGGACTCAGCTTGTTGTCGCTGACGTGGACATCCTTGCTGTGGACGAAGACGAGCGGCAGATCGGCGAGCGGCAGGATGTAGTTCATCTTGTTCACCTGATCGATGCCGCGCTTGTAGATCTCGGGGCGCTTCTCGACGTCGAGCTCGGCGATGCCGTCCTTCTGGACCTGGCGGATCACCGGGTCGTTCCAATAGTCGCGATTGCCGTTGAAGAAGAAGTCGAAGAGGTTGTCCATGTCGGGCTGGACGCTCGTCGGGTAGAAGCCGACGAAGGCGGTGAACTTGCCCTCGCCGCGCAGGCGGACGTAGAGCGACAGCGGCAGCGGCCGGACGCTCGCCCGGATCCCGACCTTGCGGAGCTGGCCGGCGATCGCCTCGGCGGTCTCGCGCACCGGCTCGTGGGCGTTGAGCTCCATGTCGAAGCCGTTGGGATAGCCGGCCTCGGTCAGCAGCTTCTTCGCCTCCTCCGGATTGAACTCCGGCGGCGCGGTCGACGAGGCGCAGCCGACGTCGGCCTTGACGCAGATGCCGTCGAGGATCTCGGCGATCTCGCCACCGGGGATGACGGTCTTGGCAAGCGCCTTGCGGTCGACCGCCATCATGAACGCCTTGCGGACCCGCTGGTCGGTCATGACCTTGTTGTCCGAGCGGCCGAGCGCGTCGAGCGTCACGTACATCAGCAGACCATTGTGGCGCGGCGTCACCACCGGGCCCGGCATCTTGGCAAGCTCGCGCGCCGTGTCGGCGGTGGCGTTCCGAATGAGGTCGATGTTGCCGGTGAAGAACTGCGCGATCTGCGTCTGCCGGTCGGGGATCGCCGTGACGACGACGCGCTTGACGAGCGACTGGTAGGCGGGACCCTTGTCGTAATAATCCTCGAAGCGCTCGAGCACCATCTTCTGCTGGTCGAGCGAGACGACCTTGTAGGGGCCGGTCGCGACCGCGCCGAGGCGGCCGTAGTCGGCCTTGTTCTCGAGCTTGCTCAGGACCTTGGAATCATAGACCCAGAAGCGGTAGGCGAAGACCAGCAGCTCGGTTGCGAAAGGCTCCTTGGCGGTCACCCGGATCTTGTAGGGGCCGAGCTTCTCGACCTTCTCGGGCCAGACGTAGAGGTCCTTGAAGCGGATGAGCACTTTGGGATCGGCGAGGTATTTCATCGTCTCGATGACGTCATCGGCGTCGAGCTTGTCGCCGTTGTGGAACTTAACGTCCTCGCGCAGCTCGAACTCGATCGTCCGGTCGTCCGGCCGCGTCCAGGATTTCGCGAGGCGCGGCACGACGGTCTGGGTGCGCTCGTCGAAGGCGACGAGGGTCTCGTAGACGGTCTTGTAATAGACCGCCGCCTCGTCGAGCGGGAACTGGTAGGGGTCGAGCGTGCTCCACCAGTCGGTGACGCCGATCCGCAGCGTGTCGGCGGATTTCTGAGCGGCCGCCGGCGGCGAAACCAGCGCGAGCGAGACGAGCATCGCGAGAGTCCCCATCGTTGACCTGATCATTCCCAACCTCCCGGCCGTCATCTTCTTTTTGTCCGGACAAGTGTCCGATAGAACCGCGCCGACCACAAGAGCGATTGCGGCGCGAAGGGTTACCGGTGAAATCCGTTGCGCTGCGGATGGTTACGCTTGAAATCCGTCGCCAGGGGCGTCACCTCTGACGTGGGCCCATTCCTCCGGAAGGGCGGTTCGGTCGAGCCGTTGCGATCCCCGGTTGTGCCCCTGCACGTACCGCTTTAGGGTAGGACACGACATTGCCGCAAAAGGCCACGCCATCCATGATCGACCCGTTCGGTCGCCATATCAGCTACCTGCGCGTCTCCGTAACGGATCGCTGCGACTTCCGCTGCGTCTATTGCATGGCCGAAGACATGAATTTCCTGCCCAAGGCGGAAATCCTCAGCCTCGAGGAGCTCGACCGGCTGTGCAGCGTCTTCGTCCGGCGCGGCGTGCGGAAACTGCGGCTGACCGGCGGCGAGCCGCTGGTGCGGCGCAACGTGATGACGCTGGTACGCAGCCTCGGCCGCCACCTGCAGAGCGGCGACCTCGACGAGCTGACGCTGACCACCAACGGCAGTCAACTCGCCCGTTTCGCCGACGAGCTGCGGGACTGCGGCGTCCGCCGCATCAACGTCTCGGTGGACACGCTCGACGCCGACAAATTCGCCGCGATCACCCGCTGGGGCAAGCTCGAGACGGTGCTGCAGGGGCTGGCAGCGGCGAAGCGCGCCGGCATCGCGGTGAAGATCAACACGGTCGCCCTCAAGGGCGTCAACGACGACGAGTTCGATCGCCTGGTCGGCTGGGCCGGCGACGAAGGGTTCGACCTCACCTTCATCGAGGTCATGCCGATGGGCGACATCGGCGGGCCGGCGCGGCTCGACCAGTACCTGCCAGTGTCGCTGCTGCGCGCCCGGTTGGAGAAGGGCTGGACGCTTGCGGACAGCGACTACCAGACCGGCGGTCCAGCGCGTTACGTCACCGTCGGCGAGACCGGGCGGCGGATCGGTTTCATCACGCCGCTGACCCATAATTTCTGCGAGAGCTGCAATCGCGTGCGGCTCACCTGCACCGGCACGCTCTACATGTGCCTCGGCCAGGAGGACGCCGCCGATCTGCGGGCGCCGCTGCGCCAGTCGGAGAGCGACGCGCCGCTCGACGCGGCGATCGACGAGGCGATCGGTCGCAAGCCGAAGGGGCACGATTTCATCATCGACCGCCGCCACCAGCAGCCCGCCGTGTCGCGCCACATGAGCGTCACCGGCGGGTGAGCGACCTCACCGCGACGACTGCCGCGACGTCCGGAGGTCGCGCGCCCGCCGTTGCCTACGTCGCCACCGAGACCGAGGTAGCGCAGGCCGGACTCGCCGATCTCACAAGGCGCTACCCCCATTGCGCGCCGGAGGAGGCCGAGATCATCGTCGCTCTCGGCGGCGACGGTTTCATGCTGGAGACGCTGCACCGGACGCTGAAGCAAGGCGTGCCGATCTACGGCATGCACCGCGGCACCGTCGGCTTCCTGATGAACGAGTTCCGCCCCGACGGGCTGATGGAGCGGCTGGCGAGGGCCAAGAAGGTGACGCTGCACCCGCTCGAGATGACCGCGCGCGACGTCGCCGGCATTAGCCACCGCGCGCTCGCGATCAACGAGGTCTCAGTGCTGCGCGAGGCGCGGCAGGCGGCGAAGATCAGCGTCAGCGTCGACGGCATCGTCCGTATCCCGGAGCTGATGGGCGACGGCGTGCTCGTCGCGACGCCGGTCGGCAGCACCGCCTACAATTTGTCGGCTCACGGCCCGATCATCCCGCTCGCCGCCGGCGTCCTCGCCCTGACGCCGATCAGCGCCTTCCGGCCACGGCGCTGGCGCGGCGCGCTGCTGCCGGCCGGCGCCAGCGTCGCCTTCGAGGTTCTCGAGGCGGACAAGCGGCCGGTGAGCGCCACCGCCGATTTCACCGAGATCCGCGACGTCCTATCCGTCGAGATCCGCGAGCGCCGTGACGTGGCCTTCACCCTCCTCTTCGATCCCGAGCACAGTCTCGAGGAACGCGTTTTCAAGGAGCAGTTCCTCACCTGAGGCTGTTGGTGGAGCAGCATCACGAGAGGAGGGCGGTTGCTCATGAGGATTCTCATCCCCTGCCTTGCGCTTGCCGCGCTCTGCGCGTGCGCTTCCCAGAGTTCGCCGAACGGCGATTTCTTCGGGACCTACAATTTACCCTCGGGCGGCACCGTCGTTGCCCAGGCGCAGCATCTCGATCCCGATACGATCGGCCTGACGCTGCGGCCGGAGACCATGCCGCAGCGCTATACGCTTGAAAACATGGAGCTGTCGCAAGAGCTTCTCTCGACCGAGCCGGCGCCGGCGAACGCCGCCTGCGCGCCGCGCAAGGCCGTGCGGATCGAGAGCGTCTTCGACGAGCGGATCAATGCGCGGCTCAGCCGCTGGCGCTGCATCGCCTGAGTCGCAAGGGCCGCCGGATAGCGTTTACGGAACGCGGCGGCGGGGTGCGGGCGGGTTGGTCGTCCTCGACGGATCGCTTCCGGCGTGCGGTTTCGAGCCGGCATAGCCGGATTCGACGGGGCCATCCCAGTCGCGACGGGCGGCAACCGAGCGGCCAGGTTGGTAGGTCCGCCATACCGCATAGATCAGCACGGCAGCGACGAAGACGACACCGATCACGACCGGGACCAGCCACAAAAAGTTGAGAGCCGCCCAGCTGAATCCAGACATCCGCATTTACCTCCGCGGTATTCGATTGAGACAGCTAACGGATAGGCATCGCGAAAGTTCGTCCTCGCCCCTTTTGCCCGGCTTTGGAACGCGCCGCGTGCCGGCCGTGTTGTGTGGGGAGCGCGTTGCGGGAGGAGAGGTCCCATGGGCTTGAAAGATTTCGTCAAGGAGGGCGTCCAGGAAATCGACCAGGACAGCGATCCGGTGCTGGCCCGCCGCCGCGCCGAGGAGCATGCCCGTCAGGTCGCCGAGATGGAGCGCCGCGACGCCGAGGAGAAGAAACGGCCGAAGACGCCGGAGATGCCGGGCCCGTCCGGCTGAGCATCGCGACCCTCGCGCTGCCGCCGGACCGCCGCTATTCTCGTCCTTGGTGACCAGGCGAACGAGGCATCATGACGGAGATACGCGTCGGAATCGGCGGCTGGGTCTTCCCGCCGTGGCGTGGCGCCTTCTATCCCGCCGGGCTGATCCAGGCGCGCGAGCTCGAATATGCGAGCAATCACGTCACCTCGATCGAGATCAACGGCACCTTCTACGGCGCGCAGAAACCGTCAAGCTTCCGGCGGTGGCATGACGACACGCCCGAGGGTTTCGTCTTTTCCGTGAAAGGACCGCGCTTCGCGACGCATCGTCGCGAGCTCGGCGAGGCCGGCGAGTCGCTCGATCGGTTTTTTGGCGGCGGCGTCCTCGAGCTCGGCGACAAGCTGGGCCCGATCCTCTGGCAATTTCCGGCGACAACCCAGTTCGACGAGGCGCGGTTCGCCGCCTTCCTCGAGCTGCTCCCCAAGAGCAGCGACGGGCGCCGCATCCGCCACGCCCTCGAGGTCAAGCACGAGAGCTTCGCGGCCCCCGCCTTCTCTGCTCTGCTGAAGAAGCACAGCGTCGCCGCGGTGCTGGTCGATGCCCACGGCCAGCCGGCGATCGATCCCGAAACCGCCGATTTCGTCTATCTGCGCCTGAAGCGCGCCGATGCGGAGGTCGCGACCGGCTATACGCCGGCCGTCCTCGCCGCCTGGCGCAAGCGCGTCACCGCCTGGGCCAAGTCACGCGACTGCTTCGTCTATTTCATCAGCGGCGGAAAGATCCGCAATCCGGCCGCGGCCATGGAGTTCCTGCGCCTGCTCGACGGCAAGGCCTAGCCCGCGCGGCGACGCGGCGACGCAGCGCCGCGATGCGGCTTGCCCCCCCGCGCGGGCGCCGCCTTGCCGCCGCCTTCCGCCTCGAGAGCGCGCTTCAGCGCATCCTTGAGGTCGATGACCTTCGCCGGCTTGCGCGCGGCGGGCGCCTTCGGCTTCTCGCCCTTGATCTTGGCCTCGACGACGCCGCGCAGGGCGACCTGCCAGCTGTCCTCGAATGTTTCGGGATCGAAATGACCGGCGCGACGGTCCATGATCAGCCCGGCGAGATCGACCATCTCCGGGTCGAGCTTGCCTCGGCCGATCTCCGAGAAGAGGTCCGCTTCGGCACGCATGTCGATCGGCGGCCGCAGCGTCGACAGCAGCATCCCCTTGTCGCGCGGCGAGAGCGCGACGGCGCGTTCGTTCCGGCTCAGCACGACGTGGCCGAGCGCCGCCGTTCCGTTGCGCGCCATCGCCTCGCGGATGACGGCATAGCTCTGCTCGGCGACCGCGCCGTCGGGCGCCAGGTAATAGGGTTTTTCGAGATAGATGCGGTCGAGCTTGGCGAGCGGCACGAACTGCTCGATCTCGATCGTCTTGGTCGGGGTGACGTGCAACTCATCGAGCTCGTCGTCGTCGACCAGCAGGTATTGCCCCTTCTCGAACTCGTAGCCCTTGACGAGCTGGTCGCGCGACAGCTCGTCGCCGGTCACGGACTCATGGGGCCGAAGATTGATGCGGTGGCCGGTATCGCGATTGATCTCGTGGAAGGAGATGCGGTTGGCGCTGGTGGTCGCGGCGTAGAGCCGGACCGGGCATGAGATCGCCGCGACCTTCAGCCAACCCTTCCAATACGCCCGCGGTGCCATTTCGATTCCTCGCCGGACTCCGAACGAGCGGGCGGCGCCTCGGGTTCCGGCGAGCCTTCCGCGGTCAGACCCCGAGGAATGATTTGACCCGCATCACGGCATCGATCCCGGCGGCACCGACCGGAGCATCGCGGCCGGCCGCAAGCGGCTGCGCCGCGGGAACCCCGACCCCTGGGTCGGGCGGCGCCGGCGGAAGCTGCTTCGCCATGCGCGACAGCGCGTCCTGGTTGAAATTCTGTGCCTTGTAGCCCAACGCACGGACGACCTCCGGCTCGACGAACGGGGCGGCGGGAGAGACGCTCGTGGGCCCGTCGTTGCTGGGCGCGAGCAGGCTCAAGGGTCCGAGCAGGTCCGGGGCGACGGCATCGCGACGGGTCAGTGGGCTGCCCAGGTTGAAAAGCTTACGGAGCGTGGCGATGATGGAGGTGTGGTCAAACGGATAAGGCGGCGCGCCGAAGGCGGTGCCGGCCGGCGCCGAGCGGACGATGCTGCCCGGCGGCATGTAGGGCGACACGATGACAGCGGGAACCCGCACGCCGTAGGCGTCGAACGGAAAGCCACTCGGTCCCAACCCGTCCGGCGACACTGCGAGCGGCGGCGGCACGTGATCGTAGCAGCCGCCGTGCTCATCGTAGGTGATGACCAGGAGGCTCTTCTTCCAGTTGGGCGAGCTGCGCACCGCGTTGTAGACGTCGGCGATCAGCTTCTCGCCGACCGCGACATTGTGCGGCGGATGCTGGTCGTTCGGGATGCCCAGCGTGAAATCCGCGAAATAACGCGGCTCGATGAAGCTGTAGCTCGGCAGCGCGCCGCATTGTGCATCGGCGAGAAACTGGCCGAAGAAGCGGTAATGCAGAAGCGCGCGGCACCAGACGTCGCTCAGCATGATCGACTGCGGCACGTCGTGAAAATAGACCCGCCAGGAGCGATCGCAATCGGACAGGCGACCGAAGATGCTGGGCGCCGGAAAGGGAATCGGGAAGTCCGTGTTGTCGACGTGCCCGAGCGCCGTGCCGGAATGGGCGAAGAAGCGGTTCGGCCAAGTCTGGCACGGCGCCGAGGCGTGCCACTGATCGCAGACGCCGAACGCCTTCGCCAAAGTGCTGAGCACCGGCAGCTGATCGGGCGTGAAGTAATGCATGACCGCCATCGGGTCGGCCGGCTGTTCGGTCGGCGGCTGGCTCATGAAATTCGCGACGAAGCCGGTCATCGACGGCCGCGTATTGCTCCGCGGGGTGCCCGTGCCGAACAGCTGCTCGTTCATGTCGACGAACACCTCGCCCGGATCGGGATCGGGCGTCGTCGCCGTCAGCGGATCCATTCCCGAGCTCGACCACACCGGCAGCGCGACGATGCCGTCGGAGCGCTGGAACGGATTGGTCTCCTTGTCGGTGAGCCCGGCATAGGACGGTCCGGCGGGATAGAGCTTGCCCAGCATGCAGTCGAACGAGCGGTTCTCCAGCATCAGGACGATGACGTGCTCGATCTCGTCGATTGCCGCCATGTCGCTCTCCGCCGGACGCTCTCAGCTCTGCTTTTCCGGGTACTTGAAGCCGAGATAGCCGGCGCTCGTGATTCCCATGACTCCCAGCAGCGTGGCGCTGAACTCCGGCAATGACAGATTGCGATAGACCTCGATGAGAAGGACGACGCCGAGCGTCACCGTCCACACGACCATTTGCAGCCGGTGCAGCGCCGGCCCGTTGACGTCGGTCGTGAGATCGCGATACCAGCCGGTCGAGACGAACGGCCGAGTGATATCGCGCCACGCCCGCAACTTGTTTTGAAGATCGGCGATCTGCGTCTGGAGGACCAGGATCCGGCTGGGAGTCGGGGCAGGCACGGCCGTCAGCTCGGCCTGTAGGTCGGCGATCTGCTGCCTCAGTCGAAGCACATCATCATAAGTATTGAGACCGATCGCCCGGAGCTTGTCGTTGGCCGCGCCGATCGGCGTCTCCTTCGACGCATCGATCGCAACCGCGAAGATCGCCGTAGCCCCGGACAGCCCCATCAGGACGAGGGACTGGGTCGTCAGCGTGTTGTAATCCCACAAGAGAACGAAGAGAAAAACGTAGACGGCGAAGATGACCGTGAACCAGAAGGCCATCTGCGACCGCCCCAGGCTGAAGGGCTGCTCCCTCGGTGGGAGCTGCGGCAGCAGGCTGTCCTTCAGAATAGTGGTCTTCGAGGCCGCCGCCCAAACCACCGCTAATACTAACAGCACTGCGCCGATCGCCGCGAACAGCCAACCCGTCGGGATGAGGGCGAGCTTGAGGATCGGCAAGGTGCCGTCCTTGCGCGCGATCAAAGGCGACGCCGGCAAATTGTCGAGCGACAGCCCGGCCGCAATCGTGCGCGGCTCGAAGCTCGGCGAGCCCAACACCGGGTTCCACGCCGCGGCGTTGTCGGAGTCGCGCGAAAGGCGGAAAACCAAGGCGTGCAATGCTGGGAGCCATGCGGAATCTTTCAAATCGGTGATCTTGTGGCCGTTGAGAAACAGCACGGCCTTGCTGGCATCGAACTTTTCCGGGATGGCGCCGTCGAGAACGATCGCGAGCCGGTCGCTCATCTTGAGCGTCGGGACCTGATCCTTGGTCGGATCGCCGGTGAGCTGATTGCGATCGTCGATGCCGCTCAGTCCCACGATGAACTTGTCGGTCGCCGGCTTGGCGGCTGCTTGAGACGAATCCTGCGTTGCAGTCGTCTGCGCGGTCGCGATCCCTTGCGTCCAGCCGCCGGCGAGGAATGCGAATGCCGCGACGCAAAGAAGTTTTCTGCTGCTCATCGCTCTGGTCCTCCCATAGAGGCTGCGTCCCGCGTGCCTGATCGAGCTCAGGCTATCGCGAGCAGGCCGGCGCCGATTTGATAGGCCGAGGTGAACCGGTCCAGTCCATTGCTGCCGCCGTTCACCAGGCGACGGGCAGCGGCGAGATCGCCGCCGGCAAGCGCTGTCGCGAGTGCCGCCTTTTTCGCATCGATGAAGGCGGCGAGCAGCCGGGCGGCGACGTCGGGATCGTTCGCCTGATCGGGCGCATCAACCAGATTCTCGACGCCGACGAGCGGGCCGAACTTCGCATAGTTGGCCCGGCCGGTGAGCTGCACGAAGCCGCGCCCCTTGAAGCTGTCGCCGTCGGGCGGCCCCTTGTTGCCGAGATCCTTGCGATTGTCATAGAGGTCGAAGGGATGCCCGCCGGGGCTGGAGTTGAAGCGCGAGAGACCTTCGCTGATCGGCAGGAACCCCTCGGTCTCGGCTCGGATCGTCGCCAGCGCCGCCAGCACGATCGGCACTGCCGTGAGGTCGGCGGCGACCAGCGCGGCGAGGACGTGCGGGAGATTGGCATTGATGTGGCCCAAGGGAGTCACCGGAAACATCTTGGCGACGACCGCGACCGTGACATTCGGCATGGCCGGTGGCGGCGGCAGATCGGCAGCGGCAACGCCCAGCGCCTGCGCCGTCCGGACGCCGACGACTCCGTCCGACACGAGGCCCTCGCTCCGCTGAAAGGCCACGACGGCCGCCGTCGTCCCCGGGCCGAAGTTCCCGTCGATCGCACCGGGTGGAAAGCCCTGCGCGCGGAGTTGCAGCTGGAGCGCCGTGACGTCGCCGCCGGAGGAGCCTTCCCGCAGAATCTCCATTTCTCTCTCCCCCCGAAGAGAATGCCGGACCTCGAGATCTCTTACGGCCGAGGTGGACGTTTGGCTCGAACCGTCGGCAGCCGATGTTTAGCTTTGGTCAATTAGAGGCAATACTTCGGTGCCGGGCAATCGAAAATTTTCAGCCCTTTAGGGTTACCCGGGATACTCGATCTCCGCGAAACGGTATTCAACCCACCCCGTCCAACGCCCGCTCCTCGCGCGGCGTGAGGCTCAGGCCTGCTCGCGCGTCTCGCGGAAGTTGATCGCCGGCCAGTCTTGCATCATACGCCGCAGCTCCCAGCTGTTTCGCGCGAGGAAGACCGGCGTCGCATCGTGATCCTCGGCGAGGACCGAGCGGTTCTCCTCGAGGAATTTCTTCAGCAGCAGCGGATCCTCGGCGTCGACCCAGCGCGCCGTCTCGTAGGGCGCGGGCTCGAAACGGACGCCGAGCTCGTATTCGGTCTTGATGCGCGCCGCCAGCACGTCGAGCTGCAGCGAGCCGACGACGCCGATGATCCAGTCGCCGCCGACCAGCGGCTTGAAGATGCGGGTGACGCCCTCCTCGGCGAGCTGCTCCAGCGCCTTGCGCAGATGCTTCGACTTCATCGGGTCGTCGAGCCGGACGCGGCGCAGGATCTCGGGCGCGAAGTTCGGGATGCCGGTGATGCGGATCGCCTCCCCCTCGGTCAGCGTGTCGCCGATCCGCAGCGTCCCGTGATTGGGAATGCCGATGATGTCGCCGGGCCAAGCCTCCTCCGCGAGGTTGCGGTCGCGTGCCAGGAAGAAGACCGGGTTCGAGATCGCCATCATCTTGCCGGTGCGCGAATGGCGGAGCTTCATGCTGCGCTGGAAGCGGCCGGAGCAGAGGCGCAGGAAGGCGATGCGGTCGCGGTGCTGCGGATCGATGTTCGCCTGGACCTTGAAGACGAAGCCGCAGACCTTGCTCTCGCCCGGCTGGATCGGCCGCGGCTCGGCCGGCTGCGGCCGCGGCGGCGGCGCCAAAGCGGCAATGCCCTTGAGCAGCTCGCCGACGCCGAAGTTGTTGATTGCGCTGCCGAAATAGACTGGGGTCAGATGCCCGGCGCGGTAGGAATCGAGATCGAAGGGCGGGCAGAGGCCGCGCACCATCTCGACCTCCTCGCGCAGCGTCTTGATCGCCGCCGCCGGCAGCAGATCGTTCAGCTTGGGATCATCGAGGCCCGAGCAATGGACCGGCGCCTGCATGCGGTCGCCGTGTCCGCGGTCGAACAGCAGCAACGCGTCGGCGAAGAGGTCGTAGGTGCCGAGGAAGTCGCGCCCCATGCCGATCGGCCAACTCGCCGGCGTCACGTCGAGCGCCAGCGTCTGCTCGATCTCGTCGAGCAGGGTGAAGGGATCGCGCGCCTCGCGGTCGAGTTTGTTGATGAAGGTGATGATCGGGACGTCGCGCAGCCGGCAGACCTCGAAGAGTTTCTTGGTCTGGGTCTCGATGCCCTTGGCGGCGTCGAGCACCATGATCGCGCTGTCGACCGCGGTCAGGGTGCGGTAGGTGTCCTCGCTGAAGTCCTGGTGGCCAGGGGTATCGAGCAGATTGTAGGTCAGCCCGTCGTGCTCGAAGGTCATCACGGCGCTGCTGACGGAGATGCCGCGCTGCTGCTCGACCTCCATCCAGTCGGAGCGGACGCGCCGGCGGTCGCCGCGCGCCTTGACCTCGCCGGCAAGCTGGATGGCGCCGCCGAACAGCAGCAGCTTCTCGGTCAGCGTCGTCTTGCCGGCGTCCGGGTGCGAGATGATCGCGAAGGTCCGCCGCCGCGCGATCTCGGCGGTGAGCCCCGTTGCAGTCGTGGTGTCCATAAGCCGGGGTCTAGCGGAGTCGCTAGGAGAAGGCAAGGTGAGCGTCGTAAGTGACCTTACCCATTACAAGGTCGTCATCCCGGCGAAAAGCCGGGATCCGTGGCGGCCAGGGTGGGACAGTGGATGCATGGATCCCGGCTTTCGCCGGGATGACAGTGACTTGTTAAGTGGGATGAGGAAAACCGACGCGTCGTAAATTGCGCGTCCCGCCGAATTAAAGCATCCTGCTGGAAATTGGATCCCAAGACCTCGCCAACCGGAGCCGTCGATGCCGCAGGCCAAGCTGTTCCTCGCCGTTCTACTCGCGTACTGCCTCGCCGGTTTCGTCTTGCAGGCGCAAGCTGCCGACGCGAAATTCCAACCTGCGATCGTCTACGACATGGGCGGCCGGTTCGATAAATCCTTCAATGAATCCGGCTGGCGCGGCGCCGAGCGGTTCAAGTCGGAGGCCGGCATTCCCTATCGCGAGTTCGAGATCACCAACGAGGGGCAGCGCGAGCTGACCTTCGTCAACATGGCGCGGCGCGGCGCGACGATCATCGTCGCGATCGGCTTTACGCAGCGCTCGGCGGTGGCCAGTGCGGCCAAGCAATTCCCCAACGTCAAGTTCACCATCATCGACGTCGCCCTCGACATGCCGAACGTGCAGTCGATCGTCTATCGCGAGCACGAGGGCGCCTATCTGATGGGGATGATGGCGGCGATGGCGACGAGGACCGGCAAGATCGGGTTTGTCGGCGGCATGGACATCCCGATCGTCCGCCGCTACGAGCTCGGCTACGAGGAAGGGGCGCATGCGGTTAGCCCGACGCTGGAGGTGCTGCAGAACATGACGGGGACGACGCCCGCCGCCTGGATCGACCCGACGCGCGGCGCCGAGCTGGCGCGCAGCCAGTTCGACCGCGGCGTCGACGTCGTCTTCGCGGCGGCCGGCACGACCGGGCTCGGAATCATGCAGGCGGCGGCCGACCAAGGCAAGCTGTCGATCGGCGTCGATTCGAACCAGAACGGGCTGCATCCGGGCTCGGTCCTGACCTCGCAGCTGAAGCGCGTCGATCAGGCGGTCTACCGCGCCTTCAACCGCGCCAGGGACGGCTCGTGGAAGCCCGGGGTGCAGAGCCTCGGCCTCGCCGAGGGCGGCGTCGGCTATGCGATGGACGAGAACAACGAGAAGCTCGTCACCCCGGCGATGCTGGCGCGCGTCGAGGCGGCGCGCGCCGCGATCATCGCCGGCGCCATCAAGGTCACGGACTACATGGCTAAATAGGGTGACGGCAGTGAGCGACCGCGCGGCCGCCGTCGCGCTGCGCGGCATCGGCAAGCGCTTCGGCGCGGTCGTCGCCAACAGTGACATCGATCTCGCCGTCCGGCGCGGCTCGATCCACGGCATCGTCGGCGAGAACGGCGCGGGCAAGACGACGCTGATGAACATCCTCTACGGCTCGCTGCAGCCCGATCGCGGCGAGATCGCGATCGGCGGCGAGACGGTGCGGCTGCGCAGCCCGGCCGAGGCGATCGCCCACGGAATCGGCATGGTGCATCAGCATTTCATGCTGGTCGACCGCTTCACGGTGATCGAGAACCTGCTGCTCGGCGCCGCCGGCGGGCCGCTGCTGGCGGGGGCCGAGGCGCAGGCGCGCAGCGCCCTCGCCGGCTTTGCGGCGGCCTATGGGCTGACGCTCGATCCCGATGCGGTGGTCGAGGATCTGCCGCTCGGGCTGCGGCAACGCGTCGAGATCGTCAAGGCGCTCCACCGCGGCGCCGAGATCCTGATCCTCGACGAGCCGACCGCCGTGCTGACGCCGCAGGAGGCGGATCATCTCTTCGAAATTCTCCGCCGCCTCGCCGGCGAGGGGCGGACGATCATCCTCGTCACCCACAAGCTGCGCGAGATCATGGCGGCGACCGAGCGGGTGACGGTGATGCGGCGCGGCGCCGTCGTCGCCGAGCGCGCCACCGCCGAGACCGATGCCGGCGAGCTCGCCGCCCTCATCCTCGGCCACGCGATGCCGCAGCGGGCACGGCCGGCGCGGCGCGCGGTCGGCGGCGTCGTGCTCGAGGTCGCGGGGCTCTCCCTGCGCGACGCCGGCGGGCAGGAGCTGCTGCGCGACGTGGCGCTGACGGTGCGGTCGGGCGAGATCGTCGGCGTCGCGGGAATCTCCGGCAACGGCCAGTCCGAGCTGCTTGAGATCATCGCCGGCCTCGTCGCGCCCAGCGCCGGGAGCGTGGCGCTGAACGGCCGCGATATCACGACCCTGACCGGCCGCGAGCGGCGCCGGCTCGGCCTCGGCCACATCCCGGAAGACCGCCAGCGCATGGGGCTGGTGCCGCAGCTCAGCGCTGCGCTCTGCGCCATCCTCGGCGACCAGCGCAAGGTGCCGCGGCGCGGCATGATGGTGCTCGACCATGCGGCGATCGACGCCGCGACCGAAGCGCTGATGCACGCCTACGACGTGCGGCCGCCGGAACCGACGCGCGACGCCTCAAAATTCTCCGGCGGCAACCAGCAGAAGCTGGTTTGCGCCCGCGAAATGGAAGGCAGGCCGGCCGCGCTATTGGTCGGCCAGCCGACGCGGGGCGTCGACATCGGCGCGATCGATTTCATCCACCAGCGCCTCGTCGCATTGCGCGACGCCGGCTGCGCCATTCTGCTCGTCTCGGTCGAGCTCGACGAGATCCGATCGCTCGCCGATCGTATCCTCGTCATGTCCCGCGGCGCCATCGTCGGCGCGGTCGCGCCAACCGCGCCAGAGGCCGAGCTCGGGCTGATGATGGCGGGAATCGGAGTCTACGCGACGCAGACGGCCGTCACGGCACCAAGCTGAAGCAACGACTGGGCTAAGGCCGGCATCCGATCGCGACGTTCGCGAACCGGTCAGCGCGCCGGCCGCCGTAACGCAAGGGCGCGGATGACCAAGCTCCCGATTATGCTATTTGCCGTCGAGGGCGCGGCCGGCCTTCTCCATCGGACCCGGCGGATCGACCGCGTCATGGAGGTTCTGACCCGCCTTGTCGAGCGACTTCCCGGCCTTTTCCGCGGGGCCTTCTTGATGACAGGCGGCGATCAGCAGCACCGGCGCGGCGAGGACGATCATTCGGATGAGTGACATGGTTCTTCTTCCTGTTTACAACCCTTGGGGTCAACGCGAAGGCGCGAAATGAGTTCATCCTCTCGACCGCTGGTCGCAACATCGTCACCGATCGACTTCATGCGACAGCGCGGCGCCGAACGGCCTGAGGGGGCCGCCAACGCGTGACGTTGAGAGCCCGCCTGCTGATTCTCGTCCTCCTCGCCGTCCTCCCGGCGGTCGCAATCGAGATCTGGGACGAGCTGGACCTACGCGCCTCACGGCAACAGGAGATCCGCGAGGGGGCGCTGCGGCTGATGCGGCTGGTCGCCGCCGAGCAGGGTCGGATCGGCGAAGGGGCGCGGCAGCTGCTGATCGCCTTTTCCGAGGCGCCGATCGTCCGGGCGCGCAATTGGCCGGAGTGCAGCAAGGCGGCTGCGCGCGTACGCGCCCAGGTTCAGGGCTACGTCAACATCGGGGTCACCGATGCCAGCGGCGCAGTGCTCTGCTCTGCCCTGCCCGTGTCGCCGAACGCGACTTTCACCAGCAGCCCGCTTTTCCAGGTCCTGCAGCCGGGCGTCGACTTCATGCCCGGGAATTTCCAGATCGGCCAGATCAGCGGCCTCAGGGTCTTATCCTATGCGATCCCATTGCGCGACGATTCGGGCACGCGGGTCGGCATGGCATGGGCGTCGATCTCCCTCGACTGGCTCGCCGATCACTTCGCCGACCGCTTCACCTCGCCGAACTTGACCCTGCTGATGACCGATCGTAACGGCAAGATCCTGGTCCGCCTGCCGGACCAGGAGAAATGGGTCGGCAAGCCGATCGGCGATGCCTTCATGCCGTTGGTCACTGCGGCAGCGGACGGCGTCGTCGAGGCCACGGCAATCGACGGCGTGACGCGGGTCATCGCCTACTCGCCGGTCGCCATCGAGCCCAAGGGCATCTACGTCGGCGTCGGGCTGTCGAAGGCGCCGCTGTTTGCGGAGATCGACACCGCGACTCAGCGCAAGGCCGTGCTCGTCACGCTCGGCTTGGCCGCGACGCTGCTGGCGGCATGGATCGCCGGCGGCCTCTTCATCCGCAGGCCGATCGGCCGCCTGCTCGACGCGACCGGCCGCTGGCGCAGCGGCGATTACGGCGCGCGGGTGCGCCTCGCGGACCGGACCTCCGAGATCGGCAGGCTGGGCGAGGCCTTCGACGCGATCGCCGAGGTGCTGGAGCGTCGCGACGCCGAGCGCCGCGCCGCCGAAGCGGCGTTGAGCCGCCTCAATTCCGAGCTCGAGCGCCGTGTCGAAGCGGAGGTCGCCGAGCGCGAGAAAGCGCAATTCGTGCTGCTTCAGTCGCAGAAGATCGAGGCGGTCGGGCAGCTGACGAGCGGCGTCGCGCATGATTTCAACAATCTCCTCGCGGCCGTGCTGGGCAATCTCGAGCTGCTGCGGCCGCGTCTCGCGGAGGAACGCGCCCTTCGGCTGGTCGATGGCGCGGCACGCGCCGCGGCGCGCGGCGCGCGGCTGACAGAGCAGCTCCTCGCCTTCTCGCGGCACCATCATCTCGAGCCCGAAGCCTTCGACCTCAATCTGCTGATCGACGAGATGGGCGATCTGCTGGCGCGGACGATCGGCCCGACGGTCGCGATCGTGCGGCGGCTGGCGCCGGATCTCTGGCCGGTTCTCGCCGATCCGAGCCAGATCGAGGTCTCCCTCCTCAACCTCGCACTCAATGCCCGCGATGCGATGTCGCAGGGCGGTACGCTGCAGCTGGAGACGGAAAATATTCCGGAGGGCGACGCGCGGCTGCCGGCGGAGCTCGCCGGCGATTTCGTGCGCGTCAGCATCTCGGACAGCGGCACGGGAATGAGCCCGGAGGTGCAGGAGCGGGCGATCGAGCCGTTCTTCACGACCAAGGACGTCGGCAAGGGCACCGGCCTCGGTCTCAGCATGGTCTATGGCGTCGCCAAGCAATCGGGCGGGCTGGTGACGATCGACAGCGCAGTCGGCCTCGGCACGACGGTCGCGATCTTTCTGCCGCGCACCGTGAGCGAAGTCGGCGCCCCGGCGCCGACACAGGCGTCGGCGCGACCGGACGAGGCGGCGCCCATGGGCAACGCGAAAATTTTGGTGATCGACGACGACGCCGGCGTGCGCGAGGTCACGGTCGAGGCGCTGCTCGATGCCGGCTACGAGCCGATCGAGACCGATAGCGGCAAGGCCGCCCTGGAGCTGCTGGACGGTGGCCTCGCCGTCGACCTCGTCGTCGTCGATTACGCGATGCCCGGGATGACGGGCATCGAGGTCGCCCGCATCATCCGCAAGACGCGGCCGGACCTCGCGATCATCCTGGTGACGGGATACACCGAGACCGGGCTCTCGGACGATTTGCCGACGGGCATCCAAGTCGTCAAAAAGCCGTTCCGCATCGCCAATCTGCTGTCGCGCATCGAGACGGCTTTGGCGCCGCGCAGCTTCGGGCTGGAGCGGGATACGCAGATCCACTAACCTCTCGCCGCCCTGCGCACCTGCGCCAAGAAGATGAGGAGACCCATGATGGCGACACACAAGCCCCAGACCCTGTCGCGCCGCCGCGTCCTGCACGCCGCCGCCGTCGGCGGCATCGTGCTCGGCAGCCCCGCGGTCCTGCGTTTGGCGCGCGCCGCCGAGCCGCTCAAGATCGGTGTCCTGCTGCCGCGCTCCGGCTTCTTCGCGACGGCTGGCCAGGCCTGCCAGCGCGGCTGCGATCTCGCGGCGCAGATCCTGAACGCCCAGGGCTATTCCGTGCAGCTGATGAACGCCGATTTCGAATCGAGCGCCGACATCGCCAGGACGCAGGCCGAGAAGCTGATCCGCGAGGGCGCCAACATCCTGATCGGCTGTTTCGAATCCGGCGCCACCAACGCGATGGCGCAGGTCTGCGAGCAGCGCGGCATCCCGTGCATCGTCAACATCGGCGCCGATCCCAAGATCACCGAGCAGGGCTACAAGTTCCTGTTCCGCAACTTCCCGACCAGCCCGATGCTCGTGACCAACGGGCTGAAGGCGATGGGCGACCTCTTCGCCGCCAGCGGCACGACACCGAAGACCGCCGTGCTGATGCATGCCAACGATACCTTCGGCCAGTCGATGCTGGGCGCGATCACGGCGCTCGGCCCCAAGGTCGGGCTGCCCTTCACGATCGTCGACACGATCGCCTACGATCCCAAGGCGCGCGATCTGTCGATCGAGGTCACCAAGGCGAAGGCGGCGCACGCCGATCTTCACATGGTCGTGACGCGCTCGACCGACGCGATCCTGATGATCCGCGAGATGGTGAAGCAGAAATACGAGCCGATGGGCATCGTCAGCCCGGGCAGCCCCGGCATGTACGACGGCCAGTTCTTCAAGACGCTCGGCAAGTACTCGGATTACTGCATCACCAACATCGCCTGGATGAATCCGAAGCAGGAGCTCGAGAACATGCTGGCGGCGGAATACGCCAAGGCCTATCCGAACGAGGATTACGAGCTCAACATCGGTTTTTCGTTCGAGGCGATTCTCATCGCCGCCGACGCGCATAAGCGCGCCGGCGCCACGGCGTCGTCGGCGCTGGTCGAGGCGCTGCGTGCCACCAACATCGGCAAGCGTGTGATGATCGGCGGCGCAATCAAATTCGACGAGAAGGGCCAGAACGTCGACCAGGCGGTCGCCGCCGTGCAGAACCGCGACGGCAAGGCGGTCGTCATCCTGCCGACCGACGTGGCAGTGACGAAGCCGGTCTTCCCGATGCCCGGCTGGCAGCAGCGGACATAGTGCCCTTATGAGGCTCTGCCGGACAACCACGCCTCCCAATATCGTCATGCCCGGGCTTGACCCGGGCATCCACGTCTTCCGTCGACGGAACGGCACCACGTGGACGGCCCGGTCAAGCCCGGCCATGACGGTAAAAGGTGAGCGAGTGCCAAAACTCGAGCTTTAGAAAAAGCTTCGAGCGCCAATGCTCTATCTCAACATCATCCTCGCCGGCCTGCTGACCGGCGCCGTCTACGCTTTGATGGCGTTCGGCCTCTCGGTCATTTACGGCGTCATCCGGATCGTCAATTTCGCGCACGGCGAGATGATGGTCATCGGCATGTTCGCCGCCTTCGCGCTCTATCGCTGGCTGCACCTCGATCCGATCGCGGCGATGCCGCTGGTCGCGGCCGTTCTGTTTCTCGCTGGCTATGCGTTGCAGCGCAGCCTCATCAACCGCTTCGTGACGCAGCCCGAGCCCATCCAGTTCCTCCTGATGATCGCGCTGGCGATGGTGCTCACCAGCACGATGCTGATCGTCTTCGGGCCGAACGCGCACAACGTGCAGCTCGATTATGCCTTCGACTCCTACGAGGTCGGCGGGCTGCTGTTCGACAAGGTGCGGGTCTTCGCCGCCGCCGGCGCGCTGGTCGGGGCTGCGCTGCTCTGGGGATTCTTCCAGTTCACCCGCACCGGCAAGGCGATCCGCGCCTGCGCCGACAACAATCTCGGGGCCCAGGTTGTCGGGCTCGACGTCGCGCGGCTCTACGGCATCACCTTCGGTCTCGGCGTCGCCTGCGTCGGCGCCGCCGGCAGCCTGATGCTGCTGCTGGTTGACGTGCAGCCCTATCTCGCGACCGACTACACGCTGCTCGCCTTCATCATCGTCATCCTCGGCGGGCTCGGACGGATCGGCGGGGCGCTGCTCGGCGGGCTGCTGGTCGGCGTCTCGGAGGCGCTGTCGGGCTTCTTCATCGATCCCTCGATGAAGAGCATGTTCAGCTACGGGCTGCTGATCCTCGTCCTGCTGCTGCGGCCGCAGGGTCTGCTCGGGCGGCGGGCGTGAGGCTGTCGCGCGGCATCGTCGCCCTCGCGCTGTTCTTCGTCGCGATGGCGGCGGCGCCGCTGTTCCTCGGCGACTACCCGCTGGCGATCCTCATCCTCGTGCTCTTCGCGGCCTATCTCGGCCAAGCCTGGAACATCATGATGGGCTTCGCCGGGCTGCTGTCGCTCGGCCACGCGCTCTACTACGGGCTCGGGGCCTATCTCAGCGCCGCGCTCTTCGCGCATTACGGCATCTCGCCCTGGCTCGGCATGCTGGCCGGCATCGCGGCCGCCGTCGCAACCGGCTCGGCAGTCGGTGCCCTCAGCTTCCGCTTCCGCGTCGGCGGCGTCTATTTCGCGCTGCTGACGATCGCCTTCTCCGAGTTCACCCGCATCCTCTTCGACCACCTCCACTGGTTCGGCTCGTCGAGCGGACTCTTCCTGCCGGTCACCGGCCGCGCCGGCGCCGATCTCGTCAGCCTGCGCGGCCCGACGGTGATGTTCTACTATCTGCTGCTGGCGGCGACGGCAGCGGTGCTGCTGCTGAGCCGCATCCTGCTCGACCGGCGGATCGGCTATTACTGGCGGGCGATCCGCGAGGACGA
Source organism: Rhodospirillales bacterium (assembly GCA_028291405.1). Classification (GTDB taxonomy): domain Bacteria; phylum Pseudomonadota; class Alphaproteobacteria; order ATCC43930; family CGMCC-115725; genus URHD0088. The sequence continues at coordinate 3,042 of JAQGID010000258.1, read as the reverse complement.
GGAGGCGGCGCAGGCGAGCGGCATCGACGTCTTCCGCTACAAGCTCGCCGCCGTCGCCCTCTCGGCGGGACTGACGGCGATCGCCGGCGTCTTCCACGCCTTCTACTACAACAACCTCTATCCCGAGACGATCTTCGCCATGGGCCGCTCGATCGAGCTCATGCTGCCGGCCATCATCGGCGGGCTCGGCACGTTGTTCGGCCCGATCCTCGGCGCCTTCGTGCTCGTCGGGATCAGCGAGGGGCTGACGAGCCTGACCGCCGGTCTCGGCATCGACGGGCTGAAGCAGCTGCTCTACGGCCTCGTGCTCGGCCTCGTCGTCACGCTGCAGCCCGGCGGGCTGTGGCCGTGGATCGCGCTGCGCCTCGGCCTGCGCGGGGCCATGCGATGACCGCGGCGCCGCTCCTCGAGATCGTTGGGGTCTCCAAGCACTTCCGCGGGCTGCGTGCGGTCGACGACGTCAGCTTCAGCGTCGAGCGCGGCAGCATCGTCGCACTGATCGGGCCGAACGGCGCCGGCAAGACGACAGTCTTCAACCTGATCGCCGGCGTGCATCATCCGGACACCGGCAGCATCCGTCTCGACGGCGCCGAGATCGCCGGGCTGCGGCCGGATCAGGCGTGCAACGCCGGCATCGGCCGCACCTTCCAGATCGTACGGCCCTTCGGCGGGCTTAGCGTCCTCGAGAACGTCGTCATCGGCGCGCTGCGGCGATCGGCCGATGTCGCGGCGGCGCGGCATGCGGCGCGCGAAATCCTGTCCCGCCTCGGCCTCGCTGAGAAGGAGACGGCGCGCGCGAGCTCGCTGACTCTGCCCGAGCGCAAACGGCTGGAGACGGCGCGGGCGCTCGCGACCGGGCCGAAGATCCTGCTGCTCGACGAGGTCATGGCCGGGCTGCGGCCGGTCGAGGTCGACGCGATGGTCGGGACCTTCCACGAGCTCAGCCGCGACACCGGCCTCACCATCCTGCTGACCGAGCACGTCATGCGCGCGGTCATGGCCCTGTCGCACCACATCGTCGTGCTGCACCACGGCCAGAAGATCTGCGAAGGGACGCCCGAGGCGGTGGCGCGCGACCAGCGCGTCCTCGATTCCTATCTCGGCGCCGCGGCGCCGGCGACGGCACGCTGATGCTCAAGATCGCCGATCTCGACCTCTTCTACGGCGATGCGCAGGCGCTCTACGGCGTCACGCTGGAGATCGCCGAGCGCGAGATCGTCGCGATCGTCGGCGCCAACGGCGCCGGCAAGACCTCGCTGATCCGCACCATCGCCGGCATGCAGCGCCCGGCGCGCGGCACGATCCGTTTCGTGGGTCAGGAGATCGCCGGACTGCCGAGCCACCGTATCTGCGAGCTCGGCATCGGCCAAGTCGCCGAGGGCCGCCAGATCTTCCCCAACATGAGCGTCGTCGAGAATCTCGAGATGGGCGCGGTGATCAGGCGGGCGCGCAAGGAGGCGAGAAGTCAGCTCGAACGCTCCTATGCGATGTTCCCCCGCCTCGCCGAGCGGCGGCGGCAGTTGGCCGGGACCTTGTCCGGCGGCGAGCAACAGATGCTGGCGATCGCGCGCTGCCTGATGGGCCAGCCGCGCCTGATCATGTTCGACGAGCCCTCGCTCGGCCTCGCCCCGCTCGTCGTCGCCGAGGTTTTCGAGATCATCCGCCGCCTCAACGCCGACGACGGCCTGACGATCGTCCTCGTCGAGCAGAACGTCGCCCAGTCGCTGACCCTCGCCGACCGCGGCTATGTGCTGGAAAACGGTCAGATCGTGATGAGCGGCGCCGGCGCGGCCCTGCTCGCCGACGACCGCGTCAGGCAGGCGTATATTGGGATTTGATGTATCCTCTATCGTCTTTCCCGCGAACGCGGGGCTCCGCTGTCCCGAGACCGAGTTGCCGGACGAATGGGTCCCCGCGTTCGCGGGGAAGTCGATGGGGGAGGTTTTGAGAGGCTCGATGATTAGCCCGGCGACAGAACGCCCCTCGCTTACCACGGCCACGTACCCTCCTCCGTCTTCCGCGCGAACGCGGGGATCCACTGTTCCGAGCGCGAGTTGCCGGACGAGTGGGTCCCCGCATGCGCTGAGAGGCTCGATGATTAGCCCAGCGGCGGAACTTCCATGACCCTCTCCGCCCTCGTCGTCGCGCATAACGAGGCGGCGCAGCTTGCCGAGTGTCTCGAGCGGCTGCGCTTCGCCGACGAGATCGTCGTCGTGCTCGACCGCTGCACCGATGCCTCGGCCGAGATCGCGCGGCGCTTTGCCGATCGCATCGTCGAGGGCGCGTGGGAGCGCGAGGGGGATCGGCGGAACCTTGGGATCGCGACATGCAAGGGGCCCTGGGTCCTCGAGGTCGATGCCGACGAGCGCGTCGGGCCGGAGCTGGCGGCGGAGGTCCGCAAGACGATCGCGACGTCGCAATCCGCCCGGCACTTGATCCCGGTCGACAATTACGTCGGCGACCATCTCGTCCGCTGGGGCTGGGGGGCGAGCTTCGGGCGGTCGGCCTATCCCGGACTCTTCCGCAAGGGGACGAAGACCTGGGGCAACCAGCGCGTCCACCCTGCCCTCGCCTTCACCGGCGAGGCCGGGCCGCCGCTCACGGCGCGGCTCGACCATTACGTCGACCGGAACATCTCCGACATGATCCAGCGGCTCGACCGCTATACGACGGCGCGGGCGCGCGACCTGCGCGAGAGCGGCGAGATCGGGGAGTTCACACCGAACGTCCGGCGCATCGTCTCGCGTTTCTACAAATGCTACGTCGCGCGGCGCGGCTATCGCGAGGGGCCCTACGGCTTCGTCGTCGCGCTCTGCGCCGGGCTCTACCCGATCCTCTCCTATCTCAAGGCGAGGCTGGACAAGGACTAGCCGCGGCGGCGCACCAGGGTGCGTTCCGCGGCCGCCTCGATCGCATCGGCGTCGAGACCGTATTCGGCATAGAGATCCGGGATGTCGCCGCATTGCCCGAAGCGGGCGTTGCCGAGCGGCGCTATGCGCTGGCCGCGGATCGCGCCGAGCCAGGACAGCGTCAGCGGATGGC
>JAQGID010000244.1 GCA_028291405.1 Rhodospirillales bacterium | reverse complement strand
CCAGCGTAACAAACCGGCCGTCAGCATGGCCGAGATCAAACCGGAGTTGGAAAGGCTGCACCGGCGCGGCTTCCTGCGGAGCGCGCTCTCACTCGGCGGGCTGGCGATGCTGACCGGCTGCGATCTTTCAACCCATTCCGGCGTCGACGCCGCGCTGGAGGCGATCCTGCGCTTCGACGACCGGGTCCAGGCGGCGCTGTTCAGCCGCCGGCGCCAGGCGGAAACCTATCCGGCCAGCGCCATCACCCGCCCGTTCCGCTTCAACGCTTATTACGCGGAGTGGCAGGTGCGCCCGGTACCGGATAACTGGGTGCTCAGTGTCGGCGGCCTCGTCGCCGACCGGCAGCCCTGGACGTTGCAGGCGCTGATGGCGCAGCCGCAGCAGGGGCAGATCACCCGGCATATCTGCATCGAGGGCTGGAGCCAGATCGGCCAGTGGACGGGCGTGCCGCTGGGCGTGTTCCTGCGCCGCATCGGCGCCGACCTTTCGGCCCGCTACGTCTATCTCAAATGCTTCGATGGCTATTCGACCAGCATCGACATGGCCAGCGCGCTGCAACCGCAGACCATTCTGGCGCTCGATTTCGAGGAAAAGCCGCTGGCGCCGCAATGGGGCGCACCGCTGCGGCTTCGCATCCCCACCAAGCTCGGCTTCAAGAGCGCCAAGAACCTGGAGGCGATCGAGGTCACCAACAAGTATCCCGGCGGCTATTGGGAGAACCAGGGCTATGACTGGTTCGCTGGCGTTTGACGGCGCCGCCGGAAATGCTTTTAGATCGTTGATCCGTAATCGCTCGCAACATAAGCGGGAAGCGTGCACGGGCGCACGTGACCTAGATGCTCCCAGTCTGAGGAAGAGTGTCTGCCGAGTGGCGGATATTCGCTCTTCAGCGACGGAGCACTAGGGCAGGCAGCGTTAGGAGGACGGGCGCGGATCGTACCGCGCGTGCAGTTAACCGAATTTGAGGCTGCGGATGGCGTGTTGAGGAGCGGACCTATGCGCTTTCAGCGTTGCGTTCGGCCAAAAAGCAAAGGCCATTTGATGCGCATCACCTCCCTGGCGGTTGCCCTGTCGTGTAGTTGCGCATTGCTTCCTGTGACGGCTGTGGCTGAAGAGGCTGGCGTCGACCCGCCGCTCGCTCTGTCGCCAGGAGAGGCACCGCCGCTGCCTAAGCAAGGGCCGCTGGCTCAGCCGCGCTCATCAGATCAGGTCGGCTTCCTTAAGGTCTTGACCGAGTATGTTATCTCGCCAGCCACCCTCACGCCTGCCAGAGTTGCGTTGGGTCAGAGGCTGTTCTTCGAGCCTCGGCTCTCAGGTGATGGCACTGTCGCCTGTGCCACCTGCCACGATCCGGATCGCGCCTTCACCGATGGCCGGCCCGTATCAGTCGGCATCCACGGCCGCGTCGGCCAACGCAACGCCCCAACCCTTCTGAATGCCCTCTATAACAAGCATCAGTTTTGGGATGGCAGGGTCAGTACGCTGGAGCAGCAGGCGGCACTGCCGATCACGAACCCTTTCGAGATGGGCTCGGCCAGCATCGCGGATGCTGTGTCCAGGATCGCCGGCGACACGGACTATCAGAGCCAATTCGAGCAAGCCTTCGGGCGGGGTGTGAACGAGCAGGATCTGTTGAGTGCTATTGCAGACTACGAACGGACGCTGGCTTCATTCGATTCCCCGTTCGACCATTTCATCGCGGGAGAGGCAAACGCCATCAGCGACTCGGCCAAACGCGGGTGGGAATTGTTCAATACCAAAGCTCTTTGTCACCGCTGCCATGCTTTGACGGAGAATCAACGGGATGCAACCCTCTTCATCGACAACGATTTTCATAACATTGGCATCGGAATCCTCCGGCATCGCGTCGCTCCCTTGGCGCAGCAGGCTGAGCGCGAGCTGGCGCAAGGAGATCTGGCGGCTATCGACACCACAGCGATCACCGGCGAGATGTCGGTCCTCGGGCGCTTCCTCGTTACGAGGAAGCAGAGTGATATCGCGTCGTTCAAGACGCCGGGCCTGCGAAATGTTGTCGTGACGGCGCCCTACTTCCATGACGGGTCGATGCAAACATTGTGGGATGTGATGGATCATTACAACAAGGGCGATGGAATCACGGACCCCTGGCTCGACAAGGACATGCAGCCGTTGGCGCTGTCGGAGTCCGAGATCGACGACGTAGTGGCGTTCCTCGCGTCACTGACGAGCCCGCAATACAAGGAAGTCAGTGACCGGGAGTATGCACGGCAACTCGCCATATCTAAAATTAGCCGCCCACAGCGGGACACCGCCCGGGCATTCGCCCCGAAGCCGGTGCAGCCAGCGCCGCCTCCGTTTTGATGTGATCCATCGCGCGATGTCCTGTTGCGCGCCACACCTAATGACCCTTCTGAAGCGCTCGGTTCTGGAAACTACGCCATTTCCGCCTTTTTTTGCTGCGATGCATCAGCCCGGAAGTGGCACTTTCCGGCAGTGCCGCAAAGGCCGACTTGAGTCCGGAATGCGCACCAATCGCGGACACCCCAACGCGCTGACCACCAGCCCGAAACCGGACTTAACGTCTTAGCTTGCTTCGACCTGAATGGGTGGAAAGCGGTCGGGCAGCTTCTGTTAAGGGTTATCAGATGCCTGCCGAGCACGGGCGGTTGGTCGCGTTGCGACGGCAGGCGTCTGATAAGCCTTAACAGAATGAGAAGTGCGGCGCCGATCTTTGAAGGTCGGCCAAGCACCCGAAAGCCGACTTAGTTCAAACCGACTCGTTCTTCGCAGATTGACCCAAGCGGAGATCGCGGTCTCAGTGTCGGCATTCTCCCTGCACCTCAAGAAGCTACGCCAGTGCCTTTGCGTGCCCGGAGTGGCGGGGAGAGAAACCATAGTCTCGATGGAATACCATCGCAGCGCGGACCAGCGGCGCCGCGCGGCCGTGGATCAGCGCTTCGCGGCGGCCGGAGAGAGTGGGATCATACAAACAAATCCGGCGGGTCCAGATAATACGCTTGGTCTGATGAGAGGCTCCGCTTCACCGCATTCGATTGCGCATCGGCGAGCACTTCCTCGCTGCCATTCTCGAGCGCGTCGAGCGCGCGCGAGGCGACCTGTTGGGGGTCGCTTTTCTTCACGTCCAAACCCTTGGCCATGTCGGTGTCCAAGAAACCGACGTGCAGGGCGAGCACCTGGATACCATTTTCGCGCAACTCAATCCGCAGTGCGTTGGTGAAGCTCCATGCAGCGGATTTCGAGGCCGAATAGGCAGTCAGCACCGGCCGCGCAAACCAGGTAGCATCGGACAGCACGTTGATGATCGCCCCCCCGCCGTTCGCCAAAAGGACTGGCGCGAATGCCTGACTTACTCGAACCATGCCGTAGAAGTTGGTTTCGAAAATCTCGCAGGCGCTTTCGATTACAGCGGGATCAAGCGCGCCAGCATTCACGCGGCCGATCCCGGCGTTGTTGATCAATAGCGTCACGTCGCCGCAATGGGCCGCCGCCGTACTCACTGATGCGGGATCCGTTACGTCCACCTTGACCGGCACGATGCCTGGCAGGCTATTGGCAACTGGATTCCTTATGCCGGCGTAGACCTTCTTCGCGCCACGCCCGAGCAATTCCCTGGCAAAAGCCAGGCCAAGCCCTCGATTGGCACCGGTGACAAAGGCCACTGAGTCCCGAATTTCCATGATATTCCTCTGTTCCTGCAGCGATCGGTGATTCCTGGCGACGGCCCGCAATCGTGTTTTTATACGGCCCGGGCCGAGACCGTCAGACGAGAACCCGGGGGATCAGCACGTCCGACAGTCCCACGCGATGCAGCATCTCGCTGCGAAGGCGATCGAGGACCGTGAAGCCGACATTGGCGCCGTCCTCGGTCGGATCGATATGCACCCGAAACGGCCGCTTGCCGAACGGCGTGTCGACGACCCCGACGATGGCATCGGCCACGGCAGAGGCGTCGGCGTCGGGAGGCACTATGGCCGCAAAGGCCTTCTGCACCTGCGCACCGAAACCGGCATACGGCCCCGCCTCATATTCGGCGACGCGCGCTTCGTCGGCGGGCCGACCGGAATGGGCGAAGTGGTTGGTGCCCCCGGTGAAGGCGCCGGGCACGATGATCGACGTCTCGATGCCCCAGCGGCTCAGTTCCCTCGCATAGACAACGGCCATCGCGTCCATGCCGGCTTTCGCGGCGAAATAGGGCGCGAGATAAGGCGGCGTGCCGCCGGCCGAACTGCTGCTGGAGACCCAGACGACCAGACCTTGCTTCTGCCTGCGCAGGTGGGGCAGCACCGCCCGGTTCACCCGCTGGGTGCTCAATACATTGACGTCGTAGAGCTGCGCGAGCTGCTCGGGCGTGAAGGCTTCGGCCGGGCCGAAGACCATGTGCCCGGCGTTGTGGATCAGCACATCGATGCGACCACTCTCCCCGATGAGCTTGCTGGCCGCAGCGTCAACCGAATCCTGAGAAAGTACGTCCAGTTCGACGGTCCGCAGATCGACGCCGTTCTCCTTTGAGAACGCGGCGATCTTGGCGACCTCAGGCGCGTTGCGCCCGGCGATCTCGCGCATCGAGGCGTAAACGGTGTGGCCCGCCTTGGCGAGCGCCTCGGCGGCCAGGCGGCCGAAGCCGCTGGAGGCGCCGGTGATGAGTATGATCTTGCTCATAACGGATTTCCTTCTGGTTTGGGCGCTTCATCAGGAAGAGAGGGCGCAGCTGTGTTTGGGTTCAGATGATTCCGCCATTGGCGCGCAGTGTCTGGCCGTTGATCCAGGCGCCGTCGGGACCAGCGAGGAAGGCGACAGCGGCAGCGATGTCCGCCGGCTGGCCCAGGCGCTCTAGCGGCGCCAGCTTGGTGAGGCGGTCGACGACTTCCTGCGGCTTGCCGTTCAGGAACAGGTCCGTCGCGGTCGGCCCCGGCGCGACGGCGTTGACGGTGATGTTCCGGCCGCGCAATTCCTTGGCGAGGATGCTGGTCATCGCCTCGACGGCGGCCTTGGTGCCGGCATAGACGCCGTAGGTCGGCTGCAGCAGGCCGACGACGCTCGACGAGACGTTGATGATTCGGCCGCCGTCGCGCAGCCGCCTGGCGGCTTCGCGCAGCGTGTTGAACGTGCCCTTGAAGTTGACGTTTACCTGGCGCTCGAAGGTCGCATCGTCGGTGTCGGCGATACTCGAGAGCGGCATGATGCCGGCATTGTTGACCAGCAGGTCGACGCCGCCGAACGCAGCCTCCGCGGCGTCGAACATGCCGTGGACGGCCTGCGGGTCGCTCACGTCGGCCTTGGCGGTCAGCGCATGGCCACCCTTGTCCTCGATCTTGCGGGCCAGTGCCTCGGCGGGCGCGGCGTCGCCGGAATAGTTGATGACCACGGTGAAACCGTCGCGGGCCAGCCGCTCCGCCACCGCCGCACCGATGCCGCGCGAGGCGCCGGTGACGATCGCAACCTTGCGTCGATCCTGGGTCATTCTCAGTCTCCTCATC
>JAQGID010000238.1 GCA_028291405.1 Rhodospirillales bacterium | reverse complement strand
CGGTCTTCACGAGCAGGGCAAGGCGCCGGATCTGCGCCGGATCGATACGCGACAGCTTAGTTTCGAGATCGCTCGTGTCACCGGGGTGGACGGTATCGTAGGCGACGACATCGACGGTCATGACGGGTTTCGTTCCTTAAGCGAAGTGTCGGCCGATGGCGCGGCGGGCTCGAACCGGCCGCGCCAGCTCCATGCGCTTGGAAGAATTTACGTTGAAAGGATCAAGTTTGTGTGCTCTGAATTCTGTCAACATGCAATCATACAAACATAATGTCAACAAAACGGCGCTTATGATCCGATAACTCGGAGATTATGCGCAATATTCAGATAGAGATCGGAGCGAGGCTTTTTGATGGTCGGATTGGTGACACGGAGAGGATTTTTGGCGGGTGTGGCGACGGCCGGGTCTGCTGCAATGGCCGCACGCCTCGGGGTCGGATCGGCCGCCGCCCAGACCTATCCGGCACAAGCCATTCGGTGGATCGTCTATCAATCGCCGGGCGGTCTGATCGATGGATCGACTCGTGCGATACAGCCTTATCTGAAGGCGCAAGGCTTCCAGACAGAAATCGAGTACGTCCGCGGCGCCTCCGGCCGCATCGCGCGCACGCAGCTCTTCCGCGCGCCGCCTGATGGCTACACGATCATGACCGAGGCCAGCCCCGAGGAAATTCTCGGCGAGGTCGTCTATGGTGCGGACTACAAGGTCGCCCAGTTCCAGCCGGTCTTCGGGTGGTTCGTCAATGCCTTCAACGTCTACGTGCTAAAGAGCTCGCCGATCAAGTCGTTCCAGGATTTTGTGAAGGAGGCCAAATCACGCAAGGTGACGATTGGGACGCTTGGCAAGGGCGGTCCGAGTCATCTGCAGCTGGCGATTCTCCGGAGCAAGCTCGGCCTCAACCTTCAGCTGGTCCATTTTGAGGGCGGCGCCCCGGCCTATGCCGCTGTCCAGGGCGGCCATATCGAGACGGCGATCGGCGGCTCGAGCTCGAATCGCTGGGCGGATACCGTATCCTTCCTCGGGGTCTTCCGGGACGGGCGGGATCCGGCTATCCCCGATAGCCCCACTGTCGCCGAGATGGGTTACGACATCACGTCTATCAACGAGGTGATCTACGCCAATGCCGCTCCCGGCACGCCGGCCGACCGCATCGCGAAGCTGGCGGACGCCTTCGCGGCGGCATTCAAGAACCCCGAGCACGTGACGCAGCAGCAGAGCCTGGGGGTCTTTCCCAAGCTGATGAGCGCCGGTGATATCCGCCAGATCATCGAAACGCGCTACCCGCTGGTCCAGGAGCATAAAGCCGAGCTTTCGGGCTGACACATGCCAGAGAACGCGACGCACAGCGCTGGCGGAGGGCGGCTCTTCGCCGCGCTGATCGGGATCTTCTTCGGCGTCCAGTTCGTCCTCGCGCTCGGCTACCCCTCGGATCCGCGGCTCTTTCCGCTGATCGTCTCGGCCATCGGCTTTTTCCTCGCGATGGCGCTGACGCTCGGCTTCGGATTCGGCGAGCAGGATGGGGAGCCGACGCAGCAGCGTCCAGGGCGACGACAGCTGGAACTTGCAATCCTCGCCCCGCCCGCCTTTGGCTTCGGACTCTGGCTATTGGGATTCTGGCTTGCGACGCTAGTCGCGATTCCCGCCATCGCCTACCTGCTAGGCTACCGGAACAGGGCGGTAATCGCGGCGGTTACTGTCGGCGTCGCACTCAGTATCGGCGTGCTCTTTCCGTTGGTGCACGTCCCTTTGCCGCACGGTCTGATCTTCGGCCGCTCCTTCCTCTGAGACGCTTCAGGTTTCCTATATGCTGCAGTACTTCGTTCATGGCTTTGCGACCGCGCTGCAATGGGACAATCTCTCGGTCATTGCACTGTCGACCTTTTTCGGGCTTTGGATCGGCGTCATCCCGGGGCTGGGCCCGATCATGGCGATGGCGTTGCTCTTTCCTCTGACCTTCACGATGGAGCCGCTTCCCGGGCTGCTGATGCTGGCGAGTATCCATGTCGCCGGCACCTATAGCGGCTCGATCAGCGCGATCATGATCAACGTCCCAGGCGATCCGGCCTCCGCGGCGACGACCTTCGACGGCTATGCCATGGCGCGCCAGGGAAAGGTCCGCGTCGCGCTCGGCCTCTCGGTGATGAGCTCGCTGATCGGCGCGCTGGCGGGATCGATGGCCCTCATCGTCGCCGCTCAGCCGCTGGTCGGAATCGCGCTGAAATTCGGTCCGGCGGAGAACTTCGCCCTCGCAATGCTCGGGCTATGCGTCGTTGCCGCGGCTTCGCGCGGTTCGACGATCAAGGGACTGATGATGGGCTGTCTCGGTCTTGCGATCGGCTTCATCGGCACGGACGAGGTGCTGGGTTACCCGCGCTTTACCTTCGGGATCGTCGATCTCGAAGCCAAGATCGGCATCGTGCCGGTCCTCATCGGTCTCTTCGCCATCGCGGAGCTGATGCAGCTGATGCTACGCGGCGGCACCATTGCCGACGCCGGCGGTCTCTCCGGGAGTTTGAGCGACGGAATCCGAGAGACTTTTCGTCATCCGATGTCCCTGGTGCGCGGTATTCTGGTCGGAACGTTCTGTGGGCTGGTGCCGGGCGCCGGCGCCGTTACCGCCAATCTCCTCGCCTATATCGTCGAGAAGCGGGTCGCCCGGGATCCGAGCCGCTTCGGTCAAGGCGCACCAGAGGGAATCATCGCCCCCGAAGCATCAAACAACGCCTGCATCCATGCCGGGCTGATCCCGACTCTGGCGCTCGGCTTGCCACATAGCGCCGGCACCGCGCTCGTTCTCGTGGCGGTCACCGTGCATGGCTTGCGGCCCGGCCCAATGCTCTTTACCGGCTCCAGCGAGCTCGTCTACGGCTTCTTCGCCGGGCTCCTGATCGGAGCGGTGATGTTTGCTGCATTCGGCATCCTGCTCACGCGATGGTTCGCCGTCATCACGATCGTGCCGACGAAGATGCTCGCTCCCGCGCTTCTGGTCGTCGGGCTGGTTGGGACATACGCTTTCAGCCACAGCTATCTCGACGTGATCTACGCGGTCATCTTCGGCCTGATCGGCTTTGCCGCGCAGCGGTTCAGCTTCCCGGTGATCGGGCTGGTCATGGGCTTGGTGCTCGGGGGAATGGCGGAGACCGCATTTCACCAGGCACTCGAGATCAGCGACGGATCGTATCTGATCTTCTTCGAGCGGCCGCTCTCGGCGTCTATCTTTGCGCTTTGTGCGCTGATGCTCGTTGGTCCGAGGCTATGGACTTTGGTCGGCGGTAATCGGCGGGCCCGGCAGCTCTCGGTCCCACGCGATATTCCTGAGGTGCGATGATGGTTTCGGGTAAACAGCTGCTGCGGGGTGCAAGAGTTTTCGATCACGGGGCCGCGGACGCCCTGCCGGAAGTTTCGGACCTACTGATCGAGGATGGCGCCATCCTCGCGATCGGAGGCGATCTCGGAGACCGCACGGAAGGCGCCGAAGTCGTCGATCTCTCCGGGCACCTGCTGCTGCCGGGGTTCGTGAACGCTCATTATCACTCGAACGATGTGCTTGCTAAGGGAAGCTTCGAGTCGATGCCGCTCGAGCAATGGGGCCTGGTCGCCGGTGCGATCGGCAACCGTCGATCGCTCGAGGAAGTCCGGGTGCGCACTCTGGTCGGCGCCATCGAGTGCCTGCGCAACGGCATCACGACGGTCCAGGATTTTTCCGTGGTCGCGCCCATGGAGGATCGTTATGTCGATACGATTCTTGACGCCTATTCCGAAGCCGGGATCCGCGTCATCTTCTCGATCACCGTACGCGACCGGTCGCAGCTCGACACGATTCTCTGGGCGAAGGAACTCGTCCCACCCGAATTTTACGATGTCGTCGGTCGCGAGGCCGGCGATCCCGAGGCGCAACTCGCCTTTGTCGAACGCCAGATCGATCGCGTCGGCAATCGCGACGGCAGGGTGATCTGGGCGCTCAGCCCATCAGCGCCGCAACGCTGCTCGCCGAGATTGCTTGCCGGCGTCGCCGAACTCTCGGAGCGGCGAAACTTGCCGGTCTATACCCATGTCTACGAGACCAGGACGCAGCGCCTCTTCGCAAAGAGCGAATTCGCGGCATACGGTGGCTCTGTCATTCCCTACATGAAATCCGTCGGATTGCTGGGGCCGCGCCTCACGCTCGCCCATGGGGTCTGGCCGGATGCGGCCGAGATCGAGCAGCTGGCCGAGAGCGGCACCGGCGTCGTCTTGAATATGCTCAGCAATCTGCGGCTCAGGAGCGGGGTAGCGCCGATCGCGGCATATCGTCGCCTCGGCGTGCCATTGGCGCTGGGCTGCGACAATTGCAGCTGCTCCGACGTCCAAAGCATGTTCCAGGTCATGAAGCTGTACTGTCTGCTTGGCGGCATCGGCGAGACCGGACCCGACGTTCCCAAGGCGGCCGAGGCGCTCAGGCTGGCAACCGAGGGCGGGGCGCGCTCGGCCGGCAGTGCTGCCTCCATCGGAGCAATTCGAG
>JAQGID010000236.1 GCA_028291405.1 Rhodospirillales bacterium | reverse complement strand
GTAAGCACCCTCACGCCTCCGAATCGCAGGAGTACCGCGAGAGGAACAAGATCGAGCGGATGTTCTGTCGCCTCAAAGACATCAGCCGCATCGCAACGCGATGTGACAAGCGCGCCGACAACTTCCTCTCAGCCAACCACCTCGTCGCCGCGATAACCTGGTGGACGGCAATTGAGTCTACTTGCTGGTGCCGGTTGACCGAGGAGATTGAGCTCCTGAATCTGATCCGGAACTGTCCCTGGAGGCAGGGGAGGTCCCAGGTCCTGTCGAGCTCCCGGACGATGCCGGTTTGCTTGGATCCGTTGTGCTGCCGCTGCCGGACCCCATGCTGCCTGTCGTACCCAAATTGCCTGTCGTGCTGCTGGACTCACCAGGTTGCAGGCGCGTGCCCGACGATCCGGGGGTGGAGCTTGTCCCGACACCAGTCCCAGCCGTACCAGAGCCCGAAGTGCCTCCTGGACCTGTTTGCGCGATAGCCAATGGCGATGTACTCAGTGATAGGATTGCAGCGACGATTAGTGCCGTCTTGCCCATCCATTCCTCCACTACGGTTATGGTACTTGATAATCTAGCCAACGCCGAAGGTTGGCGGTTGGTCTCAGGAGAACACCAAGAATCGGATCTTGGGTAGTTAACGGCTGACACGGAATTGAGACCGCGGAAAGACTCGCCGCATCCGGGATCGTTGCCTATTGCAACGTCCTCGCCTGCGTCCGCGACGCTCTCCTCCTTCTTCTGTTCGCGCACTGGGTCGGGGAAGCGGTCCGCGATGAACAAGAGGACCGTGGTCAAAATTCCGACTGTTACGGCGAGTTGCCAATCGGATGTCGCCACCGCCAACCCGATCGCCCCGGTGATCCACACCGCGGCCGCTGCCTTGATGCCGCGGACATCGAAGCCACTTTTGAAGATCACCGCACCGCCAAGGAAACCGATGCCTGAGAGAAAGCCCTGAATCGTTCGGCTGATGGCATCGGGATCGCGCGGCATCAAATACTCGGCGAGGAGCATATAGGTCGCACTGCCGATGCCGATCAGCATGATGCCCGCGAGGCCGATCGCCTTATGGTGATGCGCCGTTCGTAACCGATCAGACCGCCGATAACCGCAGCTGCGAACAGTCTCAAAGTTATATCGGAAAGGGCCTCAATCAATATTCATACTCCCCCCGATGCCCGCTCTCCATCGCCCCTCTCGAAGGGAGCGGAGTTGCGGAAAAGCAAATCGACCGGGACGAACAACGCGCGTTGCGGGCTTATTTATCGCGCCGCTTTCCCGATCCCATTTGCGACAGAAACATCTCCTGCATTCGCTCGAAGCCTTTGACGGTCGATGGTAGCCATGTGTCCATCATGGTCGTCGGATCCATGGCCTGGAGCGCCGCCGTCATTCGCTCCTGAATTTCTTTGAGCCATCGTTGTTGCATCGGGCCAAGGTCTGGGAGACCGAGAAAGCTACGAGCCTCCTCAGGCGTGCAATCGATGTCTACCCTGATCTTCATCTCCGCTAGCCTCCCCTTGCGGTCCAAGTCTTCGCAATGAGGTATGGTCAGATAGCCGAATAACTAGGCTCCCATTGCGTAGTCAGCCTTGTAATCTGAGAGAAGTCCGTCTCGCGGCGCGCCTGCCTGACGCGAACGGGTTTTTGAGCTCTTCTGGCTCCTCCGGCGGGCGACGCGCTCGCAGGTGCTTCTCGGTTTTCAGCGCATCCCATCCGTTCGGACCGAGACGGCACGTAATGCGGGCTTCGTTCTGAATGAGCACCAGTGCTGATGGTCATAACAACCTGACGATTTGCTAACGTGCCTCCTACCGTGAGATCATGAGTTGCATCCTTGAACCGGCGCTAACTTCAGTTGGAGGATCACGTGAATAAGCGATCCAACGTCCCGCAAGTTCGCCAACACATTAGAGACAAAGCGACCATTGACCATCTTACGTCTGGCCCGTCGAAGCCTGACATGGCTCCCGAGGGAGAGAGAGACCACCGCGAGTTCACCGAGGGTAACGGACGCAAGCTGGACAAGGCGATCCACGAGGAATGGACATCTGACAAAGGCGGGTTGCAGGACTTCTGAGGACCGAATGTTTCATGGGCTGAAACTCTCAGTTCCTTTGCCAGACGCGCCAACGCCGTGTCCCAGTCTCTGGAGCGGCGGGGGCATGTGTGGCATCTGGGAGGCGGGAGAGAGGTCGATGATGTGGCTGCTCGAGACGCCCTGACCTGCCTGCCCGATCGCCAGCCGTAAGCACCAAGGGCGAAACCTGAGCCGCCCTCGCGCTCCCGGTTTGAGACACGGTAACGATCAATTCGCGACACAAATACGGTTCCTGAGACAGGATTGGGTCGCCTGACACAGACGCTCAGACGTCGAGATTCGCGACCTGCAGCGCATTTGTCTGGATGAACTCTCGGCGCGGCTCCACCAGATCGCCCATCAGCGTCGAGAAGGTTTCCTCGGCGCTGTCGGCGTGGCTCATCCGCACTTGCAGCAACGAGCGCGCGTTCGGGTCGAGCGTCGTCTCCCAGAGTTGGCCGGAGTTCATCTCGCCGAGTCCTTTATAGCGCTGGACGGTGACGCCTTTGCGGCCGGCTTCCATCACGGCGTCGACCAGCCCGCTGGGGCCGGCGATGACGAACTCCTTGTCCTTGACGACGAGTCTCCCCGGAGCGGCATAGACGGCGCGTAGATCGGCAGCGCGCTCGCTCAGGCGGCGGGCCTCGCTGCTGCGTAATAACGCAGCGTCGAGCACATTGGCATGGGCGACGCCGTGAATCGTCCGTCGAAAAACATAGCCGTCGCCTTCGCGGACCTCGGCCTGCCAGGTGTTCTCGTTCGCATCGGCGAGCGCGTTGAGTCGGCGCGCCGTCTCTTCCGCCGCCGCGAGGGCGCGGTCGGGATGGGCAAGAAGGGTGGCATCGAGCGCGCCGGCGATCGCTGCTTGCTCGACGACCTGGGCGCTGCCGGATTTGCGCGCCAGCGGCGCGAGCAACTGGCGGCAGATCCGCGCCTGCTCGACGAGCTCGGCGAGATCGTTTCCGGCGCGCTGAATGCCGTCGTGCTGGTAAAAGACCGCGTCCTTCAGCCCGGCCGTCGTCACGAAGCGCTCGAGTTCGGCATCGTTCTTGAGGTAGTCGAGCTTGCCCGAACCGCGCTTGATGCCGTAGAGCGGCGGCTGCGCGATGTAAAGATAGCCGCGCTCGATCAGCGCCGGCATTTGACGGAAGAAAAAGGTCAGCAGGAGCGTGCGGATGTGACTGCCGTCGACGTCGGCGTCGGTCATGATGATGATGCGGTGATAGCGCGATTTGTCGGCGTCGAAATCCTCGCTCCCGATGCCGGTGCCAAGCGCCGCGATCAGCGTGCCGATCTCGGCCGAGGACAGCATCTTGTCGAAGCGGGCGCGCTCGACGTTGAGGATCTTGCCCTTGAGCGGCAGGATGGCCTGGTTCTTGCGGTCGCGGCCCATCTTGGCGGTGCCGCCGGCGCTGTCGCCCTCGACGAGGAAGAGCTCGGATTTCGCCGGATCGCGCTCCTGGCAGTCGGCAAGCTTGCCCGGCAGGTTTGCCATGTCGAGGACGCCTTTGCGCCGGGTGAGGTCGCGCGCCTTGCGCGCCGCCTCGCGCGCCGCCGCGGCCTCGACGACCTTGGCGACGATCTTGCGAGCGTCGGCCGGACGCTCCTCGAACCATTGCTGCAGCTTCTCCCCGACGACGCCCTCGACGACGGCGCGGACCTCGGAGGAGACCAGCTTGTCCTTGGTCTGCGACGAAAATTTCGGATCCGGCACCTTGACCGAGAGAATACAGGTCAGGCCTTCTCGCATGTCCTCGCCGGTGAGCTCGACCTTTTCCTTCTTGGCGATCCCGCTCTCGACCGCGAATTTATTGACCGAGCGGGTCAGCGCGGCCCGGAAGCCGGCGAGATGCGTGCCGCCGTCGCGCTGCGGGATGTTGTTGGTGAAGCACAGCATCGTCTCGTGATAGCTGTCGGTCCAGGCCATCGCGACTTCGACGACGGTGCCGTCGCGCTCGCCGACGATCGCGATCGGCGGGCTGTGCAGCGCCTGTTTCGAGCGGTCGAGATACTCGACGAAGGCGACGAGGCCACCGTCGTAATGCATCGTCACGCTCTTCGGCTCGACGCCGCGATTGTCGCTCAGCACCATGGTGACGCCGGAGTTCAGGAAAGCGAGCTCGCGGATGCGATGCTCCAGTGTCGCGAAATCGAACTCGACCTTGGTAAAGGTCTTCGTGCTCGGCAGGAAGGTCACCTCGGTGCCGGTCTTCTTGCCCGTCTTCTTGCCGCCGGGTGGCAGCTCGGGCGCCGGGCCGAGGGTCTCGAGCCGCGTCTCGGCGACCCCGTCCTTGAAGCGGATGTGATGCTCGTTGCCCTCGCGGAAGATCCGCAGATCGAGCTGTGAGGAGAGCGCGTTCACGACCGAGACGCCGACGCCGTGGAGGCCGCCCGACACCTTGTAGCTGTTGTGGTTGAACTTGCCGCCGGCGTGGAGCTGGGTCATCACGACCTCGGCGGCCGAGATCTGCTCCTCCTCGTGGATGTCGACGGGAATGCCGCGGCCGTTGTCGGTAATCGTCGCCGAGCCATCGGCATTGAGCGTCACCGTCACCGTGTCGCAGTGGCCGGCGAGCGCCTCGTCGATCGCGTTGTCGACGACCTCATAGACCATGTGGTGCAGGCCGGAGCCGTCGTCGGTGTCGCCGATATACATGCCGGGCCGCGCCCGCACCGCATCGAGGCCGCGCAGCACGGTGATCGAGTCGGCGCGATAGTCGCCGCCGGCGGGCTGGCCAGACTCGGGTGCGGCCTCCGCGCCGGACAGAGATGGATCGGGCTGGTCTGAACTCATTGCTATGGTCTCACTTCTCTGTCTGTCGGCGGCGGCGCGTTCAAGTCTCGCTCACCACCGCATCAGCGATGCGCAGGAACTGCGCCGCGCCGCGTAGATCTTCGAACAGCACCTCCTCGGTGCCGGTCATCCAGGCCTGCGAGCCAAGCGCCGCGAGCTCGGCGAACAGCGCTCGCCGGCGCTCGCCGTCGAGATGCGCCGCGACCTCGTCGAGCAACATGATCGGCGCTGCGCCGCGCAGCACCGCCTGCAGCCGCGCATGCGCCAGCAGGATCGCGATCAGCAGCGCCTTCTGCTCGCCGGTCGAGCATTGCGCGGCGGCGACACCTGTGCCGCCGTGATGGACCGCGAAATCCGAGCGATGCGGTCCGACGATCGCTCCGCCGCTCTCGGCATCCTGCCGCCGGCCGGCGGCGAGGCGCTGGCGCAGCATGTCTTCGGCGGCAAGCGCCGGCTGCTCGCCGAGCCAGTCTTCGACCGTGCCGGTCGCCGCCAGCATGGCGCGCGGGAAGCCGGCGACGCCGCCGGCGCAGGATTCGTCGAGCCGCGCGGCGACGTCGCGGCGCGCGGCGACGATCGCGACGCCGTGCTGCGCCATGCTCTCCTCGAGGGCAGCCAGCCAGGCCTGGTCGGCACCCCCCTCGCGGAGGAGCCGGCCGCGCTCGCGCATCGCCTGGTCATAGGCCGAGACGCGTGCGGCATGCTCGGGATCGAAGCCGTAGACGAGCCGGTCGAGAAAGCGCCGCCGCGCGCCCGAGCCTTCGTGAAACAGGCGATCCATGGGCGGCGTCAGCCAGACCAGGTTGACGTGCTCGGCAAGCGCCGTCTGGCTGCGCGCCGGAAGGCCCTCGATCCGCACGACGCGGCGCTCGCCGCCGCTCGCCGTCGCCTCGCGGCCGGTGCCGATCTGGACCGGGCCGCGCGGCGTCGCGACCGTCGCCGCGACCGCCCAGGGGCTCGTCGCCAAGGCCGGATTCGCGGCAATTGGAACTCCCGTCATCGCCGGCGCCTCGCGGCGATCGACCTCGCCCAACCGGGCGCGGCGCAGCCCACGGCCGGGCGCCAGGAACGAGATGGCCTCGAGCATATTCGTCTTGCCGGCGCCGTTGGGACCGGTGAGCACGACCGCCCGCCCGTCGACCGCAACGCGCGCCTGCCGGTAGCAGCGAAAATCGGTCAGCACCAACCGCGTCACCGCGAGGCTTCCGACCGCATCGACCGTACCGCTCGGCTGATGCGGCGCCATGACATTCATATGGGGATCGTTCGTCGCCTCTGCCAGGCGAGGCGCGCCCATCACGACACCATCTCCGGCGATCAGACCCGCATCGGCATGAGCACGTAGAGGGCGCTGGTGTCGGCGCGCTCGTGGACGATTGTCGGCGAGGCGGCGTCGGCCATCTGAAAGACGACCCATTCGCCCGCGATCTGGTCGGTAATGTCGAGGAGATAGCGCGAGTTGAAGCCGATCTCGATGCCCGTCGCGTTGTAGCGGACTTCGATCTCCTCGATCGCGGTGCCGTTCTCCGGGCTGGTCGCCGAGAGGGTGAGGCTGCCGCGCTCGACCGCGAGCTTCACGGCGCGGCTCTTTTCGGTCGAGATCGTGGAGACGCGATCGACCGCCTCGGCGAAGGGCTTGCACTCGACCTCGAGCGTCTTGTCGTTGTTGCTCGGAATGACGCGGTCGTAATCGGGGAAGGTGCCGTCAATCAGTTTCGAGGTCAGCACGGCATCGCCGAAGACGAAGCGGATCTTGGTGTCGGAGAGCGAGACCCCGATCTCCTGGTCGGTCTCGTCGATCAGCTTGCGCAGCTCGGCGACGGTCTTGCGCGGCACGATGACGCCGGGCATGCCGGCGGCGCCCTCCGGCAGCATGATCTCGACCCGCGCCAGCCGGTGGCCGTCGGTCGCGACGGCGCGCAGCACTGGGTTGTCGCTGCTCGTCGTCGAATGCAGGAAGATGCCGTTTAGGTAGTAGCGCGTCTCCTCGGTGGAAATCGCGAAGCGGGTGCGGTCGATCAGCGTCTTCAGCTCGGTCGCCTGGAGCGTGAAGCCGTGCGGCAGCTCGCCGCCCGCCATCAGCGGGTAATCCTCGGGCGGCAAGCAGGCGAGGGTGAAGGTCGAGCGGCCGGAGCGCAGCGTCAGCGAGCTCTTGTCGCCGCTCGCCGCGACCTCGATCTGCGAGCCCTCGCGCAGCTTGCGGACGATGTCGTAGAGCGTATGCGCCGGCGCCGTCATCGCACCGTCGTTCGCGACCTGCGCCGCGACCGATTCGACGATTTCGAGATCCATATCCGTCGCCGACAGCGCCAGCCTGCCGCGCTCGGCGCGCAGCATGACGTTCGACAGGATCGGGATCGTGTTGCGCCGTTCGACGACGCTCTGAACGTGGCCCAGGGCACGGAGCAGCGCGGCGCGTTCGATTGTCAGTTTCATGGCGTTGCGGGTTCTTGCTCGAGGTGGCGGATTTGACCCGATCCGCGGGACCCGATCGCCCCGGCGGAACCCCCCGCGCCGTCGCCCTCCGAAGGCGCGTGCGCACGGGCGAACCTTGTAGCATGGATCGTGGAATTCCGCACGAATTTCGCGGGATTGAGCGGCCGGCGATCGATCCTAAGCCGGCGCAACGCCGCGATCAGGTCTCCAGCATGCGTCGCAGCAGCTCGACGTCCTCGGCGAGCGCCAGGTCGGTGGCGCGCAGCTCCTCGATCTTCTTTACTGCGTGCATGACGGTCGTGTGGTCGCGGCCGCCGAATTTGCGGCCGATCTCGGGCAGCGAGCGTGGCGTCAGCTGCTTGCACAGGAACATCGCGACCTGACGTGGCCGGGCGACGGCGCGGGCCCGCCGGGCCGAATGCATGTCGGAGAGTCGGATGTTGTAGTGCTCGGCGACGCGCTTCTGGATCTCGTCGATGGTGACGCGGCGATCGTTGGCGCGCAGCAGATCGTGCAGCACCTCTTGCGCGCTCTCGAGCGTGATGTCGCGCCCGATCAGCTGCGAATGCGCGAGGATGCGATTGAGCGCCCCTTCGAGCTCACGCACATTCGAGGTGATCTTATGGGCGAGGAACTCCAGGACCTTGGGCGGCATGGCGGCCTTGCGCTGCTCGGCCTTCGCCTGGAGGATGCCGAGTCGCAGCTCGTAGGTCGTCGGGTGGATGTCGGCGACCAGCCCCCAGCCCAGCCGCGAGCGCATCCGCTCCTCCATCCCCTCGAGGTCGGAGGGCGACTTGTCGGCCGAGATGATGATCTGCCGGTTCTGATCGACCAGTGCGTTGAAGGTGTGGAAGAACTCTTCCTGGGTCGAGTCCTTGCCGCTGATGAACTGGACGTCGTCGATCATTAGCACGTCGACCGAGCGGAACTGCTCCTTGAAGGCCATCGTGTCCTTGAAGCGCAGCGCCCGGATGAACTGGTACATGAATTTTTCGGCGCTGAGATAGATGACCTTGCGCGCCGGGTTCTGGGTGCGCAGGTGCCAGGCAATCGCATGCATGAGATGCGTCTTGCCGAGACCGACGCCGCCGTAGAGGAACAGCGGATTGAACGGCACGGTGCGTTGCACCGCGACGCAGGACTCGGCGACGCGCCGCGCCGCGGCATGCGCCAGCTCGTTCGGCTTGCCGACGACGAAATTCTCGAAGGTGAAACGGGGGTCGAGCGGTGCGCTGATGTCGGATTTATCATCGACCGGCTCGCCGATCGGCGGCTCGGCGCTCGCCTTGTCGTCGGGCACGGCAACGCGGGTCGCCTGGATCGGGGGACGACGTGCCAGGGCGGGAGCGGTCATCGGCGCGGCGACCCGGTCGGGCGCGGCGGCAAGGGGATCGCAATCGACCGCCCGTTTGGTCTCGCCATGCGACGAGGCGCCGACGAGAATCTCGACCGCCGCGATCGCCGGGTTCTCCTCGCTCCACAACGCCCGAATCCGCTCGGAATAATGCGCCGCGACCCAGTCGCGCAAAAAGCGCGTCGGCACGCCGATGCGCACCCGACCGTCAACAACCTCGAAGAGAGTCATGGCACGCAGCCAGGAGCGGAAGGCCGCCTCGCCGAACTCCTCGCGGAGCCGCGCGCGTACCCGCGCCCACTGCGTCGGAACGTCGCTTCCTAACGAGAGATGATCGGCTGATCGCGCCTCGCGCCCATCAGCGAGCGCCTCGTGCTTTGATTGCAATGCGGTCCCCCCGTGACTTCAACTGGCTGCCAAGATACCAGCACCGACATTAGTATGGGTGCGCCGCTTTCGTCTGCCGAAGATTTATAAAATCAACGCTCCGGCAAAATCTTAATGTTTTACTTGTTTCAGTTGAGCCAAGTCCGCTCCACACAAGAAGAATACTTCGTTTTATGATCGTATTCTTCATCTTCACTGTGCCACCAGACTGCCACAAATCCGACTCTATCCGTCTCACGGACGACTGGCAATACGACCGAATAGAGAACGAAGCAGAATCTTTTACCCGTCAGCTGGTTGAAATCGTGGGCAACGGCAGCGCTCCGGTGCAGGCGCCGACGGCACCCTCTGGAGACGAAAAAGGCTGCGTCGCGAGCGACGCAGCCTTGTCGCTCGCGACGGCTTTTTAAAGCGACTTGATCCGGCTGCTTAACCGCGACAGCTTGCGCGCCGCCGTGTTCTTGTGGACCACGCCCTTGCCGACGCCGCGCTGCAGCTCGGGCTGCGCCGCGAGGAAGGCATCGCGCGCCGCTTCCTTGTTGCCGCTCTCGATCGCCGTCTCGACCTTCTTGATGAAGGTGCGCACGCGCGACACCCGCGCGCGGTTGACGGCGGTACGACGTTCGGTTTGACGAATCCGCTTTTCGGCAGACTTATGATTGGCCATTGCGACCCTGCAACTCAGCGTGGTTCCGTGAAGGGGCGCGTTATAGCGACCGACTCGGGGAGCGTCAAGCGAATCGACCGCCGCTTGCCGTGGCGGCGGCCGATCTCTTTCGTTACCTAAAGAACCGTCAGCATCTCCCCGACCAACGGATGGCGGACGATGTCGCGATCGTCGAGGCGGACGACGGCGATCGAGGGCACCTTTTCCAGCCGATCCGCGATGTCGCCGAAGCCGGAGAGGCCTTCGAGCAGGTCGCTCTGATCGGGATCGCCGGTCAGCACCATCGTCGAATGCCAGCCGAGCCGGGTCAGCAGCATCTTGATCTGCCCGTAGGTGCAGTTCTGCGCCTCGTCGATGACGACGAAGGCGTTGTTGAGGGTGCGGCCGCGCATATAGGCGATCGGCGCGATCTCGATGGTGCCCTCCGACATCATCTGCCGAACTCGCTTGCCGCCGATCCGCTCGTTGAGCGCGTCGTAGAGCGGGCGCAGATAGGGCGCCAGCTTCTCGTGGAGATCGCCGGGGAGGAACCCGAGGCTCTCGCCGGCCTCGACCGCCGGACGCGTCAGCACGATCCGACCGACCTTGCCCTCATCCATCGCAGCGACCGCGGCGGAGACGGCGAGATAGGTCTTGCCGGTGCCAGCCGGGCCGAGCGCCATCGTCAGATCGTGGCTCTGGATCGCCTCCAGGAGTACGCGCTGGTTCTCGCTCTGCGGCCGCACCGTATGGCGATAGCTCTGCTCGCGGTCGGCATCCTCCCCGCCATGGCCGAGCGGGCTCCATTTCGTCTTCGCATCGAACAGGCGCGTCACCGTCGCATCCCTGGTCGGTGCGACGCTGGCAGTGCGGATTGAGCGCTTGGCCATCACAACTCCTCTCAAGTGCCGGCGCCGGAGCGCCGGCGGGCTAATGAAAAGTCCGGCTTACGGAAACTAGGCAAACGATACGGCACGACGAAAAAACGCCTGCCGCGGAGCGGTAGGCGTTCGGGAAAGACAGGCATTTGGCAATCGCAGGGTCGAGCTGTGGTGGTCCGGCGGAGGGCGCTGGACTAAGCGGCAATCGTGGGTTGAGCCAACCGATCATGCGACCTGAGAACGATAGCGAAACTTCCGTCGGCCGTCACTATCAATTGAGAGACGTTACAGAATTCGTACCAGATCTGGAAATCTTGAAATTTCAGCACAGCGAGCGCCCCATCGGCCGCCTACTCGCTGCGGAAGGGCCGCGCCAGCAGGATATCGATCGTCGCCCCGATCGCGGCGCCGCGGTGCAGGATCGCGGCGACTGCGGCCACGATTGGCATCTCGACCCCGAGCCGGGCCGCGAGCGCGTCGACCGCCGCCGCCGACGCTACGCCCTCGGCGATCGAGCGCCGGGCCTCGAGAATCTGGGCCAGGGTCTTGCCCTCGCCCAGGGCGACGCCGAGCGAGTGGTTGCGCGATTGCAGCCCGGTGCAGGTCAGGGTGAGATCGCCGAGGCCGGAGAGGCCCATCAGCGTCTCGGCGCGGCCGCCCTTGGCGCGCGCCAGGCGCACCATCTCGGCGAGGCCGCGGGTGATCAGCGCGGCGCGGGCGTTGTCGCCGAGCCGCTCGCCGTCGATGATGCCGCAGGCGATGGCGAGCACGTTCTTGACCGCACCGCCGATCTCGGCGCCGACGACGTCGTCGCTGAGATAGGGGCGGAAGCTGCGCGTGCCCAATGCCGAGATCAACCTCTGTCCTACGGTCGGATCCTCGGTTGCCAGCGTCACGGCGGTTGGCAGGCCGCGCGCCACCTCGGCGGCGAAGGTCGGGCCGGAGAGGATCGCGAGCGCTGCCGCAGGCAGGCAGTCGCGCGCCACCTCGCTCATCAGCGCCCCGGTCTTCTCCTCGATGCCTTTGGCGCAGACGACGACCGGCGTTGCCGGACGCAACGCCGGCGCCAGCGCGGTCGCGACGGCGCGCAGATGCTGCGCCGGGACGACCAGCAGAAGCGCGTCGCAGGCGGCGACGGCGGCGAGGTCGGAGGTTGCGGCGATCGCCGCATCGAGCGCGATCCCGGGCAGGAAGATCTCGTTCTCGTGGCGCGCGTTGATCGAATCGACGACGTCGCTCTCGCGCGCCCACAGAACGGTGTCGCGGCCGGCACGCCGCAGCGTCACGGCGAGCGCCGTCCCCCAGGCGCCGCCGCCGACGATGCCGATGCGCTGCAGCGGTGCGGTCATGGCCGCATCGGGCGCGATGGGGTGGGGATGGATATCCGAGCGTGCGACGGCATGGCCTTGAGTCTAGCGGTCAACGCGCCGCCGTGAAACCGCTTTGCGTCACGCCTTGACCCCGGCACCGATCGCCTGCGCCGCCTCGGGATCGAGCGGCCAGCGCGGTCGCGGCGCGAAGTCGAGACCGTCGGTCAGCCCGAGGCGCAGCCGCTCGAGCCCGGCCCAGGCGATCATCGCGGCGTTGTCGGTGCAGAGCCCCAGCGGCGGCGCAACAAAGGCGAGACCGGCTCCCGCCGCCAAGGTCGCCAGCTGCTGCCGCAGCGCCGTATTGGCGGCGACGCCGCCGGCGACGACCAAGGTACGACCCGCCGGGTGCTCGCTGCGGAATCGGTCGATCGCCCGCGAGGTGCGGTCGACGACCGCTTCGGCGATCGCCGCCTGCAGCGCGGCCGCGAGATCGGCGACGTCTTGCGGCGTCAGCGCCCCGGTGCCGCCGAGCCGCTCGACGGCCAGCCGTACCGCCGTCTTGAGGCCCGAGAACGAGAAGTCGCAGCCCGCCCGACCCTTCATCGGCCGTGGCAAGGCAAAGCGCGTCGCATTGCCGCCCGCGGCGGCGCGCTCGATCTGCGGCCCGCCGGGATAGCCGAGCCCGAGCAGCTTCGCCGATTTGTCGAAGGCCTCGCCCGCCGCGTCGTCGATCGTCGTGCCGAGCCGGCGATAGCGGCCGACGCCCTCGACGATCAGCAGCTGGCAATGGCCGCCGGAGACGAGCAGCAACAGATAGGGGAAGGCGACGTCGTCGGTGAGGCGGGCGGTCAGCGCGTGGCCCTCGAGGTGATTGACCGCGAGCAGCGGCAGATCGTGGACCAGAGCGATCGCCTTCGCCGCCATTGTGCCGACGATGACGCCGCCGATCAGCCCGGGGCCGCCGGTGAAGGCAACGCCATCGAGCGCATCGAATCCGATTTCGGCCTCTTCCAGGGCGCGGCGGATCAGCGGATCGAGCAGCTCGAGATGGGCGCGGGCGGCGATCTCGGGAACGACGCCGCCGTAGGGGCTATGCTCGTCGAGCTGGGTATGCACGATGTTCGCCAGGATGCGGCGCTCGCCGCGATCGGTGACGACGGCGGCGGCGGTGTCGTCGCAGCTCGTCTCGATGCCGAGGATGATCATCGCCGCAGGATAGCGCATCGGTGCCGTGGCGTCCGCCGCTTCCCTTCCGCCGGATCAGCGCTTAAGAAGCCTGCAGGAGATTTCCATGCAGGCGCTCGTCACACGGCCGATCGAGAATGCGGGGGGGATGACCACGGCGCTGGCCGCGCGCGGCGTCGTCGCGCTCGTCGATCCCCTGCTCGCGATCCGCTTCATTCCCGATGCGTCGCTCGACCTCGCCGGCGTCGCCGCGCTGCTCTTCACCAGCAGCAACGGCGCGCGCGCCTTCGCCGCGACGAACCCGCGCCGCGACCTCAAGGTTTTCACGGTCGGCGATGCCACGGCGGCGGTGGCCCGCGATCTCGGCTTCGCGGCGGTCGTCAGCGCCGCGGGCGACGTCGAGGATCTCGCATCGCTCGTCACTGCGACCCTGTCGCCGGGCGACGGCGCGCTGCTCCATCCGGCGGGCAGCGTTGTCGCCGGCGACCTCGCCGGGCGGCTCGGCGCCGCCGGATTCGACCTCCGCCGCACCGTCCTCTACGCCGCCGAGCCGGCCCCCACGCTCGCCGCCGCGACGATCGCGGCGCTGCGGGCCCGCACGCTCGACGCCGCTTTCTTTTTTTCCCCCCGCACGGCTTCGCGCTTTGTTACCTTGGCCACCGACGCCGCGGTCGGCGGAGCGACTCGACGTGTCGCGGCGTTCTGCCTCAGCCAGGCCGTCGCGGCCGCGCTCGAGCCGCTGCCCTGGGCGCAGGTCGTCGTCGCCGCGACGCCAGACCAGGCTGCGCTCCTGGCGGCGTTCGACCGTTTCCACGCGGCGCTTCCGTGACGCGCCATTCGAGCATAGGCAGGATGAGATGAGCGAAGGCCGCGTCGACGAGAACGCGCAGCTGACCCCCGGCGATGCGGTGCCGCCGCACGATTTCGCGCCGACGGATCCGATCGCGTCCGAGCCGTTGCGCGCGGCGGATTCGACACGGTCGAAGCTCGCCCCGATCCTCGGCGCAATCCTCATCGTCGTCATCGCGCTCGTGCTGGCGGCGCCCTACTGGGCGCCCGCGATCGTGTCGCTCCTGCCCTGGGGCGGCGGGCCGGAGCAGCGCGTTGTTGCGCCCGGGCAGAGCGACGAATCCCTCGCCGCGCTCGATCGTCGGATCGCGGCGCTCGAGCAGCGGCCCGCCGACGTGAGCGTGACGCCCGCGCCCGTCGACCTCGCGCCGCTGCGCGACCAGATCGCTCAGCAGCAGCAGGCGCTGCGTGCGCTCGATGATCGGCTGGCTGGCATCGCGAGCAGTGTCGAGCAACGCCCGGCCGGCGATCCGGCGGCGTTGCAGGAGCTGCGCACCGCGACCGAGAAGCTCGGCGCGGGTCTCGTCGACCTCGATGCACGGCTCGGGAAGCTCGCAGCGACCGAGGCCGGCGACAGCCGCACCGACCAGGCGCTCCTCCTCGCCCTGGGGCAGCTGCGCCGGGCGTTGCTCGGCTCGGCGCCCTTCGCCGCCGATCTTGCCGCCGCCACGGCGCTGGCGCATGAGCGGCCGCAGGTTGCCGCCGCCCTGACGCCGCTATCGGGTGACGCCGCGCGGGGTATCCCCAGCCTCGCCGTGTTGCAGCAGCGTTTTGCGGCGAGTGCCGGCGCCATCGCGAATGCCGGATCCTCGGCGCAGCCGGCCTCCGATGATTGGGGCGCAGCTGCGCTGGCGCAGCTGCGCGGCCTCGTGACAGTGCGGCGCGTCGGCGCTGCCGCCGGCGTGAATGGCGGGCCGGAAGCGGCGGTCGCGACCGCCGAGGGCGCGCTCGCCGCCGGCGATCTCGCCGGCGCCGTCGCCGCGCTTGAGACGCTGGACGGCGCTGCGGCGGCGGCAGCCAAGTCCTGGCTCGCGGATGCCAAGCGTCGCGTCGCCGCCGAGACGGCCCTCGACAAGGCTAGCGGCCTCGTCACAGCACGTCTCGGCGAGAACCCGGCTGGCGCCGCCACGGAAGGACAGCGCTGATGCGGGCGTTGCTGCCGCTCCTGCTGATCGCCGCCGTTGTCGCACTTGCCGTCGTAGTCGCCGACCAGGCGGGCCAGGTCGCGATCTTCTGGCAGGATTGGCGAATCGAGACCTCGCTGCCGGTGCTCATTACTGCGGTGCTCCTCGTCGCCGCGATCGTGACCCTGATCTTCGTGACGCTGCGCTCGGTCTTCCGTGCCCCCGACGCGATCATCCGGTCGCGCCGCGACCGCCGCCGCCGCGCCGGCTATCGCGCCCTGACCCAAGGAATGGTCGCGGTCGCCGCCGGCGACGGCGACGAGGCGCGGCGCCAGGCGCGCAAGGCCGATGTGCTCCTCGCCGAGCCGCCGCTGACGCTCCTCCTCTCGGCGCAGGCAGCGCAGCTCAACGGCGACGAGGGCGCGGCGCATCGCTATTTCGCGGCGATGCTCGAGCGGCCGGAGACCGAGTTCCTCGGTCTCCGCGGCCTCATCACCCAGGCGCTGCGTCAGGGCGACGATGCGACGGCGCTGCGGCTCGCCCAGCGCGCCCATGCGCTGCGGCCGCAGACGCCGTGGGTCGCGTCCAGCCTGCTCGCGCTGCAGACGCGCGGCGGCCAATGGCGCGAGGCCGAGGCGACGCTCGCCGAAATGGGCCGCGCCAAGCTGCTCTCCGGTCCGCGCCGCTATCGTCACCAGGCGGCGATCTTGCTCGAGCGCAGTCGCCGCGCCGAGGCGGACGGCGAGGCTGCCGCTGCGCTGTCTCTCGCCGCCAAGGCGCAGGATCTCGCCCCCGATCTCCCCGCCGCGGCCGAGCGCCACGCCCTCCTGCTGCAGCGCGCCGGACAGGACCGCAAGGCGGCGAAGGCGATCGAGACCGCTTGGCGCCGAGCGCCGCATCCCACCCTCGCCGAGATCTACGCAACGCTGGTTCCGGGCGAGGCGCCGCTTGTCCGGCTCAAGCGCGTCGAGAGGCTCGCTGCCGCCAATCCCGACCATCCCGAAAGCCACCTCGCGGTCGCCCGCGCCGCGCTGGCGGCGCAGCTCTGGGGGGAGGCGCGCCGCCACCTCGCCCTCGCTAGCACCTCCGACGCGCGCGTCTGCCGGCTGCAGGCCGAGCTCGCGGAAGCCGAGCATCACGATGCGGCGGCCGCCAAATCGTGGCTCGGCAAGGCGGCCGACGCGCCGGCGGAGCCGCTCTATGTCTGCGACGTTTGCGGCGGCGAGACGCGTTACTGGGACCCGCTATGCCCGCATTGCCGCGAATTCGACCGGCTGGAATGGCGGACCCCGACGCGCGCCGCGGTGAAGCTGGTCGCGGCGCCGGCCCATTCCCACCCGCTCGCAGCCGCTGCGGCGCTGCCGCCTAACGCCGCGGCCGCACCCCGCTGACGCGACATTCGGACCGGCGCGCACCTGCCGCGCCGGTTGACGCAGCCGCCACGCGAGGATTAGTCTCCGCGCCGCCCGCCGCTTGGTGCGCCAGCGCCGACGTAGCTCAGGGGTAGAGCAACTGATTCGTAATCAGTAGGTCCGCGGTTCAAATCCGCGCGTCGGCACCAGTTTTCTGACTTT
>JAQGID010000306.1 GCA_028291405.1 Rhodospirillales bacterium | reverse complement strand
GGCGCCGTGCAGGTGAAGCGCGACGATTTCGTCGGCTGGCTCGGGCCCAACGGCCATGTCATCTGCTATCCGATCCGCGGCGGCGAGCTCTACAACATCTTCGCCGGCCACGTCTCGGAGGACTGGGTCGAGGAATCCTGGACCGTGCCCAGCAGCCGCGAGGAGATTCTGGAAGGCTACGCCGGCTGGAACGAGGCGCTGCTCGCGATGCTGGGCCAGACCGAGCGCTGTTTCAAATGGGGCATCTGCGACCGTGATCCGTTGCCGGCATGGACGAAGGGTCGGGTGACGCTGCTCGGCGATGCGGCGCATCCGATGATGCCGACTCTGGCTCAGGGCGCCGCGATCACGATCGAGGACGGTTATGCGTTGGCGCGCAACCTCGCGTCGTCGCGCGACGACATGGGGCAGGCGCTCGCCGCCTACGATGCCGAGCGCGTACCGCGCGCCAGCCGCGTTCAGCTGCAGGCGCGGCAGCAGTTCGAGAACAACCGCAAGGTACCGGCGCCGCCGCCGCTCGACCGGGGCTGGATCTTCCGCCATGACGCGACGAAGGCACAAGGCTGAGCAATCGATTCGGCTTTTGTCGAGCGCCGTACTATGATCAGGGCGCCTGATCTTCCTGTTCAAGGGACGATCGCAAGCGACAGGGGGAGGAAGCGATGCGGTGTCTGGGGTTTGCGGCTGCGGCCGTGGTGTTGCTCGCAGGAACGGCACAGGCCGAGATCGCCAACGGCAAGGTCAAGATCGGCGTCCTCACCGACATGTCGGGCGTCTACGAGGCCGGCGCAGGCGCCGGCGCGGTCGAGATGGCGAAGATGGCGGCCGAGGAGTTCGGCAACAAGATCAACGGCGTCCCGATCGAGATCGTCGCCGCCGACCACCAGAACAAGCCCGACGTCGGCGCCACCATCGCCGCCCGCTGGTTCGACCTCGAGGGCGTCAACGCGGTGACCGATCTCGTCAACTCGGCGGTCGCCTTCGCCGTGCTCGAAGTCGCCAAGCAGAAGAACAAGACCGTTCTCCTGACCAGCGCCGGCTCGGCCGATTTCACCGGCAAAGCCTGCGCCCCCGATAACTCGGTGCATTGGGTCTATGACACCTACGAGCTCGGCTTCGGCATCGGCAAGGCGGTGCCGCAGCTCGGCAAGACCTGGTTCTTCCTGACGGCCGACTACAGCTTCGGCTATGCGATGGAGCAGGGCGTCAGCGCCGCCCTCGCCAAGAACGGTGCGACGGTCGTCGGCTCGGTGCATCATCCGCTCTCGGCCAGCGACTTCTCCTCCTTCATCCTGCAGGCGCAGGCTTCGAAGGCCGAGGTGATCGCCGTCAACAACGGCGGCGAGGATGCCGCCAACGCGATCAAGACGGCGCGTGAATTCGGCCTCACCGCCAAGCTTGTCGGCTTCGGCGTCGACCTGCCCTCGACGATCAAGGCGATGACGCTGCAGACGGCGCAGGGCGTCATGTACGTGACGCCCTGGGTGCAGAAGGACGATGACGAGACCAAGGCCTTCATCGCCAAGTTCATCGCCCACCGCGGCGTCCCGCCGGGCTCGTTCCAGGCCGGCACCTATTCGGCGGTGCGCAGCTATCTCAAGGCGGTCGAGGCGGCGAACTCGACCGACAGCAAGACGGTGATCGCCAAGATGCGCGAGCTGCCGGTCAACGACGTCTTCGCGCACGGCGGCAAGCTGCGTCCCGACGGCCGCATGGTGCACGACGTGGCGCTGGTCCAGATCAAGTCGCCAGCCGAGTCCAAGAGCGAGTGGGACCAGGTCAAGACCGTGTCCGTGATCCCCGGCGACGAGGTCTTCCGCCCGATGTCGGAGGGCGGTTGCCCCTTCGTCAAGTAGAGCCTCGTTACGACGGTCGCCGCCTCGGCAGGCGGCGACCGCTTTGCTCAGATCTCCTTGCCGAGCAAATAGTCCAGCGAGTACCTGCCGCCGCCGCGGAAGAAGATCGCGAGGCAGAGCAGCCACCACAGCAGCGCGTATTCGACGCCGCGGTTGGTCCAGAAATAACCGAACTCCCAATTGAAGACGGTGATGATCACCGTCATCTCGATCAGCATCGCCGTCGCCGCGATGCGGGTGAAGAGCCCGACAGCGAGGCAGATCGCGCCGATCAGCTCGGTGCCGAAGGTCAG
Organism: Rhodospirillales bacterium; assembly: GCA_028291405.1. Taxonomy (GTDB): domain Bacteria; phylum Pseudomonadota; class Alphaproteobacteria; order ATCC43930; family CGMCC-115725; genus URHD0088. Next base: position 27,284 of record JAQGID010000306.1, on the reverse strand, counting down.
ATAGGCGAGGAGGAGCGGCATCGGCATCCCGTGCGCGCCGATGTTCTTGGCATAGGTCTCGGCCGAGCCGAACATGACTTTCTGGACGCCGTGCGGCACCATGACGGCGCCGGCGCTGAAGCGCATCAAGGCGTAGCTGTAGGGCGAGAACCGCTGGTAGAGCTTGGCGAGGCCCGGAAAGACCAGCCTGTTCGAGTCGATGACTTCTTCGTTCATGAACCCATCCCCCCTCACGGGCCCGCCACTCCAGCGGCGGCGGGCTTGCCGGCGAAGCATAGCATTGCTGTTTGGCGGGCCGGTCTAACAACATCGTTACTTCGAGGCCGGCGATAATTGACCGCCTACCGGGCAGCCGCCATGCTGCGGTGTCCGACAAAAAACAAGGAGGGAGAGGGGGAGGATGGGACAGATCGGTCCGCGAACCACGGTCGCCGTCGTAACGGTCGTGGCGATGTTCTGCGCCAGCCACGCTGCAGTGGCGCTCGATACCCTGCGCGTCGCGAAGGCCGGCGAATCGCTCATCTTCACCTCGCTCGACGTCGGGACGGCGGCGAAGATCTGGGAATCGGTCGGGCTGACGATCGAATCGATCCAGATGGTCGGCGAGGCGCCGATGGACAAGGCGTTCATCTCGGGCGATATCGACATGGCGCTCGGCGGCGGCAACAGCATGGGCTTTCGCCTCAAGGGCGTCCCCAATATCGCCGTCGCGGCGATGTCCGGTCCGCCGTATGATTTCGTCCTGAGCGTCGCACCGAACTCGCCCTACAAGACGGTCGCCGACCTCAAGGGAAAGCCGATCGGCGTGACCTCGGCCGGCTCGATCACCGATTTTCTGGTGCACGAGCTGTCACGGCTGCAGGGCTGGGGAACCGACGGCATGACGGCGCTCAGCCTCGGGGCGACGCGAACGCGGCTCGCGGCGCTCAAGAACGGCGAGATCGCCGCGATGATCACGACGCCGGAGGGCGGCTACGACAGCGAGGAAAACGGCGGCAGCCGGGTCTTGCTGCTGTTCGGCGAGCACATTAAGGACTTCCTGGCGCATACGATCCTGGCGCGGCAGTCGCTGGTCGACGAGCATCCCGAGATCGTCGCCCGGTTCCTCAAGGGCTGGTTCAAGACGGTCGCCTATATGAAGAACCCCGCCAACCGGGCGCAGGCGGTCAAGATCGTCGCGGAGAGGATGCAGATCAGCGAGACGGCCGCCGGCAAGGCCTTCGACGTCGACATGAAGGGCATGTCGCTCGACGGCGCCTTCCTCACCAGCGAGGTCGAAGCGATCCGCCAGTCGCTGCCAGTCTTCGGCATCCTCGACCACGTGCCGGCGGCGAAGGATCTCTACACCGACCGCTTCGTCCCGGTGAAGCTCGACGATTGACTGCGCAAATTTTGTGCAATTTCGAGATCTTGCGTCGCCCGCCTGAAAGAACAGGCGAAATACAGGCGGTCGGTCAATATCTTGCGCCGGCTCGGCAGGATCGGGGCGCTCGACGCCCGCCGAAAACATGCTCACGATGTCAAAGAACAAAATAAGAACGATAATGCCGCCCCCGAGGCTTTGCCGCAAGCACTTTCATGCGGCCGGTCCCGAGGCCGCGTCGCCTTAACGCTTCGTAAAGACCGCTTCGTCATGATTCCAATGTGCCAGCGGTCCATCCTCGGAGCGCCGGGCACGGGAATTCGCGGAGTCGGACCGGACCATGGTCGTTGCGATCGGAACGCCAATCGTCGACTACAAGCTGGCGACTGCCAACCAGGCGCAGTTGCTTGCTCAGTTCAAGAAATCGCCGAGCTACAGCCAGTCCGTCAGCTACTACCAGGCGAACATCGGCAGCGTCAGCAGCGTCGACGATCTCCTCAAGAATCGTCAGCTTCTGACGGTGGCGCTCTCCGCCTTCCAGCTCGAAGGCGACATCAACAACACCGGCATCATCAAGAAGCTGCTGACGCAGGATCCCAGCAACTCGACCTCGCTGGCGAATCAGCTGCTCGATCCGCGGTACAAGGCTTTCGCTCAGGCCTTCTGGTCGCTCAGCACCGACGGCGGCGCGCAGATTCAGACCGCGACGAGCATCAATGCCGTTCTCGCGGGCTATCAGACCAATCAGTACGAGAAATGGGTCAGCTCGACCGACAACGACCCGTCGGTGCGGCAGGCGCTCTATACCCAGCGTACGGTGCAGGACGCGATCGACATCTCGAGCGTCGGCAGCCTCTACGCGACGTTTCAGAAATCGCCGGCGATCGCTGCCGCCGTCAGCTACTACCAAAGCAACATCGGCAACGTCACCTCGGTCAACGGGCTGATCAGCGATCCGAAGCTGCTGAATTTCGCGCTGGCGGCGACCAACATCGATCCGACGACGATCTCGACCGACACGGTCCGGACGCTGCTGACGCAGGACCCGACCAAGGCGACCTCGCTGGCGCAGCAGGATCCGCAATATCTCCAGTTCGCGCAGTTCTTCTCGTCGCTGAACACCGACGGCGGCAGCTCGATCTCGACCGCGGGCAACGTCGCGGCGGCGGTCTCCTCGTACCAGACCAACCAGTTCGAGCAGGCGGTGGCGGACAACTCGACGACCGCCAACGCCAGTATCTTCGGCACCGCCGGTGCCAGCCAGATCGCGACCGTCCTGGCCGACTTCCAGCGGAACTCCGGCGTGGCGCAGGGGGCGAGCTATTATCAGGCGAATATCGGGAGGGTACAGACTGCCGCTGATCTGGTCGGCGATCCGAAGCTGCTCGACATCGCGCTCGGCGCCTATGGCATCGACGCGACGAAGGTGTCGACCGATGTCATCACTCAGCTTTTGACCAACTCGCGGACCGCCCCGACGAGCGTTCAGGCGGCGGCGGCGACGCTGCTGCAGAGCGATCCGAACGTCGCGAGCTTCGTTGCCGCCTTCGGCTCGCTGAGCGCGCAGGGCGGCGGCGGCTTCGCGGACATCGGCAAGCTCTATACCCAGTTCACGCAGCAGAGCAGCGTCCAGAATGCCGTCTCCCACTACCAGGCGAACATCGGCAGCGTCACCTCGGTCGCCGCACTGACCGGCGATTCGCAGCTGCTCGGCGTCGCCCTGACCGCCTTCGGCCTCGATCCGTCGAAGGTCTCGGCGAGCACGGTCAACACACTGCTCACCGAGACGCCGGCGCAGCAGGCGGCCGACCCGCTGGTCACGACCGACCCGCGCATCGCGAAATTCGTCGCCGCCTTCGGCTCGCTGAATACCGACAACGGCGTGCAGATCCAATCGCAGAGCAGCAGCAATGCCATCGTCGCCGCCTATCAACAGAACCTCTTCGCGAAGACGGTCGCGACGGACCCGACAACCTCGGCGACGATCTTCGCCGACGGCACGTCGACCACCGACCGGCTGGCCGCGAATTACGGAGCGAGCTCGGGCGTCTCGCAGCCGATTGCGGATTACACGAAATACATCGGCAGCGTGACCTCGGTCGCCGAGTTCGTCGGCAACTCGAGTGTCCTCAACGTCGCGCTCGGCGCCTTCAATCTCGATCCCGCGAGCCTGTCGGCCGCCAACGTCAGCGATCTGCTCAGCGCAGCGCCGAGCTCGATCTCGACCGCCCTTATCCAAAGCAACCCGGATATCGCGAGCTTCGTCACGGCGTTCAGCTCGCTCAACTCGGACAGCGGCATCGGCGCCAGCAGCGCCGCGAGCGTCGCCGCGATCACCGGCGCCTATCAGGCCAACCAGCTGAAGCAATCGATCGCCGCCAAGACCGGCGAGATCATCGCGAACCCGACACTTGCCAAGGCGAGCGTGCCGGTCACCAATGCGGCGAGCGTCAACGCCGTGACGACGGCGTATCAGAACAATCAGTTCGAGAAGGCGCTCGGCAGCGACATCGCGACGGCGACGGCGACCAGCACCAACAGCACGACGGGGGTGGTTACCAAATACACCGGACTGACGATCTATCAGGTGCTGTCGAACCCGACGTTGAAGGCCGTCGTGCAAGGGGCCCTGAACCTGCCGTCCTCGACGGCCGGTCTTCCGGTCGACCAGCAAATTCAGGCGATGACGCGCGCCGGCTTCGACGTCAGCCAGCTGGCGGATCCCACCTCCCTCAGCAAGGTGGTGACGCGGTTCCTCGCCAATGCCGGACTCAACTCATCGACGAACAGCGATCCGAGCGGGCTCTCCGCCCTCTTCTCCGCCGGCAACAGCAGCGACCCGGTGCCGCTCGATCTGTCCTTCCTCGTCAAGAATACGACGTCGGCCGACGGCAGCGCGAGCGGCCTCGACGCCAACACCGCGGCGCTGATCAACCTCTTCGCATAAGGTGGCGCCCGGGCCGCGACGATCAGCCCGCCCGGGCCGGCGTCACGGCATTATGCGGGTCGTAGAGGCGGCTTTCGGCTGATTCCACCGCCGCGGCAGCCAAGCGCTTGCGAAACACTGCGCGCATCACCTCGGCCATGGGCGGCAGGGCGATGAGCTCGCGCAGCAGGTCGCCGTCGAGGGCGAGCGCCTTGTCGTAGAGGCAATGCTGGACGCGGCGGATCGTCCATTCGGGATGCGGGCGATCGAGCAGGGCGATGGCATCGCCGGCCTCGACCCGCCCCGGCTCGATCACGCGATAGAACCAGCCGGTCCGGCCGCTCTCCTGCGCCCGCCGCGACATGGCGGCTTCGCCGAAGCGATGGTTGAGCTTGAAGCACGGCTGCCGCGGCTGCGCGACCTGGAGGACGGCGCCGCCGACGCGGAGCGCGTCGCCGATGCAGACATTCGTCTCATCCAGCCCGTCGCTGACCAGATTTTCGCCGAAGCCGCCGGGCACCAGCCGGGCGGCGCTGTCGGGAAACTCGGCGCGCCAGAGCGGGTAATGCGCTGCGGCATAATGGAGGACCGCCATCTCCGGTCCGCCGTGGATGTGCGTGGCCGCCTGCTCGTCCCCCTCGATGCCGAGCGGACCAATGGCGACGGACCCGTGGCGCATCTGCTTGGCGATCGCCGACCGTAGCGTCGTATCGGCGAGAGGCGCGACCCGCCCGGTCCGCACCTGCAGCAGCGGCGTCGGTGGGAAGCCCGCGCCGGCGCTCATGTGACGGTTGCTCGGATCATCGGCGTCTCCATGGCAAGCGGCCGCACCCCGTCCATTAGGACAGGGATTGTGACCTGATCCCGGTCTCCTGTCACCAGAGGAGCACAAGCGGAATCGGAAAGACCTCGTGGGCGTGGCAGCGCATCGCTTGGCGTTCGAGCCCGTCTAGCCCGAAGCCAGAGTGCTTGCCTTCGCCGCCGGGCAGAAGCTCGACCAGCTCTTCGTCAGCAGCGTGACCTTCGCCGAGATCCGCTTCGACGTCGAGCTCGTCGCCGACGCAGGCCGCCGCGCCGAGCTCAGCGACTGGCTCGCTCACAAAGTGCGATCGATGTTCGAGGAACGCGTCCTGCCCGTCACCGAGGACATCATGCTCAAATGGCGTCTGCTGGTCGAGGAAGGCCGCAAGACGGGCCATACCTTCTCGCAACCCGATCTGATCATCGCAGCGACGGGGCTGCGCCACGGGCCGACGATCGTGTCCCGCGACACGAGCGACGACGAACGCGCCCGAGCGCCGGTCGTCAATCCGTGGCGGCGACGGTTCTCGCTCACCGCCAGGCGTCGACCGAGACCGTCTTGCGGTGGTTGGCGCCCATGATCTGCCAATAGCCGTTGGCCTCGCCGCCGACGACGACGACGTTGATGTCCTGCTCCTGGAAGATCGGGATCAGCTCGTCGGGCGCGGCCTTGAGCTTGGTCGCCTGCGGCTCCTGGCCGAAGGTCGCCTTGGGATAGACGTAGTTCTGCACGAGCTGGAGGTCCCAATAGCGGCCGGCCGGCATCTGGGCGGTCTCGTAAAGCCATCGGATCAGCTTCGCTTTGGTGTCGAAGCCGCCGCGGGTGACGAACTGCCGCGCCGTGATCGGATCGAGGAGCAGCGTCGGTGCGGTGATCGAATCGGTGCCGAGCAGCATGTCGCGCACGTGCTCGCGCCAGTAGGTTTCGCGCAGGCCGAGGCAGAAGGTCGTCGAGCGGCAGCCGAAGAAAACGCTGACCGTGCTCTCCTCCGCCTTGAAGCCCTTCTGCACGTGCAGCGGCTCCCACGGGCTGCGCGCCTCGTTCTCGGCGAAGGTGATCGAGTTGTAGGCGTAGTTGTTGCCGAGCGAGCCCATGAAGGTCTCGCCGGGGACCGAGCCGCCCTGGGCGTTCTGCGACAGGAGGCCGAAGGCGCGCCCGATCGTCGCGTTGGCGTGGTTGTAGGGGCCCATCGCGCCGATGCCGTAGTTCATGCCGATCTGGTCGCGGATCGGGCCGTTGACGACGACCATCGCGCAGCCCGAGCTCGAGGTGCTGCCGCGCGCCGAGACCTCGGCCGCCGCGATCGCCAGAATTACCGGGAAATACTCGGGCTTGGCGCCGGCCATGACGGCGCTCACCGCGACCTTCTCGACGGTGTATTCCCAGAGGCCGCGGTTGGCGGTCGGCTGCATATGGCCGACCACCTCGTCGGGGCGGCGGCTGGTCTGCGCCAGCATTGCCGCGACGCGCGCCTCGGTCGGGAGGACGATCGGCAGCTTGTCGGTCCAGTTATTGTCGAGGAACAGCTGGTGGAGATTGTCCTCGGTATCGGGCGCGACGAGGCGCGGCGTCGAGCGCTCGGCCGGGCCGGCGACGGCATCGCCGATTCCCTGGGTCAACGCCTCGACGATCTCCTGCATGACGGGTCGGCCGGTGATCGGGTCTTTGCCGTCGACGTATTGGCGCAGCTCTTCGGCCGTCTTGCCCATCACCGGCTGCGGCACGAAGACGGTCGGCGCTCCCGGCATGCCGCCCATCCGCGTCACCGAGCGGACGACCTTGTCGAATTTGTCGGTATGGATCGCGACGGTCGGCACGCTGTATTTGCTCTCGATCGTGATTGCGTGCGTCGCGACCGCCGGAGCGCAGGTGCTGCAATGGCCGACGCCGAGGATCGCGGCATCGCCGTTTGCCTTGATGGTCGCCCAGGTCTCGGGATCGTCGTGGCCGTAATAGCTCGACAGCGAGATCAGCTTGGTCGTGACGCTCGGCATGTGCTCGCCGAACCATTCCTGCACCTGCTTCAGGAGCTCGATCGAATCGTCGAACCGGCAGTCGACGAGGTAGATCGTCTTGCCGTCGATGCTCTCGAGCCGCGGCGCCGGCGATTTCTTGGTGATCTTGGGCGGGTAGCCCACCGGGTTGAGGACCGAGAGCTTCGGGGCGCTGCGCAGCGCAACATCGACGTCGTTCATGATCCGCATCCATGGTCGTATTCTGATGGATTGCCTGGAACAGTAGCGCAGGAGAGGCGGCGATGCCAGCAGCGGGCGGGCAAATCGCCGATCGGCAGCCAGGAGAGGTGGAGGGATCGAAGTGGACGGTGCGGCGCTCTCCGTGAGGCCTAAAGGTCCCGTGGGGAGAAGCGTCCCGCTGAAGCCGCCGCCGGGCGCGATCTTCTGACGTCCTGTTGCGATTCCCCCTGACCCCGCTTCGGCGGGGCTTTTTGCTGCGCGCGGTATTACGGGATAATCCCTAATTCTCGACACCGAACTTGCGCTTATAGTTCCAGCATCGTCAGCAACGGCACTGCCTGGGCGCTGACAGCTGAGAGACAACGCTGATCGCGGGTGCTCCCGCTCGATATAAGGGGAGAGTCCCATGCTCCCAATGAAGACACCCGCGGAGTTTCGCGAACGCGCTGCCGAATGTGAGCGGCTGGCAGCCGAAGTCACAGACCCCACCATCGAGCGCACGCTGCTTTTCGTAGCAGCTCGTTGGCGTTCCCTCGCCAAAGAGGACGAGGATAGTGCCTCAAGATATAACCCGCGGCGCTCGTAAGCGTCGCCTCGACTGTTTTCCTTCGGTCGCTATGGCGTTTGCCAAATATGCGCGCCATGCGCTTCTTGCGGCCAATTGACCTGAGCGGGATGGGCTTCGCGGCAAGTCAGCTGCGGGTCACGAGACAGCCGCGGGCGCCGGGCATTGATGTTGACTCAACCGGTGAGCGGGATGAAGAGACCGCGCTGCTCGCTCTCGATCTCGCGCTCGCGGGCGGCGGGGTCGGCGAGGATCGCGGCCTGACGCTCGGGCGCCGTGCCGTCCGCGACGAGGGGGCCGGTCGTCATTCGGAAGATCGTCGAGAACAGCTCGCCGCTGATCTTCTCGACCAGGGGGGAGCCGGCGGCGGCGGGCTTGCGCTGCATTTCGATCAGCCAGGGCGCGCCGTTGGCGTCGAGCAGGACGTCGAGGCCGAAGAGCTTGGCGGGGAAGGAACGCGCCGGGGCGGCGGCCGCCTGGCGCGCGAAGAGCCCGTCCGCAGCCAGCATGCCGACGAACCAGGCGGTGAGGGCGACGATGTCGTCGAGCACCGTCTTTGCGTCGAACCCCTCCGCCGCCATCCGGCGCAGCAGGGCGGAGAGGCTCCAGATATTGCCGACATCGTCCTTGCCGGCATCGGCGCTGATCACCAGCGCGGGATTGCCGTGATGCAACGCCGTGTTGGTGATGTGCATCGCGACATCGGCAAGATGCTCGGGCCGCGGGTCGTAGCGCTGCGGCGCGAAGCGGACGATCCCCTCGGTGTAGACGTAGGCGCGCAGGGGCTGCACCGTGGTGATCAGCCCATAGATGCGCAGATGTCCCTTGCGGCCGTCGACCAGGTAGGGGTTCGCGATATAGCGCTGGACGACGATGTCGTCGCGGCCGGCGACGCTCGCGGCATCGGCGGTGACGAAGATTCCCTGGCCGCCGCTGCCGCGCTTGGGCTTGGCGATGAAGACGGCGGAAGTCTCGCGCGCCGCGTAGGAAGCGAGCGCTGCGCGCTGCTCCGGCAGCACGAAGGTGGATGGGAACCGCCGGCCGGGCGTGATCTCGGCGTAACGCTGCAGCGCGATACCGAGGAATGCCTTGTCGGCGTAGGGCGACCATCCGGGGAAGTCGAAGGTGTTGTTGCGCTCGGCGAGGCTGGAGGCGACGGTCAGAGGGCGATGACGGAAACGCTCGATGAGCCGGTCCGTGTAGCGCTCCGCGATGTGACATTCGCCGGCATCGCGCAGTGCCGCGACGATTCCGTGCAGCGCGTGGCTGGTCTCGAGCTCTTCCGGGGGGCAGGCTTGCAGCAGCCGGTCGTAGGTCTGGATCCCCTCGCCGAGGCGGCCCAGCCGGTGCAGGGCGAGGCAGGCCATCGAGAGTGGATACGCGGTCGAGGTCGCGGCGAAGGCGCGGCGATAGGCGGCCAGCGCCGCCTCGTAGTCGCCGAGCGCCATGTGGCAGCCGCCGATATAGTCGAGCACCTGGCGCGGCACCGCGTCGTCCTCGGCGAGGTCGTCGAAGAGCGCCAGGGCGGGGCGGAACTCGAGGCTGCGCAGATGCATCTCGCCGAGCAGGATCCGCGCTTCGACCGAGGCGGGCTCGCGCGCCAGCAGCGCGTCGAGGAGATTGCGGGCCGCGACGGGGTCGCTCGCCATCACGCGCTTGATCTCGGCGATCGAGCTCACGCGACGGCGCGTGCCTTGAGATAGCGATGGGCGGCGACGGCGGCGGTCGCACCGTCGCCGCAGGAGGCGGCGAGGAGGGCGACCGAATTCGCGCGGATGTCGCCGGCGGCGAAGACGCCGTCGAGCGAGGTCCGCATCATGATGTCGGTCTCGATATGGCCGGAGCTGTCGAGCGCAACGACGCCGCGGAGGAATTGGCTGTTGGGCTCGAGACCGACGAAGACGAAGACGCCGGCAAAGGGTTCGACGCGCGTTGCGCCGCTCCCGACATCGCGTAGCCGGACGCCGGTGACTGCGTCTTCGCCGAGGATCTCTTCGACGATGGTTTCGAGCATCACGGCGATCGTGCCGGCGCCGGCGAGCCGGTCGAGCAGCGCCTGCTGCGCCCGCAGCGCGGCGCCGCGGTGGACGATGGTGACGGCGGCGGCGTGCTCGGCGAGGACGAGCGCCTCGTCGACCGCGGAATCGCCCCCGCCGACGACGCAGACCGCCTGGCCCTTGAAGAACGGGCCGTCGCAGGAGGCGCACTGCGAGACCCCCTTGCCGGCGAGACGCTCCTCGCCGGGAATGCCGAGGCGGCGCAGCGTCGAGCCGGCTGCGACGATGATTGCCCTGGCGCGCAGCGTGTCGCCGGTGCAGCGGAGGATGCGGTGCGCGCCGTCGAGCGTCAGCGCCTCGACGCTGTCGAGCATGAACTCGACGCCGGCCGCCTCGGCCTGCTCGTGCAGCAGCGGGCCCAGCTCATAGCCGGCGATCCCCTGCGGAAAGCCGGGGAAATTCTCGATCGTCGTCGCCGTGACGATCTGGCCGCCGGCGCCGAGCCGCTCGACGACGGCGGTCTTCAGCCCATGCCGCGCTCCGGCGAGCGCCGCCGTCAGCCCGGCGACGCCGGCGCCGACGACGATGAGGTCGAAATCCTGCATGGGTCAGGTCCTGCGCGGGGGAACCCTCTCCCGCTCGCGCGAGAGGGTCTGCAACATCAGCGGAAGGGCTCCTGGAATTCCCAGGTATGGCCCTCGGGGTCCTGGAGGAAGAGCTGCGGGCGGCCGACGAGGCTGCCGATCTCCTCGTAGTGGATCCCGAGCGCCTCCATGCGGGCGCGGAAGGCTGAAACATCCTGGATGATCCAGGCGGTGTGGCGGCCGGCCGGCGCGATCTTGCAGCCGGGCAGCGGGCGCTGCTCGGCGTCGCTGGCGATGAGGTGGAACTGGACCTTCTTGTCGGCGTCCTCGAGCCAGGCGCCGCGGCCGATGTCGTCGAGCGCCTTCGGCCGCGGGATCTGGTGGAGGCCGAGCACCTCGGCGTAGAATTTGATGCAGGCGTCGAGATTCGCCGTCGCGACCGGAACGCCCTCGTGCATCACCCCGACGAAGGCGATTGCCGGCGCGGCTTTTTCCATCGTGCCGCGAGCCTGGGTCTCGTGCGTGTCCATCCTCCGCCTCCTGTCGCTGCTTTCCGACAAATTACCACAGATGCGTGCGGCGGTCGTTCGTCATTGCGACTCCAATGGTGCTCGGCATAACCTGACCGCGGAGAGCCAGGAACGGGCTCGCGGGGTAGTCCCACGTCTCCTTCGTCATGGCGGGACGTGACGGGGTTGGGATGGGCAGGGGTTAAAGCCCCCTCTTAAGAGGCCAGCCCGTAGAGCTTGGCCGCATTGTCGTGCGTCAGCTTCTTGCGCATCGCGTCGGTGAGATGGCCCATCTGCTTGTCGACGATCGCCTGCGAGTTCGGCCAGGTGCTGTCGGGGTGCGGGTAGTCCGAGGCCCAGAGCACGTGGCCGTCGCCGAAGAAGTCCAGCAGCGACAGCGCCACCGGATCCTCCTGGAAGGTCGCGTAGATCTGGCGCTGGAAGAGCTCGCTCGGCTTCATCTTGAGGCCGACGCCGCCCTTCTGGTCCCAGAACTCCTGCGCCTCCCAGAGCCGCTCGTGGCGATGGTCGAGCTCCTGGACGACCCAGGGCAGCCAGCCGGTGCCGCTTTCGGCCAGGACGATCTTGACCTTGGGATGGCGCTCCAAAATGCCCCAGGCGAAGAGGTCGACGAAGGGGTCGAGGAACTGCTCGATGAAGGCCTTGGTCGCGGCGAAGCTGCCGGCCGGCTTGCCGGCGGCGGGATCGCCGGCGCGCGGCGCGAAGACGGCGACGTGGAAGGAGAGGATGATGCCTGTCGCTTCGAGGGCGTTCCAGAAGGGCTCCCACGCGGCATCGTGCAGCCGCGGCTTGGCATTGGCGATCTGCAGGTTGGCCTGGCGGCACCAGCCCTTGTCGGCGAGGCGCAGCAGCTCCTTGGTCGCCGAGTCCGGGAACTCCGGCAGCATCGGGACGCCGAGCAGCCGATCCGGCGCGACGGCGCAGAACTCCTGCAGCCAGTCATTGTAGACGCGGTAGCATTCGTCGCGCAGCGCCGCGTCGTCGGTCTGGATCGAGAAGACCGGCCCGTACATGACGTGGGCATAGACGCCGTCGCGGTCCATGTCGGCGAGGCGCAGTTCGGCGACCGCCGGGCGGCACTCGCTCTCGTCGGTAAGGCCGCCGCGATCGAGGGCGGTGATGATCGGTCCCTTCGCCTTCGGCCGGTCGCGCTTCTTGCCGCGCCAGCCGCCCCAGACCTTGCCGTCGCAGACCCAGACGCTCTCGCCGTTACGCTCCTCGATGTGCGGCGCCCGGTCGCGGAACTCCGCGGGCATACGCGAAGTCCAGAGATCGGCCGGCAGATAGCCGATGTCGATATGGTCGTCGCAGGAGATCATCCGATAGCCCATTCCAGCGCTCCTCAGCCGTGGCGATCCGGCCGACAGATCGGTCCGGTCGATCCGATTGCCGGCGATCCTAGCCGATTAACCCGCACGTTTCACGCCCTGGCGATGCGCCGGCCGCCGGGCTACCCTGCGCTCAAACGTTCACGCCGTCCGGGGAGGAGAATTTGTCCGCTGCTCGCGCCTGCGCCTGGTTTCTCGCACTCATCGCCCTTGCCGGTCCCGCCGCTGCCGCCGACACGCTGCACGTCGGGACGCCGGAGCCGACCGCCTTCATCTTCGCGACGCTCGACGTCGGGATCGACGGCGGTTTCTTCAAGAAATACGACCTCGACGTCGAGCGCGTCGATTTCGGCGGCGGCGCCAAGATGCACCAGGCGATGACCGCCGGCAGCCTCGATCTCATCGTCGGCACCGGCTCGGATCTGGTCTTCCTGATGCGGGGCGCGCCGGAACGGGCGGTCGCGGCCTACGCCAACGATCTGCAGTCGCTGTCCTTCGTCGTCCGGCCGAACGAGGAGATCAAGACGCTCGCCGACTTCAAGGGCAAGTCGGTCGGCGTCACGACGGTGGCGTCCTTCACCAGCTGGATCGCGCGGCAGATGTCGATCAAGCAGGGCTGGGGACCGGACGGCATCAAGCTGGTCTCGCTGGGCGCGGTCAGCGGCCTCGTCGCCGGGCTGATGGCGAAGAACGTCGATGCGATCGTCGGCACCAGTGCCAGCGGGCTGGTCCTCGAAGCCGAGGGCCGCGCCGTGATCGTCGCGCGCGCCGCCGATGTCGTGCCCGAGTTCATCGCGGACATGATCTTTGCCAGCGATCCGCTGATGAAAGACCGTCCCGACCAGCTCCGCCGCTTCCTGCGCGGCTGGTTCGACGCCGTCGCTTTCATGAAGACGCACAAGGCGGAGACGATCCGCCTGACGCAGAAAGCGACCAAGCTGCCCGATGCGATCGCCGCCGAGGTCTACGACACGGAGATGCCGACCTTCTTCGACGACGGGCATTTCGACCGGGCCAGGCTCGCCGTGGTCAAGCGGTCCTTCGTCGATCTCAACCTCGTCACCTCCCTGCCGCCGGACGACGCGCTGATCACCGAGGCGTTCCTGCCCTAGCGCGCAGCAGCCGCCGGCTTTCGACGAATTGCCAGGCGAGCAGCGCCGGAACGCCGATCGCGAGATCGCGCGCCCGCTTGAGGATCGAGAGCGCCAGCGCTACCTGCGGCGGCAGGCCTAGGCTGGCGCCGAGCAGGAGATAGGCGCCCTCCTGGACGCCGACCGCATTGGGCACCGCGAAGGCGACGCTGCGGATCGCCGACAGCAGGCTCTCGAGCGCGAGGACGGCGGCGAAGCCGGGATCGGCGCCCATCAGGCGGAGCGCGATCCAGGCCTCGACGCTGCTTGCGATCCAGGCGACGAGATGGGCGAAGAGGGCGAGGCACAGCCTGCCGGGCCGGCGATAGATTGCGTGCAGCTCGTCCCGGATAGCCCCCAGGCGCGTGCTGCCGTCGGCGACGCTGCGCTTGGCGATTCGCAGGAATACCCGCTCGACCATGCTGAAGCCGTGCCGCTGCACCAGAACGAAGACGAGCACGACGATCAGCCCCGCCGCGAGCCCGACGCCGAGCCAGAAGATCAGCGGATCGCCCGGTTTCAGCCGCGCCAGGACGGCGAGTCCGATCGCCGCGTAACCGAGCTGCCCCAGCGCCTCGAGCGTGACGTCGACGACGGTCGTCGCGGCTGCCGCGGCGCCGGACAGGCCGAGCAGCGTCGCCGCCCGCGCCCCCATGACATAGCCGCCGAGCTGCGACAGCGGCAGCACCTCTGACCCGGCATCGCGCACCAGCCGGCCCCAGACGAAGGCGCGCAGTGGCGCCGCCCCCGGCGCCAGCAGGTACCAGCAGAGCCCGAGGAGGGCGATGCCGGCGAGGTGATATGCGACGATCGCGAGGAAGCCGAGCGCGCCGACCGAGAGCAGCGCGCGGCCGACCTCGGCGAAGCCGAAATATCCGACGAGTACCGTGCCAAGGAGCACCCCGACGATCGCGACGATGATGGTGATCGTCTTCATCGTCATGACCCTTTCAACCGATGCGTACTGCCTACACCGCGCAACGGGGTGCGTGTTACGATAAAGATGAGGATGAGGGAGAGACATCGCCCATGAGCGAATCGCACCGCGTCACCGTTGATCCCGTTGAATGCGGCACCATGCTAAGCAGAAATGAACGCGGCTATCGATGATATTGCGGCGGACTTGCGCGCCATGACAGCTGGGCGGCGGCACACGCCCGCGGAGGATCTGCTCCGCGAGGACCGCGACCGCTGACGGGCTGCCGAGGCGGCATGGAGAGCCCGCCCACACGGCGCTGGATTTTTTAGATTAGATCTCTAATGCTGCAGCCGGAGCCGCGTGCGATCGCGGCGCCGGAAGCCGGCGAACGGCGGACCGTGCAGCGGCCGCAACCAAAACGGGAGGAAGTCATGAGGTTGGCAGCAGTCGCTTTCGCAGCCGCGCTCGCAGCGTCGTCCGGCGGCGCCGTCGCCGAGCAGGTCAATGTGACGCATTGGGGCGAGATCATGGATGGTCTCCCCTGGGCGGTCGGCATCGAGAAGGGCTATTTCAAGGCGGCCGGGATCGACATCACCGAGGTGATCGGCTCGAAGGGCGGCGGCACGACGATCCGCAACATCATGGCCGGCGATCTGCCCTACGGCGAGGTCTCGCCGTCCGCCGCCGTCGCGGCGGTGCGCTCGGGGATCGACGTCAAGATCGTCAACAGCGGCGTCCGCAACGATTCGGATTTCAACATTGCCGTGAAGCGCCCCGACATCAAGGAGATCAAGGATCTCGCGGGGAACAAGTTCGGCATCACCAGCCCCAAGTCGAATACCGACATCATCGGCATGATGATCCTCGAGAAATACAACATTCCGGCGGACAAGATGCCACGGCCGTCGCTCGGCAGCACGATGGCCGGCATCCAGGCGCTCGATTCCGATTCGGTGCAGGCGGTCATCATCCAGGAGCCGCTATGGAGCAAGCTCAAGGACAAATACCACTCGATCGGCATCATCTCGGACGTGCTGCCGCCGATGCTGCAGACCGTCGGCGTCGCCTCGGTCGAGTTCATCAAGGCGCATCCCGAGAAGGTGCGGGCGATCATCGAAGGGCGCCGCAAGGGCGTCCAGTTCATCGAGCAGCATCCCGAGGAAGCCGCCGCGACCCTCACCAAATATTACGAGGGGCTTGACCCGAAGATCGCCCGCGAGGCGACGCTACCACTTGCCAAGGCGCATTACTGGAGCGAGGGCGACATCGAGATGGATGCGCTGGAGGGGACGATCAAGGGAATGCGCCTCGTCGGCGAGCTGGATGGCCCGTTCGACGCCAAGCAGCTGGTCGACCAGTCGCTGCTCCCCAAAGATCTGCAGCGCTAGGCACGATGAGACCAATGGCGGTTCCGCAACCCGTCGGGGTCCTCCCCGAGATCCATGCCGAATGCCGCGATCTCGTGCGCAACTTCGGGGGGATCGCCGGCGGCCACGTCATCGAGGCGATGGGACCGATCACGCTGGAGATCCGCCGCGGCGAGTTCTTCTCGGTGATCGGCCCGTCGGGCTGCGGCAAGTCGACCTTCATGGACGTGCTCGCCGGCCTAACGCCACCGACCAGCGGCACGGTGACGTTCGAAGGGTTGCCGGTCCGCGGTACCGTGCCCGACGGCGTCGGGGCCGTCTTCCAGGAGGATGCGTCGCTGCCCTGGCTGAACGTCTGGGACAACGTCGCCTTCAGCCTGCGCCATGACGGCACCGATCCGGCGGAGATCAAGCGCCGGGTCGACGAGGCGGTCGCCTTCATGGGGCTGCGGCAATTCGCCAAGGCCTATCCGAACCAGCTGTCTGGCGGCATGCGGCAGCGCACCTGCATCGCCCGCACGATGGTGATGCGGCCGCGCATGATCCTGCTCGACGAGCCCTTCGCCGCGCTCGACGCGCAGACAAGGCTGCTGATGGGCGACGAGCTGCTGCGGCTGTGGCGCGAGACCGGCGCTACCGTCGTGCTGATCACCCACGCGCTCGACGAGGCGGTCATGCTGTCCGACCGGATCGGCGCGATGTCGGCGCGGCCCGGCCGCTTCCTCGACATCGTCGAGACGGGCTGGCCGCGCGAGCGCGACAGCAGCATCCTGGCGCGTGCCGAGGTCGGTGCGGTCTCCAGCCGGCTGTGGGGCGTGCTGCGCGAGGAATCGCAGAAGGCGCTCGACCAGTCCGGCCGGCTCGCAGCGGCGCGGGAGGGTTCGTGACCGCGGTCCGCAAGCGGCAGATCGCCCTCGTCGGCGGGCTGCTCCTCGTGATCGAGTTCCTCTGCCGAGTCGGTCTCGTCCATAAGACGACGCTGGCGCCCCCCTCTGTGATGCTCGCGACTCTGGCCGACGAGTTCGCCAGCGGCCGCATTCTTCCCGATCTGGGCGAGACGCTGATCTGCATCCTCGCCTCGACCATCATCGCGACGATCGGCGGCTTCGTCGTCGGCCTCGTTTTGAATTCATTCCCACGGCTGCGCGATGCGGTAAGGCCGATCCTGGCGAGCTACTATTCCATCCCGATCTTCGCCTTCTACCCGGCGCTTGCCGCGATCCTGGGGCTCGGCATCGCGCCGATCATCATCACCGCCGTCCTCAATTCGATCGTCGGCATGATCATCGCGACCGAGGACGCACTCGACCGGTTCCCGCGGGTCCTCGTCAAGCTCGCCCGGACGCACCGGTTCACCTGGTGGCAGCAAGCGCTTCATCTGCAGCTGCCGGCGATGCTGCCGAACCTGCTCGGCGGCGTGAAGCTGGTCGTCGCCTATTCCTTCATCGGCGTCATCGGCAGCGAGTTCCTCATGGCCGCGATCGGCGTCGGCTACCAGATCTCGTATTCGTACAACGAGTTCAACGTGCCGCGGATGTACGGGCTGATGCTGCTCGTCGTCATCCTCGTGGCGCTCGCCAATCTCCTGCTGAACGTCCCGGAGCGGCGGTTCGCGTCGCGCGCGATGGGGCGGCGCGGCGAATGACGAGTCTGCGGCAACACCTGCAGCGGCGTCGGCTCGCCGATTTTTTCATCCTGCTGTTGGCGCTCGTCGTCGTTTGGCAGATCGCCAGCTGGCTGGTCGGCGACGAGATCGTGGTGAGCCCGGCCGAGACGATCGCGCAGATCGGCGTGCTCTATCGCCGCCCGACCTTCTGGGGCCACTTCGACGCGACGCTGCTCGCCTTTGCCTATGCAGCCTCGATCACGATCGTGCTGGGCCTTGGGCTCGGCATCTCGCTCGGCATCAGCCGCGCCGCCTACGACACCTGCGAGCCGCTGTTGATGGCGCTCGCCTCGCTGCCGAAGGTGACGCTCTATCCGGTCATCCTGATGTTCTTCGGGGTCGGTTTCTCGGCCAAGGTCGTTTTCGGCGTCCTGCATGGCGTTGTCCCGATCACGCTATTCACGATGAATGCGGTGCGCAACATGCCGGCGATCTATGCGCGGGTGGCGCGGCTGCATCGGCTGTCGGCGCGCGACCGGGTATTGCACATGCTGATTCCCGCCGTCCTCCCCGAGATCTTCTCCGGGCTACGCCTCGGCCTCTCGGTGACGCTGCTCGGCGTCGTGCTCGGCGAGATGTTCGCCTCGACGCGCGGGCTCGGCTCGATGCTGATGGGGGCGATCGGCCTCGCCGATTTCCGCACCGTCGCCGCCGTCACCTTCATGCTCATCGTGTTGGCGACGCTGCTCAGCTCGGTGATGCTGTGGCTCGACCGCCGGCTGCACCACGGTGCGAAGTAGCGGAGGTGAATGACTGTCTGCTCCGTGCGCACCGTCGTCATGGCCGGGCTTGACCTGGCCATCCACGTCTTTCCGATACGGCAAGAAAAGGCGTGGATGCCCGGGTCAAGCCCGGGCATGACAATCAGGGTCGATTGAACTGCCGTATGTCGACAACCGATTCACCCAGCCGGACAGGGATCAAGTCTGGCCCCTGACGGAGGCAACGTCCGCGCAGCTGAAAGGGCAGGCTAGTAGGGCGATGGAGCCTGGACAACGTGGCGGTGTCGGCGTTAGGCTTCGACTTAGAGATCTAATTAATAACCGAGGAGGAACGGCGATGCTCACCGCCGAGGAAAACGAGATCCTGTGCCGCGTCGAGGGCGAGGCGGCGATGGGGCAGATGATGCGCCGTCACTGGATCCCGGCCTGCATGTCCGAGGAGGTCGAAGCACCCGACGGCGCGCCGGTGCGCGTCCGGCTGCTCGGCGAGGATCTCGTCTTCTTCCGCGACACCAAGGGACGGCTCGGCGCGCTCGACGAATATTGCGCGCATCGCCGCGTCTCGCTGGTGCTCGGCCGCAACGAGGATTGCGGGCTGCGCTGCCTCTACCACGGCTGGAAATACGATGTCGACGGCAACGCCGTCGATCTCCCGACCGAGCCCGCCAGCAGCCGGCTGATCGAGCTTGTGCGCCAGAAATCCTATCCGGTGCGCGAGGGCGGCGGTCTCGTCTGGATCTATATGGGACCGGCGTCGGCGATGCCGGAATTCGCGCCGCCGGTCTGGGAAGCCAACCCGGGCACCAAGATCAGCGTCGTCAAGATGCACGTCGCCGCCAATTGGGCGCAGGTCCTCGAAGGTTCGATCGATTCGGCGCACTCCTCGCTGCTGCACTCGACCAACATCCGCCCCGGCGTCGGCGGCCGCACGACCCAGAACGGCAGCGGCGCGATGGTGCGTCCGACGGTCGACAAGGCACCGCGCCTGCAGGTGCAGCGCACCGAGTACGGCATGCGTTACGTCGCGATCCGCCGGCCGGCCGAGAACGCCGAGACGCATGACTACATGCGGATCACCGTCTATATCGCGCCCTTCACCGCGCTCATCCCGCCCAACACGCTCTACTCGCCCACCCAGCTGATGGTGCCGATGGACGACGAGAACACGATGTTCTATTTCATCATCTCGAGCGAGGGCGAAGGGATGGACACGGAGGCGTGGCGTAAATATTGCGGCGCCCGCGTCGGCGTCGATCTCGATTCGAACTTCCGCAAGACCCGTACCCGCGCCAATAATTTCCTGCAGGATCGCCAGGCGATGCGTCTCGGCGATTATTCCGGCATCTACGGCATTCCGAACCAGGACATGGCGATGAGCGAGACGATGGGGCGAAGCCCGATCGCCGACCGGACGCGCGAGACGCTAGGGGCAAGCGACATCGCCATCGCGCAATTCCGTCGGATGATGGTCGACGCGGCTCGCGCCTTCGCCGAGGGGGCGCCGCCGCTCGGCACCGCCATGGGCAGACTCCGCGAGGCGAAGGTCCAATCCTATGAGGCGATCGTGCCGAAGGGCACGGATTGGCGGCGTCTTGGCATCGGCGAGGCAGAGCTTGCGCTGCTCGACGACGATGCGACGGCGGCCTAGCGGACCGTACCATGCCCGATGACAGGTCCGCCGGTCCGATCGATTGGCGCGAGGCGATCCCCAACGATCGGCTGGCACATCTGATCAAGACGGCGACGCGCTGCGTCACCCGGAGCTTGCAACTGCGTCTCGCCGAGCACGACGTCTCGATCGGCCACTGGATCTTCCTGCGTATCCTCTGGGAGAACGACGGGCTGACGCAGCGGGCGTTGAGCGAGCAGGCCGGGCTGATGGAGTCGACGACGTTCAGCGCCTTGAAGGCGATGACGTCGCTGGGATACGTGACGCGCCGCGCGCGCGGCGGCGCCGAGGACGGCGGCAAGAAGGGGCTGATCTTCCTGACGCCGGAGGGCAGGGCGCTCAAGGAAAAGCTCGTCCCGCTCGCCGAGGAGGTCAACGACATCGCGATCGCCGGCGCCGATCCCGCCGATGTCGCGGCGGCGCGCCGCGTCATGCTGACGATGATCGGCAATCTTGTCGCCGACGAAGCCGAGGGCACTCAAGGGCGGCGCATCCCGTCGACGCGGGAGATCGCCCGGATCATAGCCGATTCCGGCAAGACACCGCGACGGACGGCCACGAGAAAGACCAACAGGGAGACATCATGAAACTACAGCTCAGCCTCGGCGTCGCCTCCAACCCGCGCTCCTGGCCGATCCTCGACGGGACGGTCCAGCCGGACGGCATCGACCTGATCTCGAGCGTCGTCTTCCCGTCGGAGCTGTTCTGGCGGCAGCTCAAATTCGCCGATTTCGACGTCTCGGAGATGTCGTTCTCCTCGCTGATGATGGCGCGGTCGCGCGGCGATGATCGCTGGGTCGGGCTGCCGGTCTTCACGACGCGGCGGTTCTTCCATACCGGCATCCTGGCGCGCCGCGATTCCGGCATCAATTCGCCGGCCGATCTCAAGGGCAGGCGGGTCGGCGTTCCGGAATACCAGCAGACCGCGGCGCTGTGGACGCGCGGCATCCTGCAGCATGAGTTCGGCGTCGCGCCGAGCGACATGGAGTTCTGGATGGAGCGGACGCCCGACATCAGCCACGCCGGCGCGACCGGATTCACGCCGCCCCCGGGCGTCACGATCAAGCAGATCCCGGCCGAGAAGAACATCGGCTCGATGATGCTGTCGGGCGAGCTCGAGGCGACACTCCTTTATCTGCGCGAGGCCAATCTCGTCGACCGCAGCACTGCCGATCTGTGGAACCACCCCGACATCAAGCCGGTCTTCCCCGATCCCGTCGTCGAGGGCATCCGCTATTTCCGCAAGACCGGCCTCTACCCGATCAACCACGGCATGGTGATCAAGCGCGAGATCGCCGAGAAGCATCCCTGGGTCGTGCTCAACCTGTTCAAGGCCTTCGAGCGCGCCAACGAAATCGCCGACCAGGTGCGGATGGAGCAGCTCGAATACCACATCGCCTCGGGCAAGGTGCCGCGCGAGCTGGTGCCCGAGCTGAAGGTGCCGCTGGCGCTGCACGGCGTCCGGAGCAACCGCGACGTCCTCGAGACAGCGGCCGCCTATTCGCAGGAGCAGGGTCTGACGCCGCGGCTCATGAAGCTGGACGAGATCTTCGCGCCGAGCACGATGGAGCAGTAGACCAGCTACGCTGCGATTATTCCACAGCTCCCAACGACGTCATGCCCGGGCTTGACCCGGGCATCCACGTCTTTCTCTCGGCAGCTGGAACACGTGGATGGCCGGTCAAGCCCGGCCATGACGAGGTTGGAGGCGTAGGTGCGAAGAGCGCCTACAGGACGACCTCGCGGCGTTCGCGGGCGGAGCGGAGGATGGCGAGGCAGGTCTCGACCGTGCCCTTGGCGAAGCGTCCGTCGTGCACCGGCTTGACGCCGAGCACGATGGCGCGGTGGAGCTCGTCGATCGCGGCGTCGCGGCCGGGATCGCTGTGGCCGGGCGGCAGGGCGATCTCGCGCAGACCGTCGTCGCCGTAGACCAGCACGCCGTCGGCCGAGGGGCGCAGGTCGCCGTGCTCGCAACTGACGACGAGCATGCCGAAGTGCGGCTGGTGAATCTGCGACGGCGGGCCGCCGCGCGGCGCGGTCGTCGGGCCGCCGTAGCCGTAGCGCGCTGCCCGCGCCTTGGCCTCGTCTTCCGCGTTGGCGATTCCGGCGAGCGATTTGCGGGCGCTGCCGTGGCCGGGCTTGCGCATCTGGCCGCCCTCGCCGATCCATCCGTGCAGCTCGTCGCTGTCGAAATGATCGTAGCCGCTGTAGGTGATGCTCGCCGCCGTGCCGTCGGCAAAATCGAGGAAGGCCATGCAGGCACCCTCGGTCGGACGTCGCGGGTCGAGGATGCCGGTCATCGCGCGGACGCTGCGCACCGGGACGCCGGCGAGGAGCCGCGCGGTGTCGACCTGGTGCGGGATCTGGTTGAAGAGGATGCCGCCGCCCTTGGCCGTGTCGAGCTCCTCCGGCCGGCGCGGCCGGTAGAGGAAATCCGTGTAGTTCCACATGCCGATCATCGCCAGCCGGCCGAGCTCGCCGCCGGCGATGATCTCGCGCATCCGGGCGATCGCCGGGTCGAAGCTGTGGGTATGGCCGACGATCAGCACGGTCCCGTGACGCTCGGCGGCGGCGATCATCGCCTCGCAATCCTCGAGCGTCAGCGCCATCGGCTTCTCGACGATGACGTGCTTGCCGTGCTCGGCCGCCATGATCGCGTGCGCCCGGTGGAACTGGTGCGGCGTCGCGATGTAAACGGCGTCGATGTCCTGCCGCTGCATCAGCGGCAGCGCGTCGTCGTGGACCTCGACGTTGTAGTCCCTGGCGAAGCGCTCGCGCAGCTCCGGGTGGAGGTCGGCGGCGCCGGCGATCCGCGTCAGCGGATGCGCGGCGACGGCGCCGACCATGCGTCCGCCCGCGCTGCCCAACCCGACGATACCGATCCGCAGATGCCGTTCCGCGCTCATCTTGAAATCCCTTGCCGTGAAAGCCCGGCGCACCCTAACCGATAAACCGGTCCCGCCGCTATTCCCAAGCCGGCATTCCCCAAGCCGCCGCGATCGGCTACGATCCCGGGCGAAAGCCGATAAATAATATCTGGGAGGGGAAATTGCTCAGGGGAACTCTGCTCGCGGCCTGCGCCGCGCTGACGATATTTGCGGGGCCGTCCTTGGCGGAGCCGATCGTCGCGACGACCACCGCCGCCGCCGACGGCGCGCCGATGTTCGTCGCCCAGGAGGAGGGGTTCTACGCCAAGCACGGCGTCGAGGTGAAACCGACGCTGACCGCGATCATGCCCAATATCCCGCCGGCCATCCTGTCGGGCTCGGTGCAGATCGGTCTCGTCACCACGACGACCTTTTTGCAGGCGGTCGATGGCGGACTCGATCTCGTCGCCCTGGTCGGCGGCTCGATCGTCTCGCGCAAGCTCGACAACATGGGGCTGATGGCGCGCGAGGGGACGACGATCAAGACGGCGCAGGATCTCGTCGGCAAGAAGGTCGGCGTGCCGGGCATCGGCGCCTTCCTGCACGTCATGTTCCGCTATTGGCTGACGGTGAAGGGCGTCGATCCCGAGAAGGTCAATTACGTCGAGGTGACCTTCCCGACGATGCGCGACATCCTCGCCGGCGGCTCGGTCGACGCGGTGCTGGCAATCGATCCCGTCAAGACGCAGATCATCGAGACCAAGGCCGGCTTCGTCGTCTCGCCGCTGATCCCCGATCTGCCGGACGGGCAGTCGGAGATCGTCTACATCAGCACGCGCGAGTGGGCGGCAGCGCATCCCAAGGAGGTCGCCGCCTTCCGCGCCGCGATCGCCGAGGCGCAGGCCTTCACCAATGGCAATTCGCAGAAGGCGCTCGAGGATTTCGCGATCTATGTCAAGATGCCGGCGCCGGTCCTCAAGATGACCAAGATCGGCATCCAGGACCCGGAGCTGAGCAAAGAGCAGCTCGATTGGTGGGTCGGGCTCATGTCAAAGCAGGGGCTGATCAAGGCGTCGCTCGACACGTCGAAGCTGATCGTCAAATAATCGCCGAGCGTCGATTCCGCATGTAACGGAGGTTTCCGATGTCCATCTCCTTCGAACCGCTTCATCCCGTCTTCGCCGCCGAGGTCCGCGGCCTCGACATCCGCCAGAAGCTCGACGCGGCGTCCGCCGCCGTCGTCGAGGACGCGATGAACCGCTACGCCGTGCTGGTCTTCCGCGACCAGCCGATCGACGAGGCGCAGCAGATGGCATTCACCCGCTGGTTCGGGCCGCTCGACCGCGGCTTCAGCAAGGTCGCGCAGCGCAAGACGCGGTTCGAGGATCCAACGATGGCCGACATCTCGAACGTCGACCTCGAAGGCCGCATCGTCTCGCGCTTCGACCGCAAGCTTGCCTCGCATTTCGCGAACCAGCTGTGGCACAGCGACAGCTCGTTCCAGCCGGAGGCGGCGAAGTTCTCGATCCTTTCCAGCCACGCCGTGCCGTCGCGCGGCGGCGAGACCGAGTTCGCCGACATGCGCGCCGCGTACGACGCGCTGCCGGAGGACATCAAGGCGGAGATCGACGGGCTCGAGGTCGAGCACTGGGCGCTGCATTCGCGGTTCTTCCTCGGCGACACCGATTACAGCGAGGCGCAGATCAACGCGATCCCGGCGGTGCGCTGGCCGGTCGTCCGGGTGCATCCCGGCTCGAAGCGCAAGACGCTGTTCATCGGCGCCCATGCCCGCGAGCTCGTCGGAATGCCGCTGCCGGAAGGCCGCGTCATGCTGCTCGATCTGCTCGAGCATTCGACGCAGGCGGAATTCGTCTATCGCCACCATTGGCGGGTCGGCGACGTCGTCATGTGGGACAATCGCTGCACCCTGCACCGCGGCCGCCGCTACGACCTCTCCGAGCGCCGCGAGCTGCGCCGCAGCACGACGATCGAGGCGGAAGCGCCGCGCGAGCGGGTCGCCTGAGCGGGAGGCGAGCGATGATCTACGAGCTCTACTACTGGCCGACGATCCAGGGCCGCGGCGAGTTCATCCGCCTCGCGCTCGAGGCGGCGAGTGCCGAGTATGTCGATGTCGCCCGCGGCAAGGAATCCGACGGGCAGGGCGTGCCGGCGCTGATGAAGCTGATGAAGGACAAGACGATCGAGCCTCTGCCCTACGCGCCGCCCTTCCTGCGCGCCGGCGAGCTGCTGATCGGCCAGACCACCAATATTCTCCAGTACATCGGTGCGCATCACGGCCTCGCGCCGGAGGACGAGGCCGGGCGGTTGTGGGCGAACCAGCTGCAGCTGACGATCGCCGATTTCGTCGTCGAGGCGCACGACACGCATCATCCGATTGCCAGCGGCCTCTATTATGATGACCAGAAGACCGAGGCGAAGCGGCGCGCCGCCGATTTCCTCAAGACCCGCGTCCCGAAATACCTCGGCTATTTCGAGCGCGTGCTGGAGCAGAACTCGGCTGGCGACCGCCATCTCGTCGGCGCCAGCCTGACGACCTGCGACCTCTCGCTGTTCCAGATCGTCGCCGGGCTGCGCTACGCCTTTCCGCGCGCGACCGCGGGCTTCGCCAAGGACTACCCGCGCGTCGCTGCGACGGTGCACGATGCCGTCGCGACGCATCCCCGGGTCGCGGCATATCTCGCCTCGGACCGGCGCATCAAGTTCAACGAGGACGGCATCTTCCGCCATTACCCAGAGCTCGACGCAAAGCCTTAAGCGGGCGCAGGAGGAACCGTGAAGGCTTGGCATTTCAGCGAGAACGCCTATCCCTACCTGCCGCCCAGCGACGAATTCGAGTCGATCCGCGTCACCTTGCCGAACAGCAACTACGACCCGCAGAAGGGCGCCGCGCTCTACGATCGCTACCTCGACGAATGGCTGATCGCCGAGGACGAGGGCATGGAGATCATGCTCAACGAGCATCACCAAACGGCGACCTGCGTCGACCCGGCGGCGCCGCTTGTCCTCGCCGCGCTGGCGCGCCTCAGCAAGAAGGCGCGGCTGCTGATCCTCGGCAACCCGGTCGCCAATCGCCGCGATCCCGTGCGCGTCGCCGAGGAGATGGCGATGGTCGACATCCTCTCGAAGGGCCGCGTCGAGGTCGGCTTCGTGCGCGGCGTCCCCTTCGAGATCTCGGCGGCGAACAGCAGCCCGGTGCGGATGAACGAGCGCCAGTGGGAGGCAATCGACCTCATCCAGAAGGCGTGGACCAGCCACGACGGGCCGTTCAGCCACGAGGGCCGCTTTTTCCACCACCGCATGGTCAACATCTGGCCGCGGCCCTATCAGGCGCCGCATCCGCCGATCTGGGTCTCGACGACGAGCGCCAGCGGCGCCGCGCAGGTCGGCTCGCGCGGCTTCACCCAGGCGACCTTCCTGACCGGCTATGCCGCGACGCGCGGGATCTTCGATTCCTACCGCCGCGGCTGGCGCGCGGCGGGGCGCGGCGAGGACGTGCCGGTCAACCGCCTCGCCTATGCCGCGCTGGTCTATACCGCCGACACCGAGGCGGCGGCGCGCGACGGGGCTGAAAAGCTGCTGTGGTACATCACCGCCAACAAGGTGCCGCCGCATTTCCATACCCCGCCCGGCTATGTCGCGGCGCCGGCGATGGTGCAGGCGATGCGCAAGGCGGCGGCCGGGCCGCATGCCGGGCTGATGAGCATGGCAACGGTCGACAAGGCGATCGACGCCGGCATCATGTTCGCCGGCACCCCCGACCAGGTCCACCGCCAGATCGCGAAATTCCACGATCACATCGGCGGCTTCGGCCATCTGCTCCTGATGGGGCAGGCCGGCTTCCTCGATCACGCCGAGACCGCCAGCGGCATCCGCAGCTTCGCGCGCGAGGTCTATCCGAGGCTGAAGGACTCCTTCGCCGACGACGCGCCGTCGGGCGCGCCGGCGGCGAGCGGGAACGTCGCTTAGAAAGACACCATGGCAGAGCATTCATCCGGCGGTCAGCGCCCTGGTCGCATCGGCGATTCGCCTGTCCGCGTCGAGGATTTCCGCCTTCTCACCGGCGCCGGGCGGTTCACGGACGATGCCGCAGAGCCGGGTGCGCTGCACGCCGTCTTCATCCGGTCGCCGCATGCCCATGCGCTGATCCGCTCGATCGACGCGAGCGCCGCGGCGGCGCGCCACGGCGCGACGGTGCTGACCGGCGACGACCTCGCCGCGGCCGGGGTTGGCGCGCTGCCGAACCCGAGGCAGGATCTCGGCCCGGGCTATGCCAATTACGGCGGCACCGAGCACCCGAACCCGCCGTGGCTGCCGCTGGCGCGCTTCCGGGCGCGCCACGTCGGCGAGGCCGTCGCCGTCGCGATCGCCTCGAGCCTCGCCGAGGCCCAGGATCTCGCCGACGCGGTGATCGTCGACTACGACCCGCTCCCGTCGGTCACCGACATCGCGCTCGCCGATGCGCCGGATGCGCCCACCGTCTGGGAGGACATCCCGGCGAATCTGCTCTGCCACAATACGGCGGGCGATCCGGCGGCGACCGATGCTGCCTTCGCGGCCGCGGCGCATGTCGTCGAGATGACGGTCGCCAACAACCGCGTCATCGTCAACTTCATGGAGCCGCGCAGCTGCGTCG